>CALCJW010000192.1:0-69722 GCA_937967235.1 uncultured Clostridia bacterium
CACGCATCATCAGGTTCTTCTTGGTGCTGTCGGTCACGACCTCGCCCAGCAGCTCGGCAAAGCGGGATGCATGGTCAGCTTCCTCATAAGCGTAGCGCTTGTAAGCCTCGGCGATCTCGGGGTAGCCCTCACGCTCTGCCACACGGGCCATGGCCAGGTACATGCCGACCTCGCTGCACTCACCCTCAAAGTTGGCGCGCAGACCGTCCACGATCTCCTGGGGCACACCCTCAGCCTTGCCGATGCCCACCACATGCTCGGTCACATAGGTGTTGCCGGTCTTTTCCACAAAAGCGGAGGCCGGAGCCTTGCAGACAGGGCACTGAGCCGGGATCTCGCCTTCAGCAATGTAACCACAAACGGTGCAAACATATTTCTTCATAAGAACAGACCTCCATCATTCTCTGATTGATTCATTTTGAAATCGAAGTGCAGGTGTTGGTACTCACCAGCCCTTCTCATGGCTCTATTATAGCGAACAATTCCTAGTTAGTCAAGTATAATTTTAAGAATTATTCTCAATTATAAAAAACTGGCAAGGTCACTAAAAACCTTGCCAGAAAACTATGCGCTTTGCCGGGTTTCCTCGGACGCATCTATTTTATTGTAGGGAGATCAGACCTGCAGGTTGCTGCTGGAAGCAGCCTCGGAGCCGTCGGCAGCGTCAAACTCGTAGTCGTTGCCGGGCAGGATGGCGTTGAGCAGAATGCCGGCAATGGCAGCGATGGCCAGACCGGACAGGTTGATGGTAACGCCTGCGATGGCAAAGCTGACGCCGCCCACCGAGTTGAAGCCCAGGGCGCACACCAGAATGACAGCGGCCACGATCAGGTTGCGGCTGTTGGTAAAGTCCACCCGGTTCTCCACCACATTGCGGACACCGATGGCGGAGATCATGCCGTAGAGCACAAAGCTGATGCCGCCGATGATGCCGGTGGGGATGGTGTTGATGACAGCCTCAAACTTGGGGCTGAAGCTCAGGATGATGGCCAGCACAGCGGCAATGCGGATGACCAGCGGGTCGTAGATCTTGCTCAGGGCCAGCACGCCGGTGTTCTCGCCGTAGGTGGTGTTGGCCGGGCCGCCCAGCAGGCCGGCCATGGTGGTGGCCAGACCGTCGCCCAGCAGGGTGCGGTTCAGGCCGGGGTCATTGATATAGTTGTGGCCGACGGTGGCGCTGATGGCGGCGATATCGCCCACATGCTCCATCATGGTAGCCAGTGCGATGGGGATGATGGTGAACAGAGCGCTGATGAACTCCGGGCTGCCGTCAATGGCAAACAGACCCATGGCCTCCTTGTGCAGGGGGATGCCGAACCAGGCCGCGTCGGCGATCTTCTGGAAGTCCACGGCACCGGTGACCAGAGCCACCGCGTAGGACACCAGCACACCGATCAGGATGGGCAGGATCTTGACCATGCCTTTACCCCAGATGTTGCAGATAATGACCACGCCCAGCGCCACAAAGGCCAGCAGCCAGTTGGTCTGGCAGTTTTTGATAGCAGAGGGAGCCAGGATCAGGCCGATGGAGATGATAATGGGGCCGGTGACCACCGGGGGGAAGAACCGCATGATGCGGCGGATGCCGAAGGTGGAGATCAGCAGGCTGGCCACCAGGTACACCAGGCCGGAGAAGGCAACGGCGGCACAGGCGTAGGGCAGCATCTTGGTGTTGACCACGGTCAGGTTGCCGTCTGCATCAGCCAGCATGGGAGCCACGATGGAGAAACCGCCCAGGTAGGCAAAGGAGGAGCCCAGGAATGCCGGGACCTTCTTTTTGGTGATCAGATGGAACAGCAGCGTGCCCAGACCGGCGCACAGCAGCGTGGTGGAAACGCTCAGGCCGGTGAGCAGCGGCACCAGCACGGTGGCTCCGAACATGGCGAACATGTGCTGCACGCCCAGGATGAACATCCGGCCCGCACCCAGCTGGCGCGCGTCGTAAATGCCCTTGGAGTAATCGATCTGTTTACTCATGGATTTTGTATACCTCCTGCATCGACCCAAAAAAAGAGGCATTGCCGCGGTGAACGGCAGTGCCTCCTGAATTGGGAACAATAATGACGCCCGGAAAAATAAAAACAGAACAGCGCAGTCGATGCATATTCGGCATACCGCTCTCTCCTTTCGTCCGGGTCTTCCAAACCGCCGGAACCGTTCCGGCCAGAAGCCTGTCCGCCCGCACCCCAAACCGGGCCGCCGGGCAGGCTTTACTGGACAGTATAGCAGACTTTTGCCTGCCCCGCAACCTTTTTTGCCAATTTTCTTGCATTCCGGTCCAAAGCGCACTATAATATTACCTACTATTATAATCTGTATACCGAACAAGATCAGGAGGATCTATGATCTATCTGGACTATTCTGCCAACACGCCGGTGGATGAGGCCGTGCTGGAACGCTTCTGTGCGGTGGAGCGCAGCTGCCCCGGCAACGCGAACTCCCGCCATCAGGCCGGTGCCGCCGCCAAAGCCGCCATCGACGAGGCCACGCAGAGCATTGCCCGCAGCCTTCATGTGCAGCCGGCGGAGATCATTTATACATCCGGTGCCAGCGAGGCCAACAATTTTGCGCTGAAGAGCATCGCCCGGCTGGAGCGTCACCACGGCAAACACATCATTTCCACCCCGCTGGAGCACTCCTCGGTCAGCGGCACGCTGACTGCCCTGCAGGAACAGGGGTACGAGATCGACCTTGTGGACATCAAACAGGACGGCACGGTGGACCTTGCCCACCTGCGGGAGCTGCTGCGGCCGGACACCATTCTGGTGGCCGTCACCGCCGTGGACAGCGAACTGGGCGTGGTGCAGCCGGTGGCCGAGATCGCCGCACTTTTAAAGGACTATCCCCACTGCCACCTGCATGTAGACGCCACCCAAGCCGTGGGCAAACTGCCGCTTCCCTCTTTTGAGGGCATCGACACCCTGAGCCTGACCGCCCACAAATTCTACGGGCTGAACGGCATCGGTGTGCTGGTCAAGCGGCGGGGCCTCGCGCTGGAACCGCTCATCCACGGCGGCGAAAGCACCACCATCTACCGCAGCGGCACCCCCACCGTGGCGCTGGCCTGCTCGCTGGCGCTGGCACTGGACAAGGCCATGACCGAGCTGCCGGAGCGGGTGGAGCGGGTGCGCAGCCTGAACGCCCGCCTGCGCACCGAACTGGCAAACTACCCCAAAGTGCGCATCAACAGCCCAGAAGCCGCCGTGCCGCAGATTTTGAACCTGAGCGTGAAGGACGTAAAGGGCACCGTGTTCCAGCGGGAGCTGGATGCGCATGGCGTGTGCGTCTCGGTCAAGTCGGCCTGCTCGTCCGACGGCCTGCCCTCCCGGGCCGTGTTCGCCGTGAGCCGCGACCGCCGCAACGCTCTTTCCTCCTGGCGCATCAGCCTGAGCCACCGGACCACCGATGAGGAGATCACCGGATTTTTACAGGCTTTCGATGCCTGCTACCGCACTCTGACCCAACCGTAAAACGAGGTGACCCATGAAAAAAACTCTGGAACCCTATCAGCTGATCGAACGCAGCATCATCAAAAAATATCGCAAAGAACTGTGGACTCCCTTCATCGTGGCGGTCAAGCGCTACGAGCTGGTGCAGGCCGGCGACCGCATTGCCGTGTGCATTTCCGGCGGCAAGGACTCCATGTTGATGGCCAAGCTCATGCAGGAACTGCAGCGCCACAGCGACGTGCCCTTTGAGCTGGTGTTTCTGGTCATGGACCCCGGCTACAACGAGATCAATCGCCAGAAGATCGAGTCCAACGCCGCGCTGCTGCACATCCCGGTGACCATTTTCGAGAGCAACATCTTTGCCGTGGCCAACAACACCGACAAGAACCCCTGCTACCTCTGCGCCCGGATGCGCCGCGGCCACCTGTACAGCAAGGCCAAGGAGCTGGGCTGCAACAAGATCGCGCTGGGGCATCACTTCAACGATGTGATCGAGACCACCGTCATGAGCATGTTCTACGGTTCTCAGCTGCAGGCCATGCCGCCCAAACTGCACAGCACCAGCTTCCCCGGCATGACCCTCATCCGGCCCATGTACTGCATCCATGAAGAGGATATTCTGGCCTGGAAGCGCTACAACGAGTTGGAGTTCATCCAGTGCGCCTGCCGCTTTACCGAGAACTGCACCATGTGCGACAACGGCGGCGGTGGTTCCAAGCGGCAGGAGGTCAAGACCCTGCTGCGCCGCCTCAAGCGCGACAACCCCAACATCGAGAACAGCATCTTCCGCAGCATCCATGCGGTGGCGCTGGACACCATGCCCGGCTACAAATCCGAGGGTGTGGAGCACAGCTTCCTGAAGCGGTTCAACGCCATGGAAGCCGCATCCGACGAGAACGAATAAAGCTCTTTTCATAGAAAAACGGCACGGTGCATCGCTGCATCGTGCCGTTTGTTTTTTGTTTATCTGCGCAGAACTGAGACTTCTGTCACGCCATAGCGCTGCATCAATTCCAGTGCCGCCGGGGTGATCTCTTCCCCGCTCACCGCGATGGGGATGGCCGGCGGGCAGGACACCGTGGGCATCGCGCAAATGCGGCCCAGCGCCTGCTGCACCGGGATGCGCTCCTGCGGGGCAAACACTGCCTGCCGGATGGTACAATGGGCCCGCGCCTGCTGTGCCAGTGCCACGAATTCCCCAGCCAGCTCTTCCGGCTGCAGGAGCCCACCCGCTGCGGGCAGGCCGTGCAGACACTGCCGGAGCACCGTGCGCAGGCGCGCATAGTCCTGCGGTGGGTTGCAGGGGGTGAACATCAGCACCACATAACGCGGGTCGGCATATTCACACTCGAGCTGCCCGCCGCGCAAGGCATCCGCCAGCGCGGTGCCGGTCATGCCAAGGGCCGCAGCGTCCAGCGTCAGCTTCAGCGGTTCCCGGCCCGGGCCGTCCAATGCCAGCGGCACCGGGCAGCCCGCCGCCTGCGCCGCCGCGTTCAGCTCCCCGCGCAGAGCGGCAAGCCGGGCACAGCACCGCTGCAGCCCCACAGGGTAGGTTTCTGCCAATACCCGGTTGCAGGCATCCAGCGACTGCAGGATCAGGTAGGACGGGCTGGTGGAGCCGAACAGGGCCAGTGCACCGCGCACTGCAGCTTCCTCCTGCACCGGGGCGTTCTCCCCCAGATGCAGATATGCTCCGCCGGTGACCACCGGCAGGGTCTTGTGGGCCGAATCGCAGCACATGGCAGCCCCCAGTGCGATGGGGTGCAGCGACTCTCCGGGCAGAAAGCGCAGGTAGGCCCCGTGGGCGTTGTCCACCAGCAGCGGCATCCCAAAGGTGTCGCACACAGCCGACAAGGCCCGGATGTCCTGCATTCCGCCCAGATAATCCGGGCTGGTGACGTAGACCCCAAAGGGGGTACTCCCTTGCCCGGTCAGCTCCTGCAGCGCTGTTGTCAGCATCTGTGCGGAGATGGGGCAGCTGCACAGCGCCCCGGCATTCTCTGCCGCAGGCCAGAGCCACCGGATGTCGAAGTCCAGCAGCGCGGCAGCGTACAGCAGGGCTTTGTGCGCGTTGCGGGCCGCCAGCAGTACCGGACGTTTTCCAGTGCGGGGTGCTGCCTGCAGTGCCAGACACAGCATGGCCCGGATGCACTGGGACGAGCCCTCGGTGCTGTAATAGGTGTGCTGTGTGCCGAACAGCCGGGTAGCGTTTGCTTCGCTTTGGGCAATGATGCCTTCCGGCTCGTACAGCTCGTCGGCGCCCCGGATCTCGGTCAGGTCCAGCGGCTCAAAGCCTAACAGGCTCTGGCCCTTGTGGCCGGGCATGTGCAGGCGGGAGGTGCCGGACTGTGCATAGCCGCGCACAAAATCCACGATGGGTGTGTCCATGCTTATTCGCAGGCTTCGCCGTCTGCGCAGGCGTTGCAGGTGGAACCCAGCTCAATGGGCACCTCGATGCCCTGAGCAGCCAGTTCCTGGTTTTCCGCCACCTTGATCATGATGGCGCACTCCATGCGCTTCTTGAACAGCTCACAGCCGTACTCGTACACACCGGTAATGCTGCCGGTGGCATGATAAGAGTTGGCAGCGCAGCCGCCGGAGCAATACAGCTTGGCCCAGCAGTCCTTGCACTCCTTGCGGGCATAGGCGTTGCAGTGCTTGAACTCATCCCGCACGGCCGTGTTGGTGACGCCCTTCCAGATGTCGCCCATCAGGTACTTGGGGTCGCCCACGAACTGGTGGCAGGGGTACAGGTCGCCCCAGGGGGTCACGGCCATGTACTCGGTGCCGGAACCGCAGCCCGAAATGCGCTTGTAGATGCAGGGGCCGCCGGTCAGGTCGATCATGTAGTGGTAGAAGGTAAAGCCACGGCCCTCGCGGTCGCGCTTGATCATCTCCTTGGCCAGGATCTCGTACTGCTCCTTCAGGATGGGCAGATCTTCTGCGGTCAGGGCGCTGGGGTCACCGGGCTTGGACACCACCGGCTCCATGCTCAGCTCGGTAAAGCCGAGGTCCGCCATGTGGAAGATGTCGTTGGTAAAGTCGGTGTTGTAGTGGGTGTAGGTGCCGCGCATGTAGTAGTTCTTGTCGCCGCGCTTCTTCACGAACTCCTGGAACTTGGGCACGATGGTGTCGTAACTGCCGCGGCCGGCATAGTCCTTGCGGAAGCGGTCGTTCACTTCCTTGCGGCCATCCAGGCTCAGCACCACGTTGTGGCACTCCTTATTGCAGAAGTCGATGACATCGTCGTCGATCAGCACACCGTTGGTGGTCATGGTAAAGCGGAAGTTCTTGTTGTGGATCTTCTCCTGCTCACGGCAGTAGGCCACCAGCTTTTTGACCATGTCAAAGTTCATCAGAGGTTCGCCGCCGAAGAAGTCCACTTCCAGATTGCGGCGGGTGCCGCTGTTCTCGATCAGGAAATCCATGGCGCGCTTGCCCACCTCGAAGCTCATAAGGGCGCGGTCGCCGTGGTAGCGGCCCTGGGAGGCAAAGCAGTAGGAGCAGCTCAGGTTGCAGGTGTGCGCCACATGCAGGCACAGCGCCTTGACCACGGTGCTGCGGTTCTTGAAGTCGAACGCCATGTTTTCGTAGACATCCGGGCTCCACAGCTTGCCGGCTTCCTTCAGGCTGGTCACGTCGTCGATGCACTGGCGCAGATCCTCTTCGGTGACGTCCGGGCGGCTGCCGTATTTGTCCATCATAGCCGAGACGATCTCGTCGGCAGTGTGATCCTGATACATGGCAATGACGTCATAGGCCACGTCATCCACCACATGCACCGAACCGCTGCAGGTGTCCAGCACGATGTTATAACCGTTCAATTGATACTGATGTACCATTTTACACTCCATTTCAGATTACACAAAAAAATGCCGCCCGGCAAAGGCGGCATAGGGTTTGCAAAAATTACTTGTTGCTGTTCTCGCACTGCTGGTTAGCCACGCCGCAGGAGGTCTTGCAAGCGGACTGGCAGGAAGTCTGGCACTCGCCGCAGCCGCCGGTCTTCACGCTCTTGGTCAGGTCACGAGTAGCAATCGTCTTAATACGTTCCATAGTAGAAACCTCTCTAACTCTCAAAATTTCCTCATGCCGGGGGACTGCCCCACCATGCATTTATCTTGGACTAGGATAACACATCCGACGCCTTCTGTCAAGATTTTTGTTCCGATAAATCGCCCCGTCATATCTGCGGCTGATATTTCGTCAGCACGGTGTGCAGCCCCAGCTCCCGTGCACGGGCCAGTAAGTACCGGTAGCGGCACAGCAGTGCCTGCCGCTCATAAATGCGCTGCTCGATCAGGTCGGTGTCCACCTCCAGATCAAACATCATTTCGTTGCGCTTGAGGCAGAACAGGCATTCCTTCAGCTCCTCTTCCAGTTCCGGGTGGTAGCGCTCGTGTTCCGTATCCCGCGGGATGCGCGGTGACAGCAGGGTGTGTTCGTTTTGCATCGGTCGAAGTTGTTCCAGCATAGGCAGCATCCTCCTCTTTGTGCGTCTTTGCATTGTTCTGATTTCCAGTATATGCAAAGACCACGCAAAGGATGCCGGTTTGTGGGGTCAGGCAGGCAGCTGTTTTATGAATCGTTACAGTACCGCCACACACAGAAGCCGATTGCCCTGCTGTGCGATTCCAAACGAGATCAATTCTCCCCGATGAACACCAAAATCAGAATCCGGTTCATTATCGGATTCTGCCATTTTCCACCAAAAAACAAAGCCCCAGGAAAGCTACGTTTTTTCGTTTCTTTCCTGGGACTTTTAACAATTCATCAATTATTCGAGCTCGATTGAAGCAGGGCATTTCCTGCTCTTTTTGGAGTTTTTGAGGTGCGGTTTCACGTTGTTATTTCCTCGTATTCTTCCTGTTCTCCCTCTTTGACGGGTGCCGTAATGCCATGTGAATGCCACAGCTCAAAAAAGAGGCCCCAGCGTCGAGGCCCTGCGCTCAGCGTAAGGTTTCGGACGTCGGGGCCTCTTTGTCCAAGAGAGCGTTTCCTGCATTTCATTTTACCGCAGCAGGAAGCAGCTGTCAAGCGGGAAGCATTTAGTCCCAGATGTGCTCGTCAAGATACGCTTTCCATTCAGCGTCTGCATCTGCAAGGGCCTTCTCGTAGTCATCACCATTGATGATGCGCTCCAGAGCCTTCTTGTATGCGCTTGCCTGAGCATAATTGGCAGCAAGCGAACCGGCTTCAGCCTTGCGGTATGCTGCGGCGCGGGGGTATTTCTTCCGCAGGGCTTCAATGCCTTCAGGGGTAACAGAAGGCTTGCTCGGAAAAATTGCATCACCACTTTCAATGGCCTGGTTGAACGCCTCTCGGTAGTTCAGCAGAGCTTCGTTCGCTGCCTCCAGCTCTTTCAGGCCCTCGATCGCCTCGATCTTCGCCTGCCGTTCCCGCGCCTTCTGTGCGTCCTCTTCGGCCTGCTTTTCCTTTTTGAGCAGGTACTCCATGATCTCCGGTTTGTGAGCCTTCGCGTATGCAGAGTACGCCGGGACGTCCTCTTTGCTGACGCTCCGCGTTCCGATCTTGTCGCCCTGACGGAAGGTGTGAGTGACCTCCACGAAATGCTCGACGCACACATTGTCAAATTTCATAGTATTTCCTCCTGGCATTTGATGTGGTTAGTGTATTGTTCCTAACAATATTATACTCCTGTATATGCCGGGTGTCAATTTATTTTTCTCTTTTGAGCGGATTTTATCTTGACAGGCGAGACAAAATCAATTATACTAGGATGTGGAAAAGGGGGACTCCAGATGTCAGCAGCGAAAATCATCAAGCAGATCATGGTCGAAACAGGAACGACCGTCCGAGAGCTGGCTGGAAAGCTCGGATGCACGCCGCGGAGCTTGAGCAACAGGCTTTACCGGGACACATTCACATATTCGGACTACATCAAAATTGTTTCCGCTTTGGGCTGTACGGTACAGACCGTCACTGGCACAGGGAAGGTCTTCCAGAACGAAAATGAACCAGATTGAAGGAAGGATGCTGAGTCATGAAAAAATTTCTTTCCACGCTTGCTGTACTTTTGGCAGCCTGCTTGCTGCTGTGCTCGTGCGGCAAAAAGACGAAATGCAGCGGTCAGGCTGTTTCCGTTGGCAAGAGCGCGATCGAAGCCGCGGACGACTACCTGGACAACAACCAGTCGGCACACGACGCTCTGGACAGGCTGGACGAGCTCAAAGAGAAGATGGAGTATGTGGACTCTGAGGACGCATCAAAGCCCACCCACAGTGCAGACTACTCCGTTTCCTCCGATCTAGTTCTGCTGTCCCACGAGATCACGTTTGACAGCATCGACCACGATCGGTACGACAAAATTTTGGAGAAGCGGAACGACATAGCAAAAACCATCGGCGAGAAAAAGCGCAAATGAGATCAGACCGGCAGGCTTTCAACGGCCCGCCGGTTTTTGCTTTCAGCACTCAAATTCCAAGTCCACAGTTGAAAGCTATGTGCAAAATGTGGAAAACAAAATAAGGCCCTCCCCAGACCATTGCGATCAGGGAGGGCCTTGCTTATTTTTGCTTATTCGCGGTTTACGCTGACTTTTTCGCTGAATTTTTGTAAATCGCGCGAATAACGCGCACCGCGCGTTTTCCAGCAGCAGACCATTTTCGTTGCGCCACGAAAATGGTTATCCACGGGTTGCTACCTCACGGGGTACTTCTTCATCCGTCATATCGAAGCTCCTTCATGTTTTCGTGGCGTCACGCAGACATTACTTGCTGACGCCCTTGTTGCGGCTGATCTGGGCCTGGATGCGGGTCGTCAGATAGCCCACGGTATCGCCGCCGCTGATCTCCTTGATGTAGTCCAGAGCATCTTTGCTCAGGCTCTTAATCGCTACCGAGATCGCACGGCTCAACGCCTGGGCCTGCTCCTCCTCTTTGAACGTGCCGGCCTTTTTCAGATCGTCAACGTAGGACTGGTTCATGGCTGCCACGGCGTCGGCCACCGCGTTTGCGATCTCCTGGACGAGGCGACAGGTCACTTCGCTTTTGGCGTTCTCCTCAGCAGATGCGCCGATCGAGGCCGCGGCCTTCTTCACGCAGGCAGTTGCAATGGGCAGACAGACCATCAGGACGGCCCAAGAGATTTCACGCAGAATGTTGTTCATAGTCGTTCTCCTCTCAAATCACAGTTTTGCCAGGTACTTATCCGCACCCGACAGTTTTTTCCAGGAAGCAGGGCCGCAGATGCCATCTGCAACAAGCCCGTTCTGCTTCTGGGCAGACAAAAGGGCCTGCGTGGTGGCAGGCCCGAAGTTTCCATCCTCTTTGATTTTGAGCAGCTTTTGCAGCAGGATGATCGCCGATCTGTTCGCTGCGCCGACGCTCCCCTGCCGGATGGTGGGCAGGATGAAGCTATTGTACGTCGTCGAGGGATAGACACCCGGAGAGGTACAGAGCCAGGTTGCCTTGCCTGCGCGGGTGTCCGCGTGGCACATAGCAGCCTCGGAATGCCAGTAGATGCCGATGCCGCCGAAGCCCACCGCCTGCGCGATGATGCCCAGCGCGACCGGATTCACGACCCGATCGAGGGTGCGCCAGTCGGCAGCAAACCCATAGAGGTGCTTGCTGCGCGAGCTGCCGTGTACCTTGGCGTTGTGCGTGATGCAGCGATACCCGGACGTGACCTTCAACTTGACGCCCAGCACATCCCGGATGCTCTGGAGCTTGTCTACGAGCTCCAGATCGATCATCTGGGCGTCGCACTTCTTGCACTGGCATTCAAATTCATCCCTGGTAAAATTCTTCGTCAGCGCGGTTTTGTCCCCGCGCTTATAGGTTACGATGCTCATTGAAAACAGCTCCTTAATTCATTCCTCCATGTTGTCCTGTTCGGACTTCTGTTTCAGGATTTCGATAGCCCCGGTCAGTGCCTTGGGGATTGGCACCCCCATCAGGCCAGCATTTTCGATGATGGACAGCGTCTCGTTTGCGATGAATGCGATCACGGTAGCATCTCGGATAAAATTAGACCCCATCACCGTGTCGAGGTGGCAGGCCACCAGCACGATCAGCAGGGTTACACCTTTGCGGCACAACCCTTTCCACCCGGCGCGGGATTCCAGTGCGCCGTCTTTGCTCTTCGGGCTGGCGTGGAAAACCCCGGCAACCACAAGCCCCGTGATGTAATCGACTGCCATGAACAGGATCAGCGTCGAAAGTGCCGCATCCCATCCGCCGAATTGACTTGCAATCAGACTGCCGATTACTCCAACCATGGTGCAAACTCCATTCTTCATTACATCACCCATCTGCTTTTTACCTCCCGGACGTGGAAGTTCTTGCTCAGGGCCTTGTTCCCGTCCTTCGCATACGAATAGGCTTTAATTGCCATTGCTACCATCTCCCTTCATGCCCAGATCAGCACCGCACCCGCGCATGGCACAGTCCACCATCAGCACCCCGAACTCGGCCCGTTCGGTGCTCATGTTTTCGCCCTGCGCTTCAAGGCGGGTCAGCAGCCGCTCGACCAGCTCAGGCCACGTCATAGTCGTCACCGGTGATGCGCTTGTAATCCTCGGCGGTGATCTCGCCCTTGTTTACGCGCTCGGCCAGAACTTTCTTCACGCCAACGCGGCGGGATGCGGGCATCTCTGCCCAAGTCTTAGTGCCTGCAATCAGGCGGTTTGCCCAGATAATGTTCATGGTGATACCTCCTTATTCCTTGTTCAGCGCTGCGTCCAGCTCACACAGCGCGGTTTCGATGTCGGTCAAGCGCTTCTCGTTGGCCGCGTCCTGTTCGCACAGGGCATCTTCCATTTCAGCCACACGGTCGGGCAACTGTTCGTGCTCCTGCTGCTTCTTGGCTGCGGCTTCCTTCTCCTGCCGGGTGGGCAGATTGTCCTTTTTCCACTGAATCATGGTGACTGTCCTCCTTACTGGAATGCGCCGGAGACGGCTTCGATGTAGCCGCCCTCGCCGGATTCGCCGCGCTCCACGCTGACGCGGAAATTGAATGCAGCGCCAGCCGTGGCGGTCTTATTCTCAAAGACGATGTTTACGCCTTTTTTTACCTCGGTCGTGGCATCCTGCCAGACCGGGGAGCTGTCGAGTGCGTTGTTGGTCACTTCGGCTTTGAACTTCGCATCATCGGGGATGGAGCCGGTCACCTGAAGCACGGCAACGGTAATGTCGCCCTCAACGGCCAACGGTTCAGCCAGCGTCACGCTTGCGGCGTGGACGGCCTTGGTAAAGGTCGCGGACGTGCTGACGGTTTCCTTGCCGTCGCTCACCTCAACGGTGATGGTGTGGTTGCCGTTCAGGATTTTCTGGAATCCGGCAGCGCTGGCCGTCTGCTCAAAGGTCAGGGCCGTGCCGCTGGCAACGCCGGTGCGGGTCTTGGTGGTCTTGCCGTCCAGCTTTTCGGTGACGGTCAAGGTGTCGCCGTCGGCATCCCTGACGGTGTACTTCCACGCAAAGGCCGCGTTCTTCTGCCCCAGAGCTGCGCCGTCCGTGCTGACGGTAGGTGCAGTGTTGACACTGACCGTGCCGTCGTCAGAGACCACGAGTGTAGAGGGAAGAATGAAAGCGGGGCGAACACCATAGGAGCCGCTACACCAGTAGCTGCCGTTGGAGCCAACCGAACTGACGTACCAGACGTTGCCGGTGCTGCCGGTGTACGGAGAGCGCAGCCACCAGACGGCAGCGGAGCTGCCATTGTATGCAATACGCTTGCTGTTACCGCCGGAGCTGTTGCCAAAGTATGCCAGCCTCACGCCGTCCTTCGGGAAATAGCCGTTGTCGCTGGTCGTCCAGCCAACCTCATAACCAGACAGCAGGAACACTTTGGTGCTCAGGCCGTTGGAGCCGGTGGCAAGGCTGCCACCGGAACCAGTGCCGTTCTGATACGGAATCTTGACCTGCTTGATAGCGTTGCGAATGTCCGCGTCAATCAGGTTGAAGAACGTACCGTTCAGGTATGTGTGGATGCTGGAATCCTTGTAGGAGTTATTGTTGCCGAACGTGGACGTTGTGTAGATGTCCTTCATCAGCAGCCACGTTCCGGCGCAACTCGAATCATAGGTGCTGGTATTCGGATTGCCCTGCTGCACGACAATAAAATCTTTGGACGCGCCGTTGACCTTGATTTTGACAATGCTGCCAACGGCTTTCGTGCCCAGTTTTACGTTTGCCATTGTTACCTCCTTGTTTTCGTTCAGGCCCACGGCATGATCTCCGCAGGCCGCGTGTTCTGCGATACAGAGAGGGACAGGGCTTTGTGCTGCTTCTTGTAGATGCAGCGGCATTGCCGCGCCCGCCGTCTGTCACGCGCGAGTTTGTTCGAGTTGATTTTTCGATGGATAGGGATTTTACAGTCAAGCAATTTTTCGAGCCGGTCAGCGTACTTGCGGCGTAAAGAGTAGGTTTCACCATGGGCAGCATGGGCATCCCACGCATCAAAGCTCCGCAGGATTTCCTGCTTGGTCACTTCGCCTGCGGGGTATGCCGTCTCCCAATACTTGATCTTGTTCTTCATCCGCTTAGAGCTATCCCGGCGCAGCTTTTGGATGACCGCGCCGGTGTCGGTCAGGTAGCTATGGAATCCCAGAAAATCAATACCGTTCCGCAGCGGGAAAATGGCGGTTTTCTGGTTCAGCTCAAGGCCGTAACTGTCCATGAGCGCCCGAACATCCCGGAGAATGCACTGCAATTTCTTCTTGTCCGAACAGATGATATAGAAATCATCCATGTATCGGCCATAGTATTTGATGCGGTACTTCTCTTTGATGATGTGGTCGAACTCATCCAAAAACATCAGCGCAAAGAGCTGGCTCGTCTGGTAGCCCAGCGGCAAGCCGTCCTCCATCACGTCGATGTAGATGCAAAGCAGCTCATAGACACGCGGGTCAACGCCGCGCTTGTCCAGCACGGCTTTGAGCTTGCGTTTTAGCTTCCGGTGGTCGATGCTGGCGAAGAAATGCCGCACGTCGCCTTTCAGCACCCAGCCGTCCGCGCCGTGGCCCTCACGGCGGTAATAGTCCACCATGTGAGTTTTCAGGCGCATCAGACCGTCGTCTGTGCCTTTGCCGGTCTGGCTTGCGTGGCTGTCCCGGATAAAGCTCTTTGTCAGAGCATCATACAGGATGTTATCGACCAGCGCGTGCAGCACCACCTTGTCCACAAACGCCGGGGCGTGTACCATGCGGCGCTTCGGCTCGTAGACGGCAAAGACCTCAAACTTACTTGGCACATAGCATATCTGCTGCCGGATATCGCCGCCCGGCTGGCGTACATCGCGCACGGCCAGCTTGCGGGACAGCTTTTCCGTGCAGGCCAGCGCCTGCGCTTCGTACTCGATTGTTTTGCTTTTACTGTGCTTTCCCTTCCGGGCTTCAAGGTAGGCTTTGTAAAGTACCTCAAAGCTGCACAGTTCTTCGTATGTCAAAATGACCCTCCGCTGGTTCGCGTTACGGTAGTGGGCTGCATCCGGCAGGGATGGCCCGCCTCAGCGGGATGTATTTATCACTTGCCTGCATCGGCAAGCGACGGGATATAGCCTCCTTTGATGGGCGCACTACTTTCAGCCGGGCTTACTCGTTTCACGGTTCCATCAGAGCGGGGCGAACACCATAGGAGTTGCTGCACCAGTTGTTGTTGTTGGAGCCATCCGAATTGACGTTCCAGACGTTGTTGGTGTTGTTGGTGTTCGGAGAGCGCAGCCACCAGACGGCAGCGTCAGAAAATAAGCTATACCCCTATGCAAAGCGGTCAGCCGCTTGCTTTTTCTTCTTCCGGGTCAGGCGGTGCGAGGGCGGCCCTCAGGGCTTTTACAAGCATGTAAAGCCGTTTCTTTTCTTCCGCCTGCCGGAGGGACTCGGCACGTTCGCGTTCCGACGTCAGCCACTTCATAGCCGGGTATTTCACGTCCGTTACCTTTTTCGTCCAGATTCCGGATTTCTTCACGCTGATAATGCCGTCTTCTGTGCAAAGTTGCAGATATTGCAGCATCAAAGAGCAGCCATCAATGACGTCACCGATCTTCTCAAGGCGCTTGTCATAGTCGGTCTGGAAATTGACGTTGTTTGCTGCGTAGGCATCCAGCAGGATTTGCCGGGCAGTCATGCGAATGCCCTCTCCATAAAGCCGGTAGGTGCTTTTGGTAAAGCCTTCCCGGTTTCTCGTATCGAGGGCATGAACGGCAGTTTCGCACACTCTCTGAATGTCCTTGACATCTTCAAGGGCCGCCGCTTTTTGAAAGACCGCCCGCGCATCGCTCCGGCTTATATCGTCGGACACGGTGCGCGTTGCCCGCAGTGTGTAGCGCAGGAGCTCTTTTGCATTACGCCCAACTTTGAACGGTTGTTCAGCCATCAGAACTCCACCCTCGCCTGTTCGGCGTTCCACGCACCGGTCACGGTCAGGCCGTCCAGACTGCCGAACGTGGCAGAGAACGGATTTTTCGTGACATTCGTGCCGAACTTCAGCTCAATGGCCTTGATGCTGGCGTTCATGGCTGCCACACTGGCGCGGATGTCGCTGTGGGCGTTCTCCGCGTTGTTGTGGGCATCCACCGCCGCGCTGATGCGCTGGTCGGTCTCGGCCTTTTTGTAGCCGTCCAAATCCCACCGCTGGCTCTCGGTCAGGTGGCCGTCTGCATCCAGCGTGGCAATGCCGCCCGGCACACCGATCTGGTCAGTGCGGACAACATCTTCATCCGGCGCCTTGCCGGGGCCTGCGTTAAAAGGACCGTATGCCATTTAGGTTCCCCCTTCCTGTGCATCCGTGTATTTCACGGTGCTTGTAATGTGATACTGTGCAGAAATTTTCTCGGTCGGAGCTTTGGCGGCCCTCAGCCGCAGCTTTCCTTCGAGGCTTTCGGTCGCAATAAAGCCCACCGCACCCGCCACATCGTAAAATTTCGGCAGTACCGTAACATCCACAATGTCGGTAGCCAACAGGCCCGCAATAGGGATGTCACAATAAAAATAGCCGGGGAAAGAATCATCTTCGCCCCAGCCATCGACCGGAATCGTAAAAGACACCGCAGCCGTGACATCCTGCTTTTCGTGCAGGATGTCATCAGTTTCCTCGAATCCGTTTGCAGTTGCTTCGGAAAGGTCTCCGAGTGCGGTGTCGCACTGCTTGATGTGGCTGCAAAGCGCGGCAAGCCCTGTGCCCAAAAGCGTTTTGATCTTCGCTTTTGCCATAGAGCTTACCTCCTCATGTCTTAGTCAGCCAGCAGAGCGGCGATCTCCTCTGCGGAGAAGTCCTCCACGTCCTCGTCGTGCAGAACATTCTCCGGCTCGGCGTACACGACGACTTCCTTGCCGTCGATGTTCACATTGCCGTTGGTGGAGCTGGCGGCAGTCTTGGTTGCGCCCTCAGAGACACCGGCCAGCTTTTCGCCCTCGGCATCGCTCATCAGGCGCTTGCCAGCCTCGGCGCCCACGAAGTCCGCAGGCTTCTTGCCGCTGTCGGTCAGATTGCCCTCGCCATCCAGCGCAGCAAAGTTGCCGGTGGTGGCACCGGTGACCTTATCGGCCTTGCCGGAGATGTCCACTTCCTCAGGGGTGGGAACATACAGACCATCGTCCTTCAGAACCAGGGCGTTGCCGGCAGCAGCGGAAACGTTAACCTTGACATCCACCTCATAACCAGCGATGGTAACGGTGGTGGATGCATCCTTGCCAGTGGCCTTGGCCTTATAGGTATCGACCAGAGCAGCCATGTTCAGGAAAGAGTAGGTGCAGCTGTCGGGGTTCTCACCCTTGACGGCCAGAACCATGACCGGCTTGCCGTCCAGCTTGGGGTCGGTGGCGCCGGGATAGGTGGTGTCGGAGAACTTGAACTTGCCGACGAACGCGGTCTTGGTCTGGTCGAGGAACATCTCGGTCGGGAAGTCAATGGAGAAAGCAGCTGCGCCGGTCATGCCGGTGTTGGAGTAGAAGTTGACGGTGTTACCGGTCACCTTCAGGGCCTTAATGGCGGCGTTGGCAGCGGCCTCGACCGGGGTGAAAGCGTCCTTCTTGACGAAAGTCTTCTTGATCTCTGCGGTCAGGTTGCGGATGGTGGTCTTGGTAGAAATCTGCTTAGACATAGTAGTGTCCTCCTAAAATTATTTCAGCATATCAACGATTTCCTGCTGCGTTTCTTCCTCGTTCAGCAGGTCTTCGCTCGTCATAACGGTTTCTTTGCGGACAGTCAGCGCGTTTGCGCTGTCAAAGTCAAGGCCTTCGCCAATGCGGACGGCAATAGCGCCGCTCGCGTCACGCTTCAAGCCCTGACCGATGCTTACGCTACCGGTTTCACCCGAACCACCTCCTTTCCCGAACAGGGTTACGGTCGTCTGAATGTCTGCTTTCGGGATGCGCTGAGAAAAGAATCTGATGAAACCATCATGCGTTTCGCACCCGTTCAGGACACCCGCTTTGGTCGTAGTATAGAAACTGCCGGGAGATACAACGCCAACGGGTACAAGCTCACTGGTGCTGTCCGACAGTTCTGCATCATAGATACACTGGTAGTAATCCATACCACCGGCATTTTCGTAATCATCCTCGCTGCGGGCGGGCTTCCACCCGTCCGCTGCAAGAGTGAGTTCGTAGGAGCCATAGTAGCCGCCGCCCGTACCGCCGTCCACCTGCTCCTTGATAAGGGCCTTGACCTGTTCTTCGTTCAGGATTTCCCCGGATTCAGACAGGTTCTTCACGGCAGCGCTGACCGCTGCCGTGATGGTCGCTGCATGGGCATCAGCGGCTGCGTTGTGCTTCTCAATTTCCGCCTTGACCAGCTTCATCAACGTCTGCACCTGAGGGTCAACGGTGATGGACAAGTTGGCTTCTGCCGAAACGGCCAGCAGAACGGCGATTTCAAACGAAAACTCGGAGTTTGTGCTTGCGGCAGGGACTTCAATGCCGCGCTCGTCCTGCATCAGGAACAGGAGTGTTTCGGCGCCGTCATTCAAGACACCGAAAACGCCGATCTGGTGCATAACGTAGGTGTCTGCTGCACCGGTGACCTGAATGCTGACCTTACGGGCGGTTTTGCCGTCGTCTGTGACGGTTTCGATGCCCAGCAAGGACAGCTCGTGCGTGTTGCCGCTGACTGCGGTTTCTGCCGACAAGTCGGTGTCAACAGAGCCGGTGCCGCTCACGGCGCGGGTGATGGTCAGTGCGCCGCCGGAGAGAGATTCCGACAGCAGGGCGGCACCGGCTTTCGTGTAACTGGATTTTTCCCAACTCACGTTGTCTGTCCTCCAATCGTAATAGTTACGGTTTCATGTGTGTGTGCAAGTCTGCCTGCGGCATAGGCTTGCGCGGAAACGGATTTCGGGGTGATGATTCCGGGGATTTCGACTTCCGCCATCATCCTTGCCGAAGCGGCGGCACCGGCAGTGTATGCCGTGGCTCCAACAGCTCGCGGCTTGATTACGCCAGGCAGCCGGATGGTGCAGGACATAGCCGTGCCGAGCTGAGCGACGGCAATGTATGCAGGCGGAGCTTCGGGCTGATAGGTAAATGCAATGGAAAAAGGGATATGTGCCGGGACCTTTTTTGACAGAATGTCGAGAACGTCACTTGCAAAAAAGAAAAAATCGTTTTGGGGCGATGTGGAGATGTAAAGTTTGTTGTTGCGCTGATCGTCAAACGGTTCGAGCTTTATAATAGACGGCGATCCAGTATAGGCTTGAAGCATATCAGACAGAAGCGTCGCAGAAATTTTTCCAAATCCAATGATATAGGATTTAATGAGCCTGCGCCGTTCTTCCAACGTGCGCTGGCTTCGCGCTCTGATATAAAGAAAGCGTTCCAATTCAGCAATGGCCGCCTCGTCCATCGAGTCGATAAAGCCATTCTTGTAGATGTTCTCAATAGCATCCTGCGCATCATCCAGCAGCCTTCCGTTCGCTTTGAGGATAGCTACCATTTCCCAAACCTCACGATAATACCGCGGGTAGTAGGAGATCAGCTCCTCGTAGTTGCTGGCAAACTGCCGGTTGTAGAATTTCTTCATGTGGCGACCGTCACCTCCCCGGCAACAGGGATAAAGTCAGCACCGGGCTTGATGTTTTCCGTGCCCCCGTTCAGCGTCAGGTCTTTGTAATCGAGCACGCTGTCCAGCTCGATGATGATCGCGCCGATGCGGGCGGCACGAATAACCACGTCGTCCGCTGCTGCCGTCGTCAGTGTCAGGTCTTTCAGGTATGCTGCGATCGCCTCCTGAGCCTGCGATCTCACCTCCTGCGGTGTGAAGCCGCTGGCAAGATCGGCAGTAAATGACACGTCGATCTTGATCTCACGGGCAGACACAGCGGTGAAGTGCGCACCGAGGTTAGCGACGCCTTCGCCCAGGCCATCGCCTACGGTATAGGTGTAGCCGTCCACCGTGGCCGTGTAGCCGTTGGTGGCAGGGTCGATGTACTTCTGCACCTCCGCGATCTTTGCGCTGGAGCAGGCGCGCCCGGAAGAGTCGATCAGGACAGCCTTCACGGTGTTCGGGCCGTTCCACAGTGGGTAGATACGAGCATGACCGATGCCATCGATGGACTCGCACCAGGTCTTGTAATGCTGTTTATTACCGTTCTCAGCAGGGCCCGCGATCTTTTCCCGAACGCGGGTGCGCAGGCTTTCGTCCTTCTCGCGGTCGGTGCCGTTCTCGTAAATCTCGCCGAACTTGGCATTTTTCAGACCTTCGATTTCGTTTACCGGGATTGCGGCCGTGCCGGCATAAACTACATTGCCAGCTTCACCTGGAACTTCTGCTTCCAGATAATACTCGCCTTCCAGTGTGTTGTAGCGCAGCAGGAAGTAGCGGCCGTCGTTATAGAAGCGCGTCCCGGTGTCCGGGGTCGTACCCTCAAACGAAAACCTGTACTTCGCAGGGGTCGCAGCATGGCGGGTCACGCCGTACTCGTCCGCCTTGTCGTCCAGATCATCACCGGTAGCGGTGGCGATCGAAGCCATCTTTCTTGCAATGCCGATGTCGGTATACAGCTTTGCAATTTTGAGGCACGGGCCCGCGACTGCATCATAGAAGATCGAACCCTGCCGGGTGTCGATGCCGTCCGGCGCATTATCCAAGACGTCTTGCAGAATCTTCTCATAGGTCATTTCTTCAAACATTAGATCACCTCCTCCACTTCGATTTCTCCATAGATGGTGTCAGCCGTAAACACGATCTGCGCCTGATCTTTGCCGAACGAGATGTCGAAGTCGTGACATTCTAGGATGCGGCTGTCCGGCGCGAGAGCATCTTTTACGAATCCCTCAATGACGGATTGCGCATACTCGCGGCTTGCATCCTTCGCAATAACGGCGTCTTCGATCTCAGAGCCGTACTGTTTATCGTAGATCAGGCACTTAAAACGCGGGGTGATTATGGCCTTTCGGATAGCCTGCTGCACCGCTTCGAGGTTATCCACGAAGCCGACGATTCGCCCCGCGTCAAGATCAAGACGGTACGTCCTGGACGGCATTTCCTGTGCATCCTGGACATCCGCGATATTGATTGGGATATAAACGGCCATTTCAGATGTCCTTTCCGGCCACCTGGCCCGCCACTCGATCGAGGACGTAGTACAGCTTTCCATTGTTGATGGAAAGCAGATAAACCAGGTCGTCTTTTTGCAGATGGTTATAAACCTTCAAAGTCATTTTGTAGGCGTTGAGTTTTTCAACGTAGTGTTTGTGCTTGACCTTTGAGGTGTCACCGCCACGCGAATCAACGTGCTGGTGCTCGCCATCAACCTTCGTGTAGGTTTCATCCCGTAGCTCGCCCTTGTCTCCCATCGTATAGTCTGCATGGGTGGTGTAGTCGGTAAGGTGCCAAGGTACTATTAGCTGTTCGCCTGAGATCACGAGTTTGCTGTCATTGGCGGCGGTGATCTCCAGCGGGTCGTCCTTCGTGACGGTTCCTTGCAGGATTGCACTTCCGGGCGGTATCAAGCCCTGAAAAAGCTCTTTCAAGCTGTTTGCCTCCACTCAGATCAACCCTCCTTCTTGATCTCTGCTGCCGTTGTCAGCGTCAGGCTCATGGTATGCATATTGTCCTCAAACGCGTGGTCGTCGCTGTCCACATAATAGGCACGGCTTATGCCCAGATGCGGAATCTTTACCAGAATCGCCTTGCCGGATATAACGTCCGGGTCGCCCAGGATGTTGAGCGTCAGCGTTTCCTCCGGGTCGTCCAGGGTGTCGAGAACGCTCCCCACCAGGTCTTTGACCTGGGCTTTCGTGAGGGATTCGTCTGGCTGCTGGATTTCCTGGAAAATGCCGATCTTTTGCTCCAGGGCGGAATTACTCTTCTCCGCGAGGGTGGTTCCCTCTTTCGAGATCATCCTCACGCGGGTTTTGATGGACTCAATGCTTTTTGTGTAGGAATAGCCATACAGGTTGGCGTCGCCGTCCACGACGAAGGAAATGACCTGATCTTTCCGCTGAAGAAGGCTCAGTTTTCCCTTGTCGCTGCTGATAAAGTGCCGGGTGCCGGTCGCCTTGTAGTCAAGTCCGAGAGCGTCCAGCACTGCATCCTGGCCGGTGGTCTTGCTCTTCGTAAGCTCAGGGATTTTGTAGGAACACTTTGCGACCTCTCCTGTGGGGATGCCAAAACGGGAGCACACGTCGGAGAATACCTGATCGGCGGTCTTGTTCTTGTAGACGAAAGTATCCTTGTTGTTGGCGAGGTAGATGCCGTTGTCGTATGCCTTGAATTTGAGCTGCTTCTTGTCGCCCTGGTTCTGGTTCATGAGGATGCCTCTGAACCGTTCCTTGCCATCGACCAGGAAAACGCACTGGTTTCCATCCGCAACATCGATGCCGCTGCGGGCGTGACGATAGCCGTCGTCGTCGATCATCGTCACGGTGATGGTGCGGGCAGAGCTGCCCTTGCGACCACTCCATCGGACGGACTGCACAAGGTTCGTCATGTCGATCGTCTTCTTGTCCTTGACGACGAGCAACTGAATTTTCGCCATGCACAGTCCTCCTTACGGAATCTGCAAAACCTGTCCAGGTTTAATAAGATTCGGATTGCTGCCGATCAGCGACTTGTTGGCGGCGTAGATACTAGAATACTTGGAGCCGTCCCCGTAGAGGGATTTTGCGATGTTGTACAGGCAGTCGCCTTTCTTGACGGTGTAGGTCTTCGGGGTGGACGTGCTGTCAACACGGGCCACGGTGTCCTGCACGGTAGCCACCAGGGACGAGTCGATCGTTACCGTTTTCAGCGACACCTCCTGATACTCTTTCAGTGTGATGTCGTAGTGATAGGTTCCGACGTCGCCGCCATCCTCACGGTAGTTGAAGCTCTCGATCGTACAGTAAAGGTTGATATACATTCCGGTGCAGATGAAGTGTATCGGAACGCGGCTCTTCTTCCACCGCTCGATCATACGGACATACAGAATCGGCGGAACGGCGATCAGGGACTTCATGCCCGGAAAGCCGTGCGCCGGAAAGAAACTGGAAAAACTGAACTGCAAAGCAGGACGGCTCTGCATGATCGTGACTTCACCCAGGCCGGTGAGATCAACAGAGCGGTTGTTGCTGCCGTTCTTGACGTCGAACTTCTCAGGCAGCACGGGCAGCCGCATCTTCTCTTTCTCCGCGTTCCAGGTGAGCCAAATTTGGTAGTTAATAGTCATAGGACAGTTGGCCCTCCTCGAAGATTTCATCCTTGATAACGCCCATCAGAACAGGCTTGATGTTGTTCGTGAGCAGTTCAAGTACAGCCTTCTCGGACATGCCACCGCCAGAGCCACCAGAAACGACCACAGAGCCATTGCCGACGATCTCCAGGATGACTCTCTTGTTGATCTCTTTCGTAGCGTCTGTGCTTTCCTGGGCCGCTGGCTGGGCATTCGGCTGAACATTCAGCGGTGCAGCCTCGGCAGCAACGGGGGCATTGGAGGCCGGAAGCGCGACCGTCGATACTCCAGGAAGGCCAGTGTAGGCGGCGTTAATTGCCTCCAGATCGGAGTTCTTGCCAGACACGATGTCTGCAACCTTGCCCAGCACGGAATCGAAGAGCGATTCGCCCGGGCCAGGTTCAGGAGCATCAACAGTAACACCCGTGAGCGCCTGCAAAAACTGGTCAAATTTTTTCTCATTTGATGTATCGGATGCAGGCTCCATGCCATTCAAAGCATCGACGATTTTGTCTGTTTCCTCGGTCGGGAAGACGGTGCTCCCCTGCTTGCCGACGATCAGCTCCGGGCCATTCTCACCGGCCACGAACACATCTTCAGCGTCCGTCGTGCCTCCAGCATGGCCGGGAACAGTCGTTGTGGTAGACGTGGTAACAGAGGGCGTAGAGCCGTTCTGCAAGGCCAGAGCCACAGATGCGGCCACGTCCTTTGCGGCGGCTACGGCGTCCTTCTTGCCGTCTTTGAGCTTCTGGACATACTCGGCAATGGTGTCCTTCGCGGCCTTCCCTGCCTCGTCGGAGAGGTTGAGAGAGTCCACCGTGCCTTCCATTTTCTTCTGGAAGTCGTCGAGCTGGTTCTCGTAGTCCGTTACCCAGTCGGCGGTTGCCTGAGCCGCCGCATCCTGCTTGGCGGTGACGTCGGCCAGGGTGTCGGCCAGCTTTGCCACAGCGTCCTTGTTGCCGCTGTTGATCGACTTGACCATGCTTGCGGCAAGACCAGCGGCCTGTTCGCTGCCGTCCTGGACGTAGGACATCAGAGCCTTGTAGTTCTCCTCGGTGATGCCCAGATCGTCCGCGGAGGTGGCTTTCAGCGTTTCAATGTTGGCGGTGTAGGTGTTCCAGTAGTTGAGCTGCGAGTCGAGAGCTGCCTGTGCGTTGGAAACGCTCGCGTTCAGGTAGTCGCTCGACTTCGTGGACGCCTGATCGAAGAGATCGAACTGGCCCTCGAAGCTATCCTTTGCCGCCTGGTATGCGTCGTCGTATGCCTGACAGAGCTTTTCCACATCAGAACGCACATCGCTGTACGCCTGGGAAATGGCCTCGCCATAGGTAGCGCCTTCCTCTGCGGCGGCCTTCGCAGCATCAGCGGCGGCGGTGTAGCCCTCCTCGATCTCCTCGATCTTCTTGCCGGTTTCGTCGTAGGCATCCTGTAACTTGGCCTGTTTGTCCAGAACCTCTTGCAAAGCATCAGCAGCAGCGTCGGCGTTGGCCGCCTGCTCCGACCACTGTGCAGAGATCGTAGACATCCCGGTCGGGTCTTGTGCGTAGAGATCGGCGATGTAGTCCTGGTAGACCTTCTGCGCATCGTTGGCCCGCTGCTGGGCGGCTGTGACTTCATCCTGAACCTTTGCGAGCTCCCCCTGCTCCTGAGCCTGCTGCTTAATGAGATCGACGTACTCCTGGTACTTCTCGTTGTAGGCTTCCTGCTTTGCCTGTTCCTGAGCCATCTGCTTGATGTAGGCGAGGCTCTTGTCCTGGTTTTCGGTCAGGTCTTCGTAGGTCATGTTCAGGCCGTCGATGCTACCGTTCAGCTCGTCGAGAATGGCCTGCATTTCCTGCTGCTTCCCTGCCGCCTCCCCGGTAGAGCTTGCCAGCTCAGACAGGCGGGCGATCAGCGCGAGGTTTTCCAGCTTGTTCTTATGCACAGACTCCGTGTTGTTGTCCAGCTCGTCCATCAGGGAGTTGTGCTTGTCGATCAGGTTGTCGCACTCAGAAATGAGATCACCGACGGACTGCCCGTTGCTGTTCAGAGACTCAGACAGGGTGTCGATGCGGTACTTCAAAGAGGACGCCTGATCGGACGTGTCGCCGTAGGTATCGCAGGCGATCTGGTACTGTTCCTCCAGCGATTCCAGCTCTTTCTGCTGCTCAGCAGTTACGGCGGTCATGGACTGCGTTTCCTTGTAGGTGTCCTCGTACTTGTTGCCCAGCATGGTGACGGCAGCAGTTATCGCCGTGACGCCAGCCGCCACGCCGAGCAGCACCGGCAGATACGGAACCAGCGGAGCGAAGAACCCGGCTTGAATCACCTTTGCGGCAGACATCGCCGCGGACAGACCGGCCACGCCAACGGCCACCGTGCCCAGGCCGGTGCCGATCGCGGTCAGGGCCTTCACGACGTTCGGGTGCTCAGTGAGGAAGTCCCCAACCTGTCCCCAGAGGTCGGCCAGCTCAGCCGACGTATCATGGATAGCAGGCTCCAGAACTTGAGTGAAGGCAACATTCATTTTGTTGTTGGACTTCTCCCACTTCTCGCTCAGACTCTCGCCAGCCTCAGCGGTTTTCTCCAGCGTGCCCACGGCAGCGTCCAGAGATCCCGTCAGGGTGTCGGTCGTGATTGCGCCGTCGCGGATAGCCCGCGCAAAGTCAACGCCCACTTTGCTGCCGAAAATCTCAACGGCCTCCGTGGTCGCCTCGGAGCTGTCCTTCATGTTGGCGATCTCGGTTATTGTGTTCTGCAAAGCCGTCTGTGCATCCAGGCCATCAGAAGCAAACTTCTTGACAGCAGTGCGCATGGCGGTGATTGTAGAGGTCCCCTCGACGCCGTAGAGCTCCATCTGAGCCAGCAGGCCGATCGCGTTCTCCAGCGACAGACCCAGCTCCTGCAAGGACGATGCGCCCGTAATCAGGGTATTGCTCAGAGTGGTAACGGACAAGCCAGAAATTTGTCCGGCATAGGCCAGATCGTCGAGAACATTCGGCAGCTTGGATGCGTCCACGTTCCATTTGTTCATCACCTTGGTAACAAGCTGAACGGAACCAACGACATCCTGGCCGGTAATGTCCGCGAAGTCTAGGAACTGGCCCGTAACCTCAGAAAGCGTATCGCCGGTGTAGCCTAGGCGGGTGTTGATCTCGCCGACGGCACCGGCCACGCTGTCAAGGGCGTCGTCGTTGCCAGAGTAGGCTTTCAGCATACTCGCGCCCAAGCTGTCCAACGCCTCGCCCGTCGCACCGGTGGCGTTGACGACGATCTTCTCGGCGTTGCTGTAACTGTCGGTCAGCTCGTAAACCGAGGATGTGATCTCCTTGATTGTGGCCGTGATGCCCGCCGTAGTGAGGGCCTGAGCGATCGTTTCGACAGCATCAGCACCAGTCTTTCCGGCGTCTTCGGCCTCGTCGCTGGCCTTTTGGGTAGCCTTAGACAGCGTGTCGGTTGCGTCGCTGGCCTTACCGTTGGCTTCCGCCAGGGTCTCCGCTGCATGGCCTGCCTGTTCAGCCGCAGCCTCCAGCTTGTCGAGGTCTTCCGTGCCGGACGACAAAACAGCCTGGTAATTCTGCATCGCAGCATCGGCGTCGCTCTGGGCTTTTGCAAGCTCTTTGAGGGCGTCTGCTGCTGCGGTGCTGGCCTCCTCCAGCTCCTTTTTGGTTTCAGCCGAAACCTTTTCGTTCTGCATGAGGTCTTCGAGCTGATCGCCGGTCTTCTTGACGGCAGCGGTCAGATCGTTATGAATTCCGGCTGCGGCCTCCACGGACTCGGACAGCTCATCGGAGGACTTCTCGCAGAGAGCCATCATGTCGTTTAGGTCGTTCAGGGCAGCGGTGGATTTCAGCCCCATGTCCACCAGCTCTTTGGTGGAATAAGACGCCTCCAGCATTGCCTTGTCATAGCCACCGACGGCGTTCGTCCAGTAGTCGGCCTTCTCCGCGGCCTCGTCTGCTGCCGCACCGTACCGATCGAGGGACTCCGCGAGCTCGTCTGCCGCAGAGCCCGCGCCGCTGACCGCCCCTTCGATGCTGCCGATCGAGGAAGCAACGCCATCAGCGGCAGCAGCTACATTGGAAGCCGAGGACGAAATGCCGTCCAGGGCCGCGCTTGCTGCATCACCCGCAGACTCCCACTTGCTCAGCATGGACTCGCCGTTGTTGGCGATGTCAGCCATCTTCTGACTCATCTGGTCGATGAGCTGAAATCTTGCGGTCAAGTTTGCCATTTAGTCCTCACCTCCTCATATTTCTTTGAGCCTCCGCTACGATCTTCGCCTGCTTGCGTTCATCATCAACAACAAGCTCAGAAGCGATGTAGAAGAGTTTCGTCTTCCGCGGCATGGCGTCGTACTCTTCCGGGTGCAGCCCGTGTCGCTGCCATAGGGTGTGCGCCCAGTAGCCGTCCGAGCCCGCCGCGCAGATCAGTTTTTTGCGGCTTTCAGATCGTCTTCATCCGGGGCGTCGATCATGCCGAGAATCTGCATGACGTTCCGAGTGACGTAATCATAATCGCCCGGTTTGCTGAACACCAGCAGCGGCATATCGGTGATGTCCACGCAGTTGTAGAACTTCATCAGCTCCGGGTCGTCCAGCTTCGGGTACTGGAGGGACTTCACGACGATATGGCGCAGGGCGCGGGCATTGTCGCGCTCGGTCTTCCAGACGACCTCGCCGCCGTTCACGAGGGGATTGCCCTTCTTGTCGGTGGCGAGGCTGCGGCGACGGTAGTTTTCGTTGATCTGGGTGATCTCCTGCTGAGTCAGGATTTTGGCCTCGAAGTTGATGGGGTTGCCGTCGTCGTCCTTGAAGGACTCCGGGCCGGTAAAGGTGATGATCTCCTGCTGAACAGGACGCATAAAGTATTTCAGGCTCTTGTTTTCGGTCGCCATAGTAAAATCCTCCATAAAAAGAAAAGCCTGCTCTTTTCCACAGATGCGGTCAAAAGAGCGGGCTTTGATGGTGTATTCAGAATCTCAGTGATGAAAACAGCCCATTTTCACCACTGTCGCGGCCTTACAGGAAGTCGCGTGCGTTAAAAGTCAGGTTGTCGGTAACGACGTCGCCGCCGCTGTCCAGAGCGGTGAGGGGCATTGCGCCGGTCGGCACACAACCGACGAAGGTGCAAACATCGTTCTGGCACTTGTCGAAAAAGTCGGAGTCCGGGTCATTCATGATGCCCTGGATAGTCAGCTCCGGGGTCTTGTGGGTGGCCTGGTACTTCTTAATCATGTCCTTAATCCAGGGCGTAGAGCGGTGCTCAGACAGGGACACGGTGATGTTGTAGCCCAGCCAGCGGGTGCTGTTGGAATAATCACCGAGCTGCTTGCCGCTCCAGGTGTCCGGGGTGAAGGTTCCGGTCGCGGAAACGGAGTCCGCAACCTCGATGCCGTCAATGACGATCTTGCCCATGCGAATATTGATCGGGCGGGTATTGAAGTCCATATTTTAGCTCCTTTCTCCCATCAGCGGGTATGGGTGGTAAAGAACAGCTTCTCCGCGCTGTCAACGGGTTTCAGGTTGACGTTGAAATAGGTCTTGTCGCCGTAGGACGCATCACGATCGACGAGGAAGTCGTTGTCGTAGTCCACATCGGTGATCGCACCAGCTTCCGCAAACTGTTTCAGGATGGACTTTCCGACGCCCTCCATGATGTCCCAACCGTCGCTGTCGTTCGCATACTTATTGGGCGGGAAGTTCAGCTGAATGGACTCCTGGAACGTGTCCATAACACGGACGACGCGGTTCTTGCGATAGGTTTCATCCTTGGGCTGCTTGAAGCTCGTAAGGGAGTTGATGTCGTATTCCACAATAACCTTGTTTTCCTCGGAAATGGAGAAAGCAAAGTGGCCTTTGTTGATCGCGTCCACATACTCCTCATGCGTCAGGGCGTCCACCAGATCGGTTGCGCCATCAACTGCATCGTAGGTCAGGGACTCCACATAAGATGCGCCAGCGGACGCGCCAGCCACCCATGCGGTTGCCTCGGCTGCGGACAGCTTGTCGTCGTCGATTGCATAGCCGTTCTTAATGGAAATGATGCCCTCGTAGTCTGCCGGGAAGTCCGGGACAACGGCCTGCACGCCGCGGCCCATGCTCTCGCGCAGATACTTGATCTTGGTCTTGATCGCCGCCTTCATACTGCTGTCGGTAACGGGCATTGCCACGGTGTTGAACTTGACCTTCTCCCAAGTGTCCATAAAAGTGGTGAGATCGTCGTTCTGGGCCGTAGCATCAGTGCCGCCGGTGAGGTTCATCGCGGCAATGGCGGCCAGTGCGCCAGAGCCGGTGAAGGTGACGTACTCGCAGTCCTGCGCGATCAGATCATCCACAGTGGACAGACCCTCGTAATAGGCCACGGTGTTGCCAGCCAGACTCACGGTAACGTCGAAACCGCCCACCGGATTTGCGGCGACGGTGACGGTCAGCGCGTTGCCGCGGGTGCCACCATGCTTTGCTGTCGCAGTCAAGTTCGGCTCCAATTCGTTCTTTGCGACCGCTTTAGTTCCTTCCTTCGGAATGTAAACCAGAACCTTGCTGGCGTTTTTGAATGCCTCACGAATGAGAAGCATCTGCCGGTTGGGGTCGCTGTCGTAGACGCTGTAACCCAGCTTGGCGTATGCAGCATCCGGGCCCGCATTCGTCAGTTCGATGTAGGAACCGGCGGGGCCGTAGGAGGGCTTCAGCAGCGGGATAATCGCAGTACCACGCTCGCTGGTGCCGACGGTATCGCTGCGAGTGCTTTCAAAGTTCATGTAAGTGCCCGGACGCACCTTGCCTGCCAGCTTATCAAACTTGCCACCAGCCATTATTTAGCCTCCTTCACACGCCACGCATCAATGCGGGACTGAATTTCTTCCTTGGTGTACTCACCGTCCGGGAGATCAGTAGTCGCGCCAACAAAAGTGACGAGAGAAACGCCAAAGACCGCACGGCAGTTGTTGCGCAGGGACTCCAGCGGATATTTCACCGCGGCCTGCTTTACTTTAGTAGCCATATAATACCTCCAGTATTACTTTGAGCCTTTCGGCTCCTGCCCTGCAAAAGCAGGGTTGGAATAGCTCACAGTGCAAAATCTCACGGCTGCACTGTACGCCGTTTCGATGCTGCGGGCAGCACATTTGTCAGACTCGATCAAGAACGGCTTTCTTGCCGTCCAGTCAATTTCTAACTGCACTGCGCCTTCATCAACAGCCCTCAAAGTGGGGTCTCGGACATGGATGTATTTTCCTGTCGGCTTGCCGGTTTCGTCGATCAATGGGACTCTGTTCCGACGCTCCAGCAGCGCGCTCATTGCTGCATAGCCCAGCTCGTAGGCTTCCTCTTTCGTCTTGTGGAAGAACTTTACGAACAGAGAAAAATCCAGAGCATAGGTGCCGAACGTATCGCCGCTACTGCCGATCTCGGGCCGCGGGAAGTACACCGCCGGAACGCAAAATTGCTCCGGCACATTCTTGTAGTACGGAGCAGGGTTCCCACTGTGAATTGTCAGAAAGCTCATGATGCTCGCTAAATCCTGTTCAAGCATGGAACTCCTCCTTTTTGTGTGTTTCGTTCTGCCGAACAGCCTTCAAAATCAGTTGCTTACAAAATGAAATCAACCCTCCGAGGTTGAAAAGTTCAACTCATTCAAAATAGTTGTCCATCCAGTCTTGGAGCTTTGCATCCAGCAGATCAGGAAGCATCTTGTCCAGGATGCGCAATGCGCTCTCCCAGTAGTGCTTGCCCTCTACCCAGTGCTGCTTCAAGACCATGCCGCCTTTCGCGGACGGGTCATAAACAAACCGTCCGTCCCCCTGCCAGTAGCCGGGGACAAAGCGGCATTTGACGCCTTTCGGGTTTGTCCAGTGGCCGTCATTGACGTATGACGCATATTCGACATTGGTGCCCACTTCCAATGTCAGATCGCCCTCGGTGAGCTCCCAGATGTTCCCTTGGGAGCCTTTCTCGAATGACGCGAGCAGTTGGCGGGTGTCCATGACCTTCCGCCGGATGATCTCGTCCTGGAGGACTCTCAGGAACTCGTTACCCAGGCCCTCCAGAAAGAGCTCCATTTCGTGCCGAAAGTCGCCGGACGCGGCCTGTCCGATGCGGGAAAAGAACTCCCGAAATGCGGAGACGTCAACATCAACCGTCGCCATCAGAGATACCTCTGTGTGCCCTTCGCCACGACGTAGACGAAGAGGTGGTGGCCGTGGATGTCGTGTGGGATCTCCGCGATATACTCGCAGCCGTTCTTCCTGTCCACGATCTTGTCGTTGAGTCTCACGTCGGTGCCGGTGGGCAGGGCCAGCTTGATGCGAGACTCTTTGATGTTGGCCGGGGCGGTCTGCGAAATGGATGTGCTCTCGCTCTTAACCGCGAAATGGCAGGCCACAGAGAGCACGTCCGGCTCCTTTGGATAGGAGAAGGAAGGCTGCTCGGTCAAGCCGTAGCCGGGGGATTCGTCGCCTTTCTGTGCGTGGTAGATGTCGCACAAATCGTTCAGGTAGTCTTCAAACGCCATGCTGGGCCCTCCTCACAGTACACGCATACGCATGGTAACAGTTCCGTTTGCTGCCGTGACGACATAATCATCCAGCAGGGCGGCCAGATCGAGATCGGTAACTTCGATGTCGGAGTGATCTGCCGAGTAGCTGTAATCGTCGAATGTTTCGGATTTCAGCACCTTGGAGGAGGTCAGAGCGGCGTTGTGGGCATAGGCCTCGGCCAGCAAGATGCATGCCGTCCGCACGCCCTCCGGCAGCTCTGCCATTTCCTCCAGGCCCTTGTTATGGGTGTAGGTGATGATGTACTGCTCTGCCCTGGAAATGTCCACACTCAACTTTGCATCGCTGCGTTTGAGCACTTCCGGGGTTTCGGAGTAATCACGCACCTGCTGCGGGGTTATCCAGGGGCGTTTCGGCATGGCTTAGTCCTCCCCGAAGTCGGGCTGTGCATCATCCGCCGCCGGGACGGTGACGGTTTCTGCGGTAATGGCGGCCACAAGGTCGTCCTTCTTCATGCCCTTGGTAACATCTACACCCAGATCACCGGCCAGCTTTTTCAGGTCTGTAATGGACAGGCTGTCCAGATAGCCCTTGTCGAAGTGCGCCGGAATAGAGCCCTCCTCTGCCTCCTCGCCTGCCGCTGTCAGCAGAGCGGAGTCAGCCTTTGCTTCGTCCTCCTCGACATCGATCAGATCAAAATAACCGCTGCGCACAGCAGCGGTCGCAATGTCCTTATCGTGGGTGTAGACGTTCGGCTCTTCCCTGGTTGCATTGACGATGCCGGTATAGGACATCGCCTTTTTCAGCTTGATGTGATACAGCATACTTCTCTCTGCCTTTCTGCCTTACTTAATGCCCTTGATGATGGCCGCGGCGTCCATTTCCTCGATGATGGGGTCGAAGTCGAAGTGGATAACGTAGAAACGCTTATCCTTCATGATGGCTTCCTTGCCCTCGGTGGTCTTTCTGATCTTCATGCCGTAGGTGTTGACGACCACCAGATTCTTGGGGTCAGTCAGCAGAACGGAGTCGTCGCTGAGGGACGGGCACTCGACAACAGGAATCTTTGCGGGACTGTTGTAGACAGACTCAGGCACCGCACCGCCCTTCTCGATGATCTTGTTCAGCAGATGCAGCTCCCACTCCTGCGCACGGTGCGGGCTCATGAGCCAGCGCAGCTTGCCGTTGTTATACTTGTTCGGCATGGAGTGCAGCGTGTTGTAGAACATATCCAGGTTCATGCCGGTGTCGCTGGAAGCATCGACGACATGAGCGTTATTCGTCAGCTGCTTAATCCAGCCGTCGTTGACCTTGAGGAAGTCTGCATCGCCGGTGGTGCAGAGAGCCTTCGCATCAGTGCCAGTCCACGCGCCTGCGCTGTGCTGTGCAGTGAGCTCGTAGACCTTGCCTCCAGTGGACACCAGATCGCCCTTGTTGAAGGTGTCGCTGGTGTTGAACGGCTTGACACCGGCAAACTTTTCGTCACCGTTCAGGCACAGGTCGATGTGGTCGATGCCGAGCTGGGTGGTCATAAGGTTGGTGATGATGGCTTCGAGGTTCTGGCCCTCGATGTTCTCACGCAGCGTTTCCTCGGTGATCTCCCAGGGCAGGCGGACGTCGGTGCAGCTGTACTTGATGGAGCTGGTGTTGACGCCTGCACGATAGCCGTCGTCGTTGTCCTCGGTCTTCTCACGCAGGATACGGGAGGCGATGCCGATCTTGTCGATCTCGCCAGCCTTGGCGGTGCGCATTTCGTGGCGAACCAGGTTGCCCAGGGTAGTGGCCTCGAAGGTCTGCTGAATGAATTTGCGGGCCTGCTCGCTGCTCAGGATGCCCGCGCCAGCACTGGGCGTAAAGTCGCCGGTGTTGATGGCGTTGCGAATGATGTCCTCGATAGAACGTGCCATGTGGTTTTCCTCCTTCTGTTCTTACAGGATGCCGTGCAGATAGTGCTGATCGGCGGACTTCTGAACGGTGCCGGATGCGTCGTTCAGGTTGGTGGGGTTGGCGCGGGAGCCGCGCACCTCAGCGACGGACTTCTTCACGATAGCCTCAATGAAGCCCTCCAGGTCGGCCTTGGTGAGCTGCTGCTCCTGCTTCTGTTCCTGCTCCTGCTGGCCCAGGGCCTTTTTGATGGCTGCATCAACGGCCTTCTGGACAAAATCAGGGGTGATCTCCTCGTCCTCTGCCTTGGTGACGGCGGCGGGGGTCTGCTCGGTATGCTGGCCCAGGGCCTTTGCAATAGCGTCCTGCACCAGCTTCTCAGCTTCGCTCTTAGTCATGGTTTTACCCTCCTTAGTGGTCTTGGTTTTCTTGGCGGTTTCTGCGGAATTGTCGTCACCGGGCTTCTTGCCGGTGTCGTCGGTGGCATCAGTCCCGGCGGCCTCGGAGTCGGTTTCGGGCTTCTCCGCGGGCTGCTTCTCAGCGCCCTTGTCGGCCTTCTTGCCCTTCTCCTCGCCGTCCTGCTGCTTGTCCTCCTCGGTGCCGGTTTCGCCGTCGGGTTTATCCTTCTCAGCGTCGGCGTCCGCAAGGAACGTGCCCAGGTCGTCGTAGAGGTTCTGCAAGGCAGCCCGGTTCTTTGCACTCAGGGTGCGTCCGGACTTCTCAATGCGGCCGGCCTCCGGGGTAGGCTTGCAGTCAAACAGCGACTTGGTGAGAGGCTGCGAAGCATCGGTCAACAGCTCGGTGATGATGCCGTTGAAGTCCTCCAGGGCCTCTTTGATCTTGCTCTCGTCGGTCTGGTAGGTATAAACGCCCGTATAGCTGTTGTAGCTGTACAGGCCGTTCCGCAGGGCGTCGAAAGCGTTCCAAAAGCTGGAACTGATATTCGCCTGCTTGTAACTGTCCGCGACCGCGCCTTTGGTGACGCGGCCTTTGGACTTCTTCACGGATGCTTCGCTCAATTCTGTATCCTCCTTAGAAAAGACTCCGAGGCCGCCCATAGACAGCCCGGTGATCTCGCCCTTCTCGATGGACTGCCACAGATCGTCGTCTGTGATCTCTACGGTCATCAGCCATGTGCCTTCCTTGATGTCGGCACCGCCGATGTTGGAGTCAGATTTTGCAATCCAGCTCTCCACAACAGCGGTGCCATCGGCAGACACGAAATTGTGCTGGAGATCGACGCGGTTCCCATTCTTCGCAAACCAGTACGCGGCCTTTGCGATCTCGTCCGCTGTCATGTAATTGCCGTGGGCGTCCTCGACCATAGGCTCGTACACAACGCCTGTGACAAAATGGGACTCCGAGTCAGTCTTGATGATCTTGCCATAGGTGGTGAAGGCTGCTTTCCCTTCCTCGTCCTTGACGATCAGGAATTGCCGCTTGTTCGCCGCCTTGTCAACCAGGGACACAAAAGAGATTCTTGCATCAGTGATTTCCTTTGCCTTTTTTACTTTTCTCGTCATGTGTTCACCTCCTTTCAGGGTTTCAGACAATATAAAAAGCAGCGTCGCCGCTGCTCTTTATCAAGTATTAGATTTTGCCGGGTCTTCGGTCGTTTCCTCCAGCACCGCCGGAACGGAAATGTTCACAAGCGGGTTGTCCAGAATGGCCTTGACCTCGGCCAGATCGGTGCCGGGTAAAAGCTCCAGCTCCAGAACGGGAGCTTCATCGACACCGTGGCGCAGGGTGTAGGACTTGACCATACCGGCCAGCTCCATGCCGTCCAGCTTGATGCTGGGATGCCCTACGCGGGCTTCGTCAATGGTAACGATCATTTCTAATCATCCTCGATTCCGGCTTTCGCCTTGTTCTGAGCATCGAGCTCGGCCTCCCAGTCGTCGTCCATTTCGTCGATCGCCTGCTGCTGGAGCCTTTGACGTTCCTCCAGAGGCAGGCCCAAAATCTCCATGTCAACAACGGGCTGCTCGATACAATGGCAGTTGATGCTCTCGGCTGCGGGAAGGCACGGGTCCCGCGGGTACATGGGGTAATATATCATGCCGTCCGCGCCGACCAGCTCGAAGGGCTGATCTTTGAGAACGACCTGACCGTCCATATCGACGTGATTCTGTCGAGGCTCGTTTCGGTAGTTGCCGGTGTGCCTCCACGACTTGCTCTCCACCGCCGGGGATTGCATATAGGCTTCGTGCTGGGCTACGCTGTGGGCCCGAAGAACCTCCGTAACAGCCACCTTTCGGGCCCTGTAATGCGATGTCCAATATTCGCCTTTGCCTTCCTTTTCCATGCCGGAGTTTATGAGATCGACGCAGAGCTGCGATATGTTGCCACCGTTCTCGATCTCTTTTTTCAGCATGGCTTCCAGGTGCTCGGTACTCGTGGTCTTCATGAGCTCAGCCAGGTCGTCGCTCCAGGTTTCAATCCAGGCGGTCGTCCTCTTTGATACACGGTCGAGCTTCAAGCCCTTGTCGGTCTTTTTGAGGTAATAGGCCGCATACTCAGGGAGGAATTTCGATAGCCTCGCGGAAAATGCCTTGCTCAGCTTGCCGGTGGCAGGCGTCGCAGCAGCTATCTCTGGGAGTCGCTTCTGGAGATCATCGAGGTTATCAGACGCCTTAGCTTCTCGAACAAAGTAGTCCGTCTCCTCGGTGAGTATGTCGGCCACGTCGTCCTCGATACCTTTCGCGTACTGGAGCGTCTTCTTGGGTTTCGCATAGCCTTCCTTTCCCAGCAGATCAGACAGGTCGTTGTCCGCCTTCTGGATGTAGTTGTCGATCGCCTTCACCAGCCGATCGCAGTAGCACGGCTTCATGATGAAACGTGTTTTCACGGTTCGTCCTCCTCCTGCTGCTCTTTGAGATCGAGCAGCAGGCCGCGGACTTCCTTCATAACGGCCACGACCTGATCGTTGTCGCCCTGGCCCTCCGCCTTCTTGATCTGCCCTTCGAGGGCCATTGTCAGGCCGCCGAGGTCAAACCCGCCGCTGCTCTTGGACTGCGTGATGGCGAGCGGGACATTGCCCCACTCTTCTTCGTAGTCGTCCGATGCTTCGCCCAGGTACTTGTACAGGATTTCCTTCGCCTTGTTGGGCGTCAGGCCGCCCGCTGCGGTGGCCGCCGTCATGATCTTGCAGATGTCATCCGGGTTGGAAATGTTGGGCTCCTGGAAGAACGCCTCGACGTATTGGAAGGCATAGCCGTTCAGCAGGCGGTTGTTGATCGCCCATGCGAGGCTCCTGCGCTCAGGCTGAAAAACCTGTTTCTCGGTCACTTCCTGCGCCGTCTGAGCGGTCGCACGGTTGAAGTCCGTAGTGTAGCCAACATAGATGTCCGGGAGCAGGAAGGACGACTGCACCTTCTTTCGGTTGTTGTCCATATAGGTTTGGAACAGCTCGTCCTTCTGCAAGATGGAGGCCAGGTCTTTGACCTCGATCTTCGGTTTCTCGGTTTGATCGAAGTCGGTCTTTCCGTCGGAGGATTCCGTTTCCAGGACGATGAAGGCATGCTGTCCAGCCTCGCCCTTGATGTCGTCCATGTACTTTGTCAGCTTCTCGTAGCTGTCCTCTGTGAGCGTGCCGCCCTGAATCATAATCATCAAGGGCGTGTGTCTGCCGTTGATGAAATAATTGTTGTTCAGGCGTTCCGCTCTCTGGCTGCCGTCAACGCCGAGAATCTGGCCCGTCCAGCGCACCTCGCCGTAAGGCTGGATGCCGATTGGGAACTCCAGAATCTCGTTGGCCTCGTAATCGACGGGGAGCTCTTTTATGTCCTCCGGCGACTCAACATAGACACCGTTGCGTCTGTCCATCACGCGGGGATCTCCGAACTCCTTGAAATACACGGTCTTGCCGCCGAGCTGCTGCCGGTACTTTCGGAACTTCTTTTTGCGCTCGATTGGAACGCCGTGGTTGTAATAGGTCGTGTCGATGTAGGGCTCCAGCGGAACCGTCTTCCTGACGGACGGCGTGTCATGCAGAAACTCGATCTGCTGTACCTCGCCGTCCAGGTTACGAATGACTTCCAGATACGCGATGCCGTAGGTTTCGCGGGCCTCGATCAAGTCCTCGAAGACCTCTTTCGTGTCCTGGTCTGTGTTCAGCAGCTCGATGATCTCGACCATGCGCTTGTACTCGACCTCAGCCTCCGGGGTTTCCTCGATGTCCTCGATGTACTTCACCCCGATGCCGAAGCCTGCAATGTTGTCCTTGTAGGCTCGGATGCACTGAGGCAAGATCGTGGACTCGGCGACCAGCTTATGCAGGCCTGCCAGCGGAGCAGGCGGCTCTATCCAGTCTCCTGCATTGTAGGCTTCCTGCTCTGATACCTGAGTAGGCCCCTCCGCCTTCTTGATGGGCTGGAGGGGCTGCGTCGGCTCGTGGGCCTTGATGATACGCGCCTGCATTGGGCGCGGTTTCTTGTTCGTTGCCAATGGGGTTTACTCCTTTCCTCCTGCCTTCTTAGGCGGCTTCGCCTTGGACGGCTTGACCGGCAGACAGAGTAAAAGCACACAGTCGCCTTCATCAGGGGAAGGCAGGCCGCGTGCTTTGACGTCCTTTTTGCTCTCAATGCGGAGCTTGCTCTGCTCAGATATTCCGTATTTACGGCCTGAGAGCTGAGCTGCCAGGTCTGCATCGTCCGGCAGAATGAGCTCGACGGGCTTCTCGTGCCCTTCGTCGTCGGTCGTCTGGAGCAGCTTCTTGACGATCGACATCATGTAGGTGGTCGTGTCGTAGTAGTAGCGGTGGCGGATGCGCTCGCCGAACTTCACGGGAATAACGGATAACCACCAGAAGCGATCAGGGTCGCCGCGCTTGATCTCGCGCAGGCGGTCGGTCACGCCGCCGCCAACGCCGCCGTCGTCGATCTTGACGGGTATCGCGGTTTCGAGGTGGTACTTGTCCACCAGGGAGCATCCAAGCAGAGCGATCTCGTGCGCTGTCCGCACGGTGTCCTGGCCTCTGATCTTTTGATGGAAGAAAACTTTCTCGTTGACCTTGTACCCAATGATCGTCTTGTCGTCGCCGAAGCGGGCCACGTCGCAGCCGATGTGTACCGTCGGCTGTTCCGTCGGTTCCTGCCAGTCGGTCGCCATGCTCTTTTCGATCATACTCAGCGGGATGAAGACATCCTTCTCCTGCTTCGGAAAATCACCGGCAACACGGACTCGGAACACATCGGAGTCCTCACCATACATGGTGCGGATGCGCTCGATGTACTCTTTCGACACACGGGGGCTATCCCGGTCGTCAACATGGATTGTATGGTACTGGGTTCGGTTCTTGTGGTGGCTGTCATAGAAAAAGCCGGTCAGCTGCGTGGGGTTTCCGCACATCAGCAGCCGCGCTCCCTCGGTAGACAGAGCACCCAGAACGGGCTCAAAGACTTCATCATCGACACCGCTCGCCTCGTCGATGATGAACAGCATACTCTCAGAATGGAAGCCCTGCAAGGCGTCTGGGGTGTTCGCGGTACGGGCCACAGCAAACCACTCTTCCTTCGCTCCGTTCATGTAGACGCGCTCTTGCGTCCAGGTGATCTCCCGTTGCAAGGCGGGGTTGCTGCGGAGCCACTTCGATATTTCTGCCCAGAGGATGTCGTACAGCTGGTGCTGCGTGGGAGCAGTACAGGGGATTTTGGGATATGGCCGCGTGCAGATGAACCAGATCACGGCCCACGCCTCAACCGCGCTCTTCCCGATACCATGCCCGGAACGAACGGAAGTCATGGGATATTTTGCGAGGCTGTTCAAGATCGCCTTCTGGTTGACATCAGGTTTTGCTCCGATGATGTCCTCCACGAAGTCCACCGGATTGTCGATGTAGTATAAGATTGCGTCACTCGTCAGGCCCTTCACCGTTACGCCTCCTCTCCCATGCCTCTGCAATGACATCCACCAGAGTGCTCTCTCTGTTCTCCGCCTCGATCTTGTGCTCGGTCTCTCTCACGATCTCGGCACGGCTCTCGCGCTCCAGCTTCGTGGCCTCCCTGAGCATCGAAACAAGCACTTTGGTGTTGATGCTCTCGGCAGGCGTCTTGGCAAGGGCCTCCAGAGCCTTCTCCTGCATTTTCAGAGCTATCCCTATATGGCGGTCATTCATCTTTCGGGCCTTTTTGACGGCCTCTGCGTGGGCTTTCCGTTGAAGGTCGGCGTCGTACTCAGCAGCACGCGCTACCCAACTGTAGGTGCTGCTCCACCTATCCATCAGCGTTTTACTCTTGCCCAACTGCTGAGCAACGGCCCGGAGGCTGCGGTCTGCCCCCAATCCAGCGTAGATCGTGAACGCCTCAAATGCCTTTGCGCTCTCGCCTTCCTGACGCTCCCACGGCTTTACGTCGCTACGCTTCGGCATTTTGTTCTCCCTCCTTTTGCGGGCGGGGCCGTTACTTAACGGCTATCCATCCGCAGAAGTTCAGGCAACGCCAAAACATATCCACCTTATCGAAGCCAGCAGTCCGCAGCATATCGACGTTCCACTCAGGTTTCAGCGGCGACAGCACATTCTCCAGGCTGCGCCGCTTGTCCATGATCTGCTCTTCCGAGTAGCCGTTCCTGCGCTTCATGTCGTAGTACAGCTCAACCATGAGATCGTCCATGTTTTCGCTCACGATCTTTTCCACAAAAATGAAGGCCCCGCCGGGAGTGAGGCTTTCGTAGATGGCCGAGATCATGCTCTGCCGGTATGCCGTCGGCATAAACTGGAGGGACAGCACAGAGAGTACCAGGCTCGCCGTGTCTTTTAATGGTAAATTTTCCCAGAGGTTCCCTGCCCGGACTTCGACGCCAGGGTACTTGCTGAACCGATCTTTGCTCGCCGCGGCCATCGCCGGGGAGTTGTCGATCAGCAGAAAGTCGTTGGTGTCCTTGAACCTCTCCACAAACGGTTCAACGGCCATGCCGGTGCTGCATCCTGCATCCACGATCAGGGTGTCCGGCTGCACGAAGCGCGTACCCAGCTCATGGGAGAGGGCCCGCATGGACTGGTAGTCCGGGATGCTGCGCTCCAGCATATTTTTGAAGCAGCGGGCAACTTCGTCGTTGAACTCCCACTTTTTGCCGGGTTTCACATTATCTTTCACGGCGCTACCTCCTTATTCTCCGCGGGCGGCGGGAGCTTGATGCCCAGGCGGTGCTCGAACGCTTCACGCGCTCTTGCGGACAGGCCCATCTTGGTGCCGTCCGGGTACGGCAGCTCGAACTCGAAGTCAAGCGCAGCAGCCAGAGCCGCCGGGTCAACCTTCGGGTTCTCCGCCTCCAGATACCAGAATTTGCTTATGAGCTCCAGGCGGGCGATCTTTCCAAAGCAGGGGGTGAAGATTTCCCGCATTTCCGCTTCGGTGTGGCCCTTCTGCACCTTCGGATGTTCGCCCAGGTCGCCCAGAATGGTGTTGGGCTCATAGTCCAGGTCAAATGTCAGGGTCTTCTCAGCCGTGAGGAACTTCTTCTTTGTGTTCACGAACTGCGGGGCCTTATCGCTCTGGCACCAGCAGACCACCATACCGTCCCGGTAGCACAGGGCCGCCGCGATCACCGCGATCTGCTTCCGATCGGTCATGAAGGGCACGCTGTTGAACACGCTGGAGATAAACACGCTGCTGTACGGTGTGCCTGCCTCCACTTCATCCAGGAACCGGCTTGCGATCTCCAGGCTCTTTTCCTTATGGATTTTGTCGCCCATCGTCACGAAGTACGGCTCGAAGGCAGACACATTGATGCCGGCCTTTCTGAGCGTCCGGGTGTTGCTGAGCTTTCCCGCGCCGAAGTCAACGATGCTGGAGCCATAATGCCGCTTCCAGGCTTCCAGGGCCGCGCCCTCCAGGATGCAGAAGTCACGCCCGTTGTTCTTCGGGAAAACGCCCTTGAAAAATCCATCGCCCAGGGCTGCATTGCCCGCGGCATCGGTTTCTCTTGTGTTCCGCTCCCGCATGAAGCTGTTGAAGCGGAGATCATCTGCATAGTTGGACTCCATGTCAAAATCCATAGACAGCAGATTCAGCATTGCCGACGCGAAGGCTTCCTGTTCCTTCTTGATCTGGACGCAGGGAACGACCTTCCGGCTTGCCTCTGCTGCCGTCTGGAGGCGACCGATGCCGTTTATGACGTTGCCCTCCTCACCGATCACGATCGGCATGAAGGCTCTGATCTTCCGTTCCAGGGATTTTGCGAGCTGCTTTGTGTGGGCGTCGAAATTGCGGTGGTTCGCCTTTGCGAGCTTCACGGTGTCCATCCGGCGCAGCGCATAAACGCAAGGGTAGGATTCCGGGCTGCCCGGTTCGATGTCGGGCAGGGCCTCCGTCATGGCCTGGATGTCCATTTCGTACAGACGCTTCTTGACGATCGCGCAGGTGTCCTGCTTCTGGAGGTCGTTCGTGGCCCGGTTGAACAGGACGTTGACTGCCTTCCGCTCGCCGAGCTCTTTTTCGCTGACGTACTCCACAGGGATTTCAGGGAAGCCCATGCGACGGGCGACGAGCTGCCGCTGGTGTCCGCTCAGAATTTCGCCGTGCTCGTCCGCGTAGATGGGCAGCAGGAAGCCGAGCTTGCGCAGGGACAGCTCCGCCAGGGCCAGACGCTTTTCGTCATTCCGGCGGGGGTTATACTCTGACGCCTTCACAGCGTCGATAGGAACCAGCTTAATCATTGTGCAGCAGCCTCCGTTTCAGCTCCTCCGCGATCTCTGCGCGGTCGAAAATACCTTTGTCCCGGATGCCGTCCAGGGTGCGGTTATAGCGGACGACCTCGACCTTGAAATGGAGGTGTCCAACTCTCACCAGGGTGGAGCCCAGGGCGGGCACGTCGTCCGCGTCCGCATCCGGCTCCTCGTCCGGCTCTTCTTCGGCGTCTTCTTCCTCCAGGTCTTCCAGGTCGTCGGGCTCTTCCTGTTCTCCGACGTCCGGCTCCTGAACATCTTCAAGCTGCCGGTACAGACGTACCTCGTCAGCATCAAAGCCGGTTTCGTAGTCCAGCACATCGTCGTCCCGCAGCAGATCGCCCAGGGCGTCATTATCCCAGCGGCCTTCAATGCGGTTCAGGGACAGGCACAGCTTCTTTTCCTTCTCCTCGTCGGGCTGGTCGATGATGGAGCAGAGCACTTCTTCCACGCCCATGTCACGCAGCACGGTGATTCTCTGGTTGCCGCCGATGCAGCGCATATTGTGGATGTTCACCACAGGCGGCTCAACCATGCCGTGCTGCTCCAGGCTCCGGCGCAGGGCTTCGTACTCGTCGCTGCCCTTCACGATGTCCTCGCGGGGGTTGTACGGGGGAGGCACAATGTCCTTCAACTTCAAAACCCGGAACTCGGTCTTAAATTTCATCGAACATCCTCCTTCTCAGCTCCTCGCACACAAGCTCCTGCGTAAAGCCGACCTTCTCGCGGACGTCCGCCATCAGGTCTTCAAACTCAACCTCGGTGAGCTTGAAGGAAAATTCACCGACCAGGCACTTGATGCCGTCTGTGGCGTCTTCCTTCTTGTCCTTCAGCTCCGGCTCGTCACCGTCCAGCTCGTCGCCGATCTCACCCAGGAGCTCGTCGATGTCCTTCTGCGTAAAGCCGGTAGATGCAAGGTTCTCCTGCTCCTCGATCAAGTCCTGGAGGAGTTCTGCCAGCTTGCCGTAGTCCCAATCGCCGTCCAGCTTGTTCAGGGCGATGCACAGGGCCTTTGCCTGAGCCTCGTCCATGTCCACGACCACCGCATTGGTTTCGGTTTCGCCTTCCGCCAGCAGGACGCTGAGTCGCTGGTGTCCACCGATCAGGCAGTTGTCCCGGAGGTTCACGATCAGAGGCAGAACCAGGCCGTGCTCTTCGATGCTCGCGTCCAGGGCCTTGTATTCCTGATCTTTCGCCGTCAGCTCGACCCTGGGATTGTACGGGGCCGGTTTGATCTCCGACAGCTTAACAATTTTCGTTTCCACGCCTTTACTCCTTTTCTGTAAATTTTGCATGAAAAAAGCGGGGTGCTTTCGCACTCCGCTTTTCGTTGCCTATTCAGAACATTTTCAGTTGGAAGCATTCGGGCTCCTGAGCCATCACCGGCTGCGGGGTCAGACGCTTCTTCATGAACATATCGTAGGGAGCAGCCTCGATGCCGTAGCGTTTGTACATCGTCCGCGTCTTAGGGTTGCTCTCCACGGCGTAGTAGTGGGCTCCCTTCGGGCCGTCCTGCTCACCATGCTTGGGGAAAATCCAGTTTTTGAGGGCACGTTCCTTGAACACCGGCGGCTCACCGTTGATGTCATTGAAGTACCATTCATCCGGCTGCCAGCCGGTCTTCTTCTTGATGTTCTCCATCGTCTGCCGCATCTGATAGTCCGGGCGGGCTGTCACGATGATAACGTAATCGTCGCGGATAGCCTCGATCAGATCAGCGCGGTACTCCTCCGCGGCCATACGGCGGGTGAAGGGGCGAAGCAGCCGGGTGTCTGCCTGGTTGCCAACGAGGGTGTAGTTCAGGTCGAGCAAGCAAATATTTTTCATGGTTAGTTATCTCCTTTACATTGCTTCTGTAATAATTATACCACTTTTTTCACGTTCTGTCATAGGTTTTTGAAAAGATGGTGCATATTTTTTCAGCAATGAAGGGAGTCAACCGCCTGTCCACACTCTTTCATTGTGGAAGAGTATACCACAGATAAATTGCACCTGTCCATTGCACAATTTTTGCACCGGCAAATTGCACGCCCTTATCTGAGGGCGTCCGCGCCGTAGAGCCACACCGCAAGCCGCTGTACAAGCCGTTTTCGGTTCCTCCAGACGGTCGAGGTGTCGCACGGAATGAGCTTTGCAACGTCCTCGTCTGGAAGGTTGTCGATGTACCGCCCAACGACGGTCTGATAATAGGCGTCGTCCTGAATGACCTCCAGGGCCCGCTCCATCGTATTGATCTCGTGCTCGTCCGCTGCGATCGTAGCCTGCATATCAGTCAGCACCGCTTCCCAGATTTCCTCTGGGGTAAGCCGCACGCCGGTCTTGATAAAACGGGTAATGCTCTTGCTGCGCTCCTTCGGCCCGTACTTCAAGAACTCCTCCAGCTTGTCCTTGTCCTCGGCTTGCTTCTGGAGTAGGGTCGGTAGGGCGTAAAGACGGCGTTCGGTCGCCTTGAACGCATCCTTCGCGGTGTGCCCTGCTGATACGCGACCAGCCTGCACGGCCTCTACGATGATCGCCCGAATATCCTCTGCTTTGTTCATTGGCTTCCGCCTCCTGATTTCTTCCGCCCCACCGGGGCTTTTACTTTTTACCGGTCAAAACGCCTGTGATCTTCTCGCGGATGGTCTTCGGCTTGGCCTGCACCTTCGGCTCTACGGTGACTTCCTGCTTGCTGCGGCAGGCGCAGCCGGTTGTCTGCTGCTTCTCCAGCACAGCAAGGCGGCGTTCCAACTGTCGGATGCGTTTATTCTCCCTTTTGCTCATTGCGTACCTCCTCCAGCTCTCTCACATAGCCCCAACTCTGAGGCGGGCGGGTGATCTCCACGGGCTCCATGCCAAACCTTGTATTTCGCAAGCCGGTGAGCTCCTGGAGCTTCCGGGGCCTGTCGTAAATTCTGAGATCGGAAATGTGCCAGCCGTAGCCGTCGCCGCCTTTGAGATACTTTTCAGCTTCCGCTTTAGTCAAGCAGGCAGCTTGAAGCAGCTCGTCGGCAGGCTTATACCACAAGTCCGGGGTCACAATTTGCAGCTTCGGCGGTTCGTTGCTTCCCATCGCTTCAACATGGGCCAGCCTGTCGATTTTGTCACAAGTGAACTCGCCGATCACTCTGCTGTCCATTTTCTGCACGCCCGCCTTGGGCGATTTCATAACCCAGCCATCATGACCGGTGCAGTAGATGTACGCCTTGAACGGCGTTTCCAGTGTCGGACGTGTCTTGCGTACCTCGACTTCCTTCATTCCTGCCCAGATCATCTTGCACCAGTTGGGCCGGATGCTCAGCAAAACAGCTTTACTCACTTTGCACCTCCCCGCCGTCCAGGTCGTCTTTGAGCTGTTCGAGCTTTTCAAGCACGATCTGTTGTACCTCTTCCGGCTTGCCGACGATCTCAACGAGCTGCGCCAGCATGATGTAAACGTCCGCGATTTCTCCCCTGACGCTCTCGTGGGCGACCTTGATCTTCGCACCGTTGCGGTAGTTGAAGGTCACGGCCCGCTGGAGATTGCAGATCGCCTTCGTGAGTTCCGACATTTCCTTGATCGCCATCTGGAGCTGAGGGGCGGTGCCATACCGATTGATCGCCCGCCGGATGGTATTCAGGCCATAATCAGGAATGGCCGGGATGCCTGCATCCTCGTACCATTTGAGCTTTTCCCGCAGGGTCGCATAGGCCCACAAGATCGTGTAGTGCTCCGCGATCAGGCCATCGATGCTCTGCTTCGGGTCGTCGAAGAGGTGCTCGGTCAGGATTTCGGAGAGCTCCATATCGTTACAGTCCAGGTCGATGCTGCTGCCGTGGCCCTTGACGAGCTTCCGCATATACTCGGTCAGTGCCATTTCAGGCTGCCGCAGCCACACCCAGCCGTCCTCGCTGACGTCGGTGAAGTTGAGGGCCGTCTGAAAATTGTCCACCGGGTTGTCGGTCGTCAGCCTCGGAACGCTCTTGATCTTCTGTTTATCCATCCTGCTCCTCCTTCTTTTCGAGCCGCAGGCAGCGGCCATCACGATACGCCATGCACCGCTCACCGCAGCAGCCACCAAACCGATCTTTGAAGTTTTCCTCTACGCGGTTTCCCGTGATGCGGGTACGCTGCCTCGTCAGAACCCGCCGGAACGGGCAAAATCTTGTTTCTTTGCTCATGAGTATTCCTCTCTTTCTACGCTCTGGGCCTCCAGGCCCTCCAAAAACAACGGCACGCCTGGAGCACCGATCTTCACCCGGTATTGCTCCACATCGGCCGGCATGATGTACTTCCTGCCGAAATTGCCCTTCATGTCCCGCCATACCACCCAGGGGATGCGGTAGAAAGCCACGCTTCCGAACGAGCACAGAACGAAGGCTACGCCTCCATACTGCTGCGCACGCTCCAGGCGTTCGGCCTGATCTTTCGTCACGCGATCCTGCATCATCTTCCCGGAGTCCGTGTACTTCGCCTCGAAATTCACGGCCCTGCCGCCCCACAGGAAGCCCTTGTAGTCGGCCTGTCCCTTGCCGGTATAGTGGGCAATGAACTTCCCGCCGCCCAGGTCTTTGGTGGGCTGCATCGGCTCAGGCGTCTTCTCGATGTCTGCAATCTGCCGCTCGCGGTATAGATTGCAGGCTGCGCTTATCATCTGTTCAAAAAAGGCCCCCTGGCACCGGCTCACCTTGCCGCGGTAGCTCCGGCGCAGGGCTTCTTGTTCACGATTCGTCATTCAGGTGTGATCTCCCTTCCTCTTCGGTGGCAAACACGCTCTTGCCCCATTCATCCAGCAGGCGCAGGGTGAACGGCGTTTCCTCAACGATGCGGCGCGGCGTGACGACCTCTCCGAATAGAAAAATCTCTGCCTGCCGGACTCCGTAATGGCACGCGGGGTTCTCGCGGACTCTCCAGACCGCGGCTCCCAGCGGCACAGGAAGGCGGAGCAGCAGTCCGCGCTCCTCCTCTTCCCTGTACCGCCTCAGCTCTTCCCGATCTGCATCAGCCATCCGACACCTCCGCGCTCTTGATAAACCCGCGATCGACCGCGATGCTGCGAATCTTGCGGATGGTGGCGTCACTGACGCGCAGGCCGCTCGTGGTGCGGATGCTCAGGGTGTCCAGGAACTCGTTCACGATCTCCTCTTTGGACGGTGCAGGGGCCGCACTGCGGGCCTCCCGCTCCCTTTCGAGCAGGCCGTCCAGATACTCACAGATCTGGGCGTCGGTCATTTTGCGGAACTGTACGGCGCGGGCGTGCTGGGCACGCTCCAGGTCAGTCATTCGGCAGTTTTTCTTTTTCATTCTGGTTGTCCCTCCTGTTTGGTGGGGAGCTTCCAGGGCTCGATCATGGCCTATGGCCTCTCCCCATCCATCTTTCTTGTTCAAAAGCGTTCTTGCCAACATAGCAAGAGGCATTTTGTTCTTTCTCGCGGGCCTTCTCAGCGAGGTGGAATTTTCTCCACGCTGCATACTTCTCGCAAGAATCGTGACAGATCGGGTGCCGGTCGGCACAGTCTTTGCACGGGTTAGTCATTGTTTAACATGGCCTCCAGGGAAAATTTCAGGTTGTCGTACTGATCGTTGAAGACCTTCTCAATGAAGCTCGTCCGGCAGCACTCCGCCAGGAACCCGAACGAGAGCTCCGTCCGCACGCCGAACGATTCATGTTCCAGCCCCAGGATTACAAGATTCCTGCCAACATCGAAGATGTAGGCGAACTTGTACCCGTCTGCCTCTGCCCTGGCAGCCAGCTTCGCTACGGCTTCTTTGATGCTCATTCGTTCGCCTCCTTGAACGTGAACCAGCTCCAGTCGATGATCTTCCCACAGATCGGGCAGACCTCCGGCATGTCGCCGGTTTCGTGATCGCACTCCAGCTCCGCGCCGCAGCTGCACAGCACGCGCCCGTCGCCGGTCATAGTGGCCCGCGCCCTGTCCGAGCCCGCGATCTTCACCGTGACGCCGAGCTCGGCTTCCAGCTCCTCGTAGAGCTTCACCAGATGCGAGCCATCGCCGCCGGGGATAGCCCTGCCGTGTTCGTCTAGGAAGATTTTGTCCGATGGAACAGAACGGCTCGCGTGCTTCTTGCCCGCCGTCAAGCTCAGGGTTATAGCCCCGTGCTCGACGTCGTAATTCCACGTCCAGCCAGCAACGCCGTTGGCGCAGGCCCGCCTCCTGAGCTCGTTCACAGCCTCATTCGCCGTCATTCTCGTTCGCCTCCTTTATCACCCATACCTTGTGTTTTCCGTAGCCAGACCAGGCCAGCGCGTCCTCGTGCGTGCCGGACACGGCCACGTCCAGGTGCTTGCCCTGGATGCCAGAGCCCTTATCCTGCACCACGCGGACTCCGACGCCCTCGATGTAGAGCACCGTCCCGAACGGGAAGATCGACTGATCGGCGGCGACGGTCTGATCTGGAGTAAAGGGAGCACCACTTGCCGTGATGCCTTTCCCCTCCCCGCAGATGTGCGGGTACTTCTCGCCGCAATACGCGGTACACTCGAACTCTCCAGCGTCTATGAGCTCCAGGCCATCCGGCAGCACGATCTCTGCTTCATCGGCGGCTTTCTGCAAGTCCTCGATCGTCTGTTCGTCCCGCATGGCCCGCGTCTGCCAGTTCTCCAGGCGGCTCCTGTTGATGATCTGCTGGCCCTCCAGGTCGTCAATGCGGGCATCCTTCAAGCTGAGCTGTGCGCAGTTGACAGCCTCCAGGACGATCAGCAGGCCCAGGATAGCCTTCATTCTCCATCCCATTCAGCCACCGCCTTTTTGTCTGCCAGGTCGATGCCCTCCGGGCACTCCCTGAGCAACTGATCTCCCCAAACGCCTTTGAGGTTGTCCTTCATGAACACCGGCACGCCCGCGGTCTTCGCATCGGTCACGATCGACTCTACCCACTCCCGCTTCGGCTGGTGAGCCTTGCTGCCAGGGCCCGTCATGGCACCGATGATGCACCAGCCCACCTTCTTGACGGCCTGAGCACCGACGCCCTCGAAGGGCTGGAGCAGCGGCTCCATGCTGACGAAGGTGTTGTGGTAGTCACTCCACCAGAAAGAATCCTCCGGGCCGGTGATCGTCGAACCGTACCAGAAGTTCGGCTCCTCCGGCAAAATGCCCTTCCGGGCCAGCTCCATATACCGGCTCGGATTCTTCGTCAGGAACAGGTAGACGTGCTGCGGGGCCTCTTTGCAAGCCTCCAGCACTTCGGCGATCCACTCGTCCGGCACCCAGTCGCCGAACAGATCGGCCATGCTGCACACGAACACCACAGACGGAATCAGCCGCTTCCGCGGGTAGTCCATCATGTAGCGGTGGAACGTGGGCAGGAAGCCCATCGGGTAGGGCGTGCTCCGAATGTACTTGCCGGACTCGTCCAGCAGCTTCACCGGTTTCTCGGACACGAAACATCCTGCTGCGCCCTTCGCCTCGCTCAACTGCTCGTCGGGCCACTCGCACGGGTGCGGCGCAAAACGGTCGATGAACCGGCGGGCATAACAATAGCTGCATCCGTTCCGGCAGCCCGTCACCGGGTTCCAGGTGTGAGTACACCACTCGATCTTACTCTTGTGCAGATTCATGGTTAGTTTCCTTTCCTGCCGCTTCCGCGCTGTCTTCCGAGTCCCGGAAGATGTCAGCCGCGGGCTGAACGGCAAACTTCTCTTTTGCGGGGGTCTTGGCGGCTTCCGCCTCGGCTTCCATGTCGAAGAGGCTGTACTGCTTCTCCATAAACTGCCGGTATTCCTCTTCCTCCCGCATCTTCTTCAAGCAGCAGGGCCCGTACCCATCCCGCAAGCCCTGTTCGCTTGTCAGGATGCCGCCGCACCTCTTGCAGCGGCGGGCCGGTACATTGAAAATGACGCCATCGCTCATTTCTTTTCCTCCGTACCCTCCAGATCAGGGGCCTTACATAACCCGCATTTGGCAGGGTCGTTCTTGCAACTGTTGTAGCAGCCCCGCCGACGAAACCCGCAGTCGGAACAGCAGACGCTCTTCCGACGCCGATCGCAGTAAAAGATCGTGCAGACGCGGGGCTTATTCTCACTCGGCATTTGGGCCTCCGTTCTCCGGCACGATCTTCCTCAGCGTGAGTGTGACCTCGCTGCCGTCGCCGGTCACCCACTTGTACTCCATGCTGTCCACGCCGTCGATTTCCCGGATTGCCAGGAAATAGTCGCGGACAGCCTCGACCGCCTCAGTTGTAACGCGATCTCTGTCTTTCCATTCGCCCTTGCTGTTGGTGATGCCGGCATAAATGCCGCCAATCCCAGCACTCACATGAAACCCAGGCATTTTGACGTCCTCCTCCGCCCAGCTCGACGCCTCCAGGCAGTCGATTACAAACCAGACCAGCAAGCCGCAGATTACAGCAGCAGCCACCGGCACAACAATTTTGAAAAAGATGGTCTCGATCATGTTCCGCCTTTCTTTGTCACTCCGGCGGCAGCTCGTCGCCCCAAGCGTCCCATCCAGTCGCTCGCTGCCTCGCAAAAAGCTCGATTCTGGGTACGTCGCCCATCAAGGTTACGATGCGCTTCCGAACCTCGTCCGGCTTTACGCTGTGCGCCTGTATCGGTTCCTCGACAATTTGATGCACGGCATGGCTCTTGATCTGCTCTTTTGCCTTGAAGTCTGGTGTGATACCGAGCAGGCAAACCTCCGCGTTGGCGCGGGTATATGCTCCCATGCCCCAAAACGGGGTACCGCTCTTGCGGTTTTTCTTCACCCAGACGAAAGCTGCCGTCTTGTACTCGAACCCCCATGCCCGCATCACGCGTAGCGCATCCGGGATAGTCGGGAAGGTTGCCCACATAAACAAGGCGCAGCCCCCCCCCCGCAAGCCTCTGAACCGGAAGTGCGCAGATGTCCTCAACCGCCATCGTGTGATAGTGCTGCACCGCGTTCCCGCGGCTCTTCGGGCCCGTCCCGCACTGGCGGTACGACCACGGCGGGTCAGCATAGATAACGGAATAGGTCTTGTCAGGAAGATTCATCTTCGGCTCCCTTCATGCAGCCTTCGCGCTTTTCGCCGCGGGACCGCGCATCGGCTTCCGCAAGGGTTTCGATGTCGAACGAATCAAGCCCGCCGTGCTGGACGATCGCATTCAGGAGTTTTACCTCCTTCGCCAATTCAAGCAGCGTTCTTTTACCCGTCATTGACTTTGTTGCCCCATACAGAAGGTTGTTCAGAGAGATTATCTCCTCGCCGGTCAGTATGACCACTGCAAAGCCGTTCTCATTTTTTGCGTCGTCACGATGGACGAGTGAATGTATTCTCACTGTTTCCTCTCCTCCTCCCGAATAATTTCGAGATCGTAACCGCTCGCCACGAACCGAAGGCAGAGGTCGTGCTGGATGCCGTTGCCCAGGTAGGTGTAGATCAGCTCCATGTCGTCCCGCGTGAACTTCGTGTCCAACAGCTTGTTGATGCCGTCCAGGTGTTCATCCTGGAGCTTGCAAGAGCGCCCCTTGAACGCGTTCCGGGAACAGTCCTCCAGGACAGCCGCCTTGAAGTCCTGCTCGTCGCGTACCTGATTCAGCATAATGTACGTGTTGGCCTTCGGGATCAGAATGAGCTCGTTGTACATATTGACGAATGCTGCCGGGAAAGCTGCCCGGATTTTCCGGGCCCAGGGAGCGGCGAGCGCGTCGAACCTGTCGTCCAGCACATCCTCTTTGGCCTCCGTACTGCCGATCGTCGGGGCCTGCAAGACCATTGCCATGATCTTGGAAACGATGATGCCGGGCGGCTGTTTGAGCATCGAGCTCGCCTCGGCCGCAATTTGCTCGTAGAGGACAACTGCGTCGATCGGTCTTTCCTCAACCATCTTCTTTCACCTCCAAGCCGATGAAGTCGCACACACAAACGCGGGAAGAGTCGCAGCGGTGGAGAAGATAAAGCCCATTGTGAAGGCCACCGGTAAAAACGTGAACCTTTTTTGCGCTCTTTTCGCCGACAAGATTCACATTCGCGGACGTTCCGTTGATTGCAAGCATCGTGTCGCGTTCGTCGGGCAGGGTAATGATCTGTCCGCATCCGAGGCATTTGTAGAGGCCTCCGCGGATGCTCGTATGTTTTTCAGCCATCTTCATCCACCTTTCTGCTGCCGATAAAGTCCGAAACGCCATAGCTGCCATCTGCGCAGTAGTGCATTTCATACATGGTGAGCGTGTCGTTCTTTTTCCACATTGGAGACATCCCGCTTGCTCGCAAAACCTCATTCAGCGTGGATTGCTCCGCGACCTTTTTGCTGACCGTGCCGCAGTTGACGAAGACCTGCCCGCACAGGCGGCACTTGTAAAGAACCTGGTAGGATTTAGCCATCCTCTTTGCCTCCGTTCCTGGCTTACAGCCTCCATCAATTCTGTTCCTTCGTTCTGACCGGCTCGAACTCGTCGAACTCCGGGTAATACCGGGCCGCCTGCTGGACGGCCAGGTGTTCTGCCTCAGCTCCATTCGGAGCCTCGATGCCGCTCCAGCAATGGATGTCGGCGCCGCCTTCATTCCGGCACTCGACGATCACTCTGTACTTAGGCATGGCCTCGCCTCCTTTCCTCGAAGTGTGTCTGCATCAGCTCAGAGGCTCGCTCCGGGTCTTCCGACACGCTGTCTCGGCAGGCCCTCGCGGTCGCCCGCAATGCGAAGAGCTTGCAGTCAGTGGAGCATCCGGGTACACCGTGCGTCATTTTGTCGCAGAGTGCCCGCCGCTGCTCCAGCAGCTCAGTGAGCTTCTTGTTACGCTTTTTCATGATCTCCGCTCCAATGTCCATTCTTGCGATCTTCTCGCCGATATTCGCTCTCTTCGATCTCGCTCAGGGTCTTGTACCCGTTGCGGCTCCAGACCTGGTAAATGCCGTTGACATAGCCCCAGTTGAGCTTGCCTTGCTCGCGGGCTATGTCGAAGGCATGAGCCAAAATCTGCTTTTTTTCCTGTGGGAAGCTCATTGTCCAACTGCCATCCTCGTGCTTTTCCTGCACTCGGATGCGGTGGAACACTTGGCGGACGTCGTTCTGGTTCGGCTGCTGCCGTGGGAAGAACTCTTCCCAGAGCGTGAGCGCGATCTGCTGGAGTTCTTGTCCCAGGGCCTCGGTATAGCCGAAGTAGGTTGTGATGTCGTCCTTGACATCCCAGAGGAACGAGTCGGGGGCCTCCTGGCTCTCTTCCTCCGGCTGCTCGGCGGCCCCCTCCAGGGCCGCAACCGACAACATTTTGTAGACGCTTGGCTTTCCTTTGGCTCCGGCGATGAACTCCAGCAGTCCGTCGTCCACCAGCTCTTGGCGGGCAGCGGCAGCGGTATGTCTGGAGCCGACGTTCATCATCTGCATTATGCGAGCGTTGTCCAGTTGGAATGTTTCAGGCCAGTGCAGGCGGTTCGCCGTGTCCATGAGCTTGTACCATAGGAGCTGCGCATTGTTGGAGAGCGGGTTCCGGCGCATTCGTTCTGCGAACGCATTCAATTCCGGCATATAATTCACGGCGAGCCCGCCCTCCTTTCGTCAAGCGCGTTTCTGCCGTTCATTCCATCGTAACCGTACTTCCGTTTTCTCCGCCAGTGACGATGATGTTCTGCGAGAACCGTGCCTTCATGGTCGGGTCGTGCGAGATCGCCAAAATGCGCATACCGGGGTTTCGGGTCGCCATGTTGGACAGGGCGTCCGCGTAGGCGTCCGTGCCGTCTGCATCCAAGAACGGCGGCTCGTCGATGAACAGCATACCGAGCTGAACACCGGCGCGGCGGGCCTTCACGTCCGCAAGGCCCAGTGTGACGGCCAGGGCGATCTTGACCTTCTCGCCTCCGCTGTGGCTCTGGTACGGGCGGGTGCCGCCGGTGATCGTGTTAATCCAGACCTCCAGGCTGTTCACGATCTGCTTCGTGGACTTCTGCTCGCGCTCGGTACGGAAGTCCACCGCCATCCTGCCGCCGGTCATGGATGCAAGGATGTCGTTACTCTGCCGCATGATCTCCGGCACGACGCCGCGAATAATCATGTATTGGATGCCGTCGATGCCGAACGCCTGAACCAGCGTGGTGTAGTCGTTCAGCTTCTCCGCGATCTCGGTCAGCTCAGAGCGAAGCTGGGTGATCTGCTCGGTCGCCTCGTCGATCATCTGGAGCTTTGCCTTGATCTCGCCGCGGCGGAGGATGCAGCACGACACAATGTCATTTGCGGGTGCAAGCCTCCTCTGGATGCTCTGCCATGCGTCGTAGGGTACGGGCTTGATGCGCTCCCGGATGGAATATGCCTCCAGGTGGGCCGCGGCGCTCTGGCCGTTCAACTCCTCAATCTCCCGGTTGAGCCGGTCGATCTGAGGTTTCAGGGCCTCCATTTTGGCGGCAGCAGCTTCACAAGCGGCCAGACGGTCGGCCATCCGCTCGTTGTCCTCGATCTGCTTATGTGCCGCGTTGTACCGCTCGACCACATTCTGCATGGACTTTATCTGGCCGTTGAGCTCGGCTGCTTTCTGGAGCGCAGCGGCCTCCCGATCGGTGGCCGCCTGGATGTCGGCCTCGACCTTCTGGAGCGATGCTTCCGCAGCCGCAAGCCGCGGAGCAAGATCGGCGAGGAGCCGCAGCGTTTCTTCTTCGGCGGCCAGGTGCAGCAGCTCGGTTGCCGGGTCGCCCAGGGCCTCGTCCGCTGTCTTGGCGTCGTTGTACGCTTTCAGTAGCTTCTCATACTGGGCCTTGCGGTCTGCCTTGGTCTGCGCCAACTCCTGCTCCAGAGCGGGAATAGACCGCTTCGCGTTGGTGGCGGAGATCAAGAACTTACACGTTGCGGTGTCCGGGTTCGGACAGCCGCTCCCCTCCAGGCGGGCAGCCTCTTTGCGCAGGGCTTCCAGGTTGCTTTCCATGCCGCGGATAGTCACCCGGCTTTCTGCCAGGTGCGCGTCAACCGCAGCCTTCGCATCGCGGGCGGCCTGCGCGGTCTTTTTCTGCTCCAGCACGCGGGTCTGGACTTCCTTTCTCCGGGATGCCAGGGATTCAAGACTGGCTTGCGCCGCCTCGATCTCAGCCTTTCTCTTGACCGTTCCCTCGTACTCGCACCGGTAGGCCGTGAGCTCACCGATGGTGTCGTGGGCAGCCTGCGCGTCGCTCTGCGCAGTCTTCATGTCGTGGAGGATAGCCGTCAGCTCATTCATCTTCGGGGTGAGCTCCTGGAGCTCAGAACGGGCGGCCTTGACGAGCTGGGCGGCGGTGCGAGCCATGTCCAGGCGGGCGCCGTCGGCGGCTGCCGCGTCGTACTCGCTCTGGAGCCTCACTCCCTCGTCGGCCTTCTGGTTGCGCTTCCGGGTACACTCCGCGGCCTGGGAGTCCTTTTCATCGGCCTGCTTCTTGATCTCGGCGGCCAGAGCCTCGGCCTGTTCGAGAGCCTTCTGCTCCTGCTCCGCCTCCGCGATCGTCCGCTTGGCCTCTTCGATCTTCTCCACCTTGGCCGCGTCCTCGATCATGAGGTCTTCGCGCTTCTCGACCTGTTCAGTCAGGACGTCGATGCGGTCTTTGGTCGCCGCGATCTTCCTGCGCTGCTCTTTGGCTGCGTCCTTGGCGATTTCCTCCATGCGGGAGTAGACGCCCAGGCCCAGCAGCGAGCTCAGAACCTCCATGCGCCGGTCGCTATCCGCGTCCAGGAACAGGCCGTAGGCATCCTGCCGAATGAGGGCGATCGAACAGAATGTATCGCAGTCCATACCCAGCAGCCGCTCGATCTTCGCCTGAGTCAGCTTCATGGTGGTGTCGCTCTCGTCCGCCCAGGAACCAGCTTCCGGGTCGAGCCGCTGGAGAGCCAGCGTGCCGCGTCCGCTCTTCGTGCGGGTGCGGATAACGCGGTACTCCTGGCCGCCCATGCCGAAGGTGAATGTGATCGCGCCGCTCTTCGTACCGTCGCGCACCCAGCCGCCGATGTCCTCTTTGCGGGTGTGCTCATAGAGGCAGTCGGCGATCGCGTCCATGAACAGGGACGACTTGCCGACGCCGTTCTGACCGTTTACCATAGCCATGCGCACCGGCCCAAAATCAAACTCAGCCTCCGTATAGCTGCGGTAGTTCTTGACCTCGATCTTGTGCGGGATGAAGGCTCCCGTGTGCTTCCCGTCGTCCCGGCCATCGTCCGCTTTCTTGATGATCGGTTCCGCCAGGACTTTGAGCCGGTCGGCCTTGTCGCCGGTGATGTCGTTGTGCTCCAGCCAGCGGCCCAGGGCCTCAAACGGGCCGTCGTGTTCAGTGAGCTGGTCTTTCGAGTCCAGCTCCTCCACGTCCTCCGGGACGATCTCGGCGACGTAGAACGCACCGTCGGCAGTCAACGCCTTCTGGATGTCGGCCCGGTTCAGAGCCTTTTCCTGCTCTGCCGTGCAGGAATAGCGCACCCGGATGATCTTATCCCTTACGAGCTCCCCAAAGCTGACGCTCTGAGGGTCTGCAATGAACTGGGCCACGGTGTCCGGCGAGAGCCGCAACGTCAGGTGTTCGCGCTCCGGCAGGCCGATGAAGCCGGACGCGACGGCGTTGCCGCCCATCATCGGCTGCAAGGTGTGGAGCCAAAAACCATGCTCCGTGCCCTCGTCGTTGAAATTCAACTGGTTCACGCTGCCGCAGTAATAGGCCGGAGTTTCGCTGGCAAGACGCTGGGGCTTGTGGATGTGTCCGAAACAGGCAAGGTCAACGCCTGCCGCGTCGATCGTGGAGGGCAGAATCACCACGTCCTGTCCCGCCAGGAAGGTACTGCCGTTGTCCGCCTCGCTGCCGCTCACGGTGTAGTGGGCGGTCATGACAGCCGGGATGCTGTGATCGAGCTGCGTTGCAAGGCCCAGAATCGTGTCGTTTATGAGGGCTGTCGCGTTGCGGTTCTCCTCCTCCTTGTCCATGCCAGGGTAGAACAGGCGCAGGCGGGCTTTATCGAAACCAGGAACAGCCATGATCTGCACCGGGCCTTCCTTGGTGTCCAGCTTCTCGACCGCGGGCGTGGTGTAGATGTGCAGATTGCTCAGGTTCTCGGTCGCCTTCTTAATGAGCTCGAAGGCACGGGGGTTGTCATGGTTCATGGTGCCGAACAGCAGCACCACCTCGTCGCTGCACCCGCACAGCGGAATGACGAACTTCTCCAGGGCGTCGTTTACGTCGTCCAGAGCGGTGTCAGCCCAAACGCGGGAGCGGTTGAACAGATCGCCAGCGATGATCGAAACCTCCGGCTTGATGCTCTGCGCATCCTCCACGATAGCTTTCATGCAGCCGATCGTGTCCAGGCGGCGGAGGTTTTCGCCGTCTTTTGTGGGGCCTGCCAGGTCGCCCAGGTGGATGTCACCGGTATGCAGTATCCTCATTTTCTGCCTCCTCTTGCCTTGCGCTGGCACTCGTTACACAGGATGCGTCCGAAAACCCTCTGACTGTACCCTGCAATGTCGTCCGGCGTCCAAACCGCGCCGTTCCGGGTATTTACTGCCGTGATCTCTTTGTGGCAGTCTGCGCAGTAGATACCGGGCTGCGGCTGCTGACGCGGTGCGGGAGGCTCCTCGTAGTAGGGCTCCTGCCAACCGGTGTCCGGCTCCTCGTAGTCCTCCGGCGGAGGCGGGGCCTCGTAGCCCTCGTCCTCGTAAGGCGGAACCTCTTCGGCCTGCTGAGCCGGAGGAAGGGCTGCCGGGGCCGGTGCTGCCGGAGTCTCGAACAAGAGGCCCATACTCTGCAAATAGCTCCCGGCCACGGCCTGCTTGATCTCCGGCGCATCCAGATTCGGAACGACGCGGGCCACGATGAATGGCTTTTTCAGATCGGGGAGCTTGTATGTACCGGCCAGCCCCAGGGCGGCGCGGATAGCACGCATGAATGCTTTGCTCTCCGCCATCGCGGTGCGGTGCGGCAGGAACCTCCTGTACTGCTGCCCGGTTGCGCCGTCCTTCATGGAGGCGGCCTCCAGGGCGCAGTCGATCTCTTTCGTGGCCTTCATCAGCCGGAAGCCGCCGGACGGTTCAGGCACGCGGATGGTGACGGTAACGGCGACGTCGTGGACGTGCTCGCAGTTGCCGCATACTCTGGGCTTGCCAGAGGCGCGGGCCATTTCGATGCACCGCTGGCAGCCTTCCGTTCTGCCTGGGGTCGTGTCCACGATGCTGATATTCGCGGCAGCGGCCAGCTTCATGCCGCCCACCTTCGTGATCGCAAACGCGCCGCTGGACTTTTCAAAATAGATGTCCTTGCTGGGTCCGCGGTTCGTGTTGTCCTGCCTGGTGTCCAGCTGCACCTCGGAAACGACGATGCGCTGGAGGTTGGACGCCGCCTGCATCGTAGTGACCGGCACCAGGACGTTATACTGATCTGTCGGGTATTTGTTGAGTTGGAGTACGCTCTCGTAGTTCATATTTGCTCCTTTCTCTTGACAAAAGAGCCTGGGCGTGATAATATGACATCGGTTAGTTATCGGGCACTTCTCGTTCAGGCATTTGGCGAGAGGTGCCTTCTCTTTTTCCCAGGCCTATGAGGATGATGTCGTTGATGCTCGCTTCAAGCTGCCGCAGGAACCGCAATGCCTCCTCGAAGTCCCTGCGCTCCGACTCGTCGATCACGCCGTCGAAGGCGATCTCTTCCAGCCGGTCGGCCACGGCCTGCGCATCCACGATCAGACGCCGGATGCGCAGCGTTGCGTGGGGAAGCGGAATGTCCGCCGCCGTCCAGCCCATCTTGCAACCCACAGGGCACGTCGCGCAGTAGCGAAGCAGGATGTCCGGGCTCTTGTAGCTCTCGGCGTAGACCACTGCGTCCGCCGGGGTCAGATCAACTTCCCCGCGCTCATGCCGCCCGATGGTTTCCGGCGAGTACGGGACCGCGATAGATGCCGTGCCACGGCTGACATATCCAGCCTTTACTCTTGCCTCCCGCAGATACGCGGGAGGCTTTTTTGTTACCATGATCGCCATGCTGCTGTCCCTCTCTTTCTGGTATTATTTTGGCAGAGGGAATCACTTCTCCACAGGCGCCAGGGCCTCGATTCGCTTGGCCGCATACAGGGCGTTCTTTGTGAGCTGCCGCTGCCACACACCGACAGACGGAGCCCAGTGAAAACCGTTCTGTTTGAGCTCCTGCCGCAAATCGTCGTCCGGCTTGTCGTAGAAGATGATCTGGAGCCGGTTCGCAGATGTACTCACGACCACCTCGCCGCCGTCAAAATCCCAGCCTGCCGGAGGCGGTTCTGTCTTCTGCTTGCGCAGCTCCTCGATACGGCCACGCAGACGCCTGATCTCCGCATTCTGGTTGCTCAGGGTGTACGACTCGAAGGGCTTGTCCGAGAACCGCCAGGACGACTTCATGTCGGCCTTGATCTTCCTGATTACCTCCTCAGAGGCCAGCGTGCAGCCGTCCAGGGTGCCGTGCTTGCGGTAGTAGGCGTTAATGTCCTTCATTGTCTGCTGCGACCTCTCCAGCCTTGCCAGTTTCTCCTCCAGCTTCTCAATGGCGTTCGGGTCGTCCGCGCTGATACCGCCCATGCCCACGCTCTCGATCTTCCGCAGCAAACCCTGGATGTCCGCGTACTCACGCGCCAAGGTGTCGCGGCGGGCGTTCTGCTTTTCCTTCTTCGCCACCGGGAAATTAGAGCCGCCGGTAATGAGAATAGACGGGCACGCCGCCTCGTTGCGGTAGTAGTCGTTGTAGTAGTCCGCAAGCCGGTGTGCGTACCGATCGAGTAGGCCATCCAGCTTGTCATGGTGCATGGGGTCAACCTTGGCCTTCTGCTTCTCAGCCAGGGCAGCGGCCTTGTCCACCTCGGCACGGTAGGCAGCCGTCGCGCTGCCGGGTTTGTAGTCGCGGAACGAGTTGGCGTCGTTCGCACGCTTGGCGGTGTCCTCATTGATGGGATAGTACGTCATGATCTTCACCTCCTCAGCTCTGGCCCTTGCCGACGTAGACGAGCGGCCTGCCGCGCTGGGCGATCTCGCCGCGGAAGCAGTCGCCGCAGTACCTCCAGACGTCCTCAGCCACCTTCGTGAAGGTTTCGTAGGTTGCCCGCCAGCGGTGGTTGTCCGGGTCGAAGCGGTCGCTGATCGGCTCACCCATCTGGGAACAGTGGGCGGTCATGGATGCAGGCGGCAGGCAGTTGATCGCGTCGTCCACGACCTCCTCCGTCACATAGTCGCCGATCTTCGCCAGTTCATAGCTGAACGACTCCCGGTCGTAAACCTTCTTGCCATCAAACATCTTCGCCATGTTGAGTCCTCCTCTCATTCATCAGCTCCGAGATCGTGGAGCTTCCAGCCTGTGAACACCAGGGCGGCAGCCGCCAGAACGACGTTGCCTGCGCCGGTTGTATGGATGCTCGCACTCTGGGCAATCATAATACCCAGGTACAGCAGCACTGCCGCGAGAAATGCCTGCATCAGCAGATGGGGCCATACAGCCCGCTTCTTGGCCTTCCGCTTCGGGCGGGGTGCCGCTTCCTGCTTGACGCTCAGGGTGAAACTTGTGCTCTCCATCGTGTTACCTCCTCATGCCCGGCTCTTCTGCCGGGTGTCCATATCCAGGCCCAGCCGCTCGTTGAAGTACCGCTTGCTGACGCGGCCTTCAAACGTCATCTTGCCTTGTGCCTCCAGCTCCTTGTTCATCTGCTTGATGATCTTGTAGCTCTTGCTCTGGGAAAAGCCCGTGATCCTCATGATGTCGTCCGAGAAATAGAACAGGTCGCGGGCGGTGTTGATCTTCGCCTTCGCTGCCACAATTACTCCTCCTTCCGGTAGTTCTGCATGAACTCCCGAACCACGGGAATGAGCTGGTGCCCAGCACAGCGGCCCGTGGTGGTTTCCACCAGCGTGGTGTACTTGACGCCTGCGCGCTCGGCCAGCTCCTTCACGGTCATGCCGGTCTGCGCGGTAAAGACGCGCACCTCGATGCCGAAGTCTGTCTTCGGTTTTGTGCGATTCGCAGTTTTCATTGTTTTTCTGCCTCCTTCGTACCTTAAAAATAAGGCTTATTTCTTGTGTTTTGCTTCCCGGTGCGCTATACTGATACCGGGTGTTTACCGGCACGACGCCAGCTGAGCGTATTCCGGCCTGCCCTCCAGCCTGGAGTTCGGGTCAAACTTGAGGCCGTCCCGGTAGCCCTTCTGTCTAGCTCCCAAGGCGTCCATGTCAACCTCGTTCCTGCCGATCGCCCTTGGCTTGCCCAGGCCGTCCGCCTCCTCGACGACGGCCTGGGGTGTCACCATGACGAGGCCCCATTCCTGGTGCTCCGCCTTCTGAGCCTTGAACGCATCCTGCAGGCCCTCGCAAAAGCCCCAGCCGTAGGCGTTCACCGCCTTGCGGTAGGTTCCGCGATCGTCCCAAGGGTTCCGCTTGATCTCGCGCTTGCATGTCGAAGCAATGCAGTCGTAGGCGTAGAGGAAAATCCTCTTGCAGATCTCGAAGTCGTCCTCCAGGCCGATGAAGCCGATGGTCGCCGTCTTGTAGCCCTTGCGCTTCCGATTGATTGCGCGGCAACAGTAGTTGTCGGCTATCACCGCCGAGAGGGAGGCTGCCCAGGGGTTCGTCATGGCTGTACACTGGATGTCGGTGAAGTCCTTGACGACCTTCTGGTTCTTCTGCTTCTGGCACTCCTCCGGGGTGAGCTTGTTCTTTGCCATCAGCTCGCGGGCCTTCAGGAGCGCGGCCTTGGCCTCCGCCTCGTTGGGGCTCTCTGCCAGGGCCAGCAGCTTTGCAATCTTGTCTTTGATGTCTGCCATGATCTTTACCTCCATTCGGGAACATAGTCGCCGTAGCCGCGGGTGATGTAAGCATCCAGAACCGCGACGGCCTCCGGGTTGAGGATGAACTTGGAACGATCGGTCAGGAGCTCCTTCAACTGGGAGATCGTGGCCCCCGGGTAGGTTTCGTGTACCAGCACCAGAAAATCGTTGGTCGCAGTCGTGGAACCGGCGATCGGGCGACTCCCGCGCTTTGACTTTGGCGCGAAGAACACGACATCCTTGTGGCCATTCGGGTACTTAGGCATTGTGCTCCACCTCCTCCGCAGCCGGAATCTTGCACCGCTCCAGATCGAGCGGGGTCATGCAGTACGGGTTAACGCGCTTCCCTGTCCGCAGGACGACCGGGTCGTAGACCAGGCGGCGTTCGCTGTCCACCATGCAAACCAGGATGTCTTGATCGGGCTTCACGATCGGAGCGTTGGTGTACTCCAGCATCCGCTCGTAATCGCTGTAACTGAGGTTCGCTTTCAGAGCGACGCCTCCAGCGTCGAACGTCAGGACGTTCTCGTCCTTGAATGTACGGAGATAGCCGCGGACGAAATACGGCTCGCCGGTCGTAAACGTGCCGTTGTCGATTCTGACCGGCGCACCCACGACGCCGTATTCATCGGTCTGGCTCAGGTCGATGCGGACGACGGGGTACTGGTTGAAGTTGATCGCCGCGGCGATCTTGGTTCTGTTGGAAAGCACCTTCATGGTTTAGACCTCCTGTCATTCGATGACGATCTGATAGTCGAGAGCATCCGACATCGGCAGACCGGGCTCACCGTCCCGGTCGTTGCTAGATGCAGAATAGAGCTTGTCGTGCCGTTCCCGCGGCATCGAGCCGGGTTCTGTGTACTTCCAGACCGTTCCCAGTTCATCAACGAACACCTCACGGCTGAGGTCGTCCGTACCGATGAAGTGCAGGCTCCTCACGTTGCCGGAGAGTCGAGCGGCCACAGCCAGGAGGTGAGCCTCGGTTTTCAGTTCTCGCTTGACGTCCTGGCAGTCCTCGCCGAAATGCAGCTTGTACCACTCGATCGTCACAGACAGGTCGTCAGCCGCTTTGCGGAACCACCCGGCAACGAAGCTCTGGTTGATGTCGGTGCGAACCTCAATCTGGGCGTGCTCGCTGTTCCAGAGGTTGGCCCTGGCTGCCTTCTCGCGGTCGTTGACGTAAGCTTTCAGGGGCCAGAAGCAGGTCGAATACTTCGTGCTGGAGAGCTTGCCGGACTTGCCGATCATGTGCAGGCAGATGTCTCCGCCATTCCAACCGGGGTCGCCGGGGATGTGCTCGACGAAGTAGAGGGCGTTGTCGTGCTTGAAGTACGCGCCGGTGATCTCCACGATGTCCCCGGCCTTGATCTCCACGTTGTTCTTATCGGTCATGGTTAGTTATCTCCTCTCAGGTGCTTGCGGGTTTGCAGCCGGTCGGCTGCTCTTGTTGGCTCCCACGACCTACCCTGGCTGGCTTGCCAGGTGGTTTCGGCCTTCGCTAGACTGAGTCCAGTAGTCGAAATCCTTCAGAACCTTCTCGCGGTTCTTCGGGGTGTCCGGCAGATTATAGCCGGAACGGTTGCCTCCGACGAACAGCTCCCCGCTGTCGTTGATGCCGCAGGCAATACCCAGTACCTTGTCTTCCTTGAAGATCGTCATGGCTGTTACCTCCTCACTTCATCAGGATGTCGTACAGGCGGGCTTTCAGGTGGACGTTTTCGTTCTCCAGGGCCATGACACGGCTCGCGGAGCTCTCGACGCCCTCCTCCAGTTCCTTGATCCTGTCGGCCTGCATCTTGATGATGCTGTTCAGGTTGGCGATCTGCTCGTCCCTGCCGTCGATGTTCTTCTGCTTCTGGGCAACGGCCTCGGACAGTGCTTGCAAGCTGTCCGCCTGCTTGCGGTTCTCGACCAGGAGGCTGGCGGCCTCCTTCTGTGCGTCCTCGGCCCTCGCCTTCATGCTGCACATGAAGTCGTTGCCGATGTTGTCCTCTGCCATATCAAGGCACCCGTCGAAGGCAGCTGCAATGTAGCTGTCCTGGCCCAGTCCCTTGATGATCTCGGCGATCTTGTCGAGTGCTTCGCGCTCCTGCTGCTTCGTTGCCATGTTCAGTCCTCCTTGTTCTGTGCGTTCTGCTCGATCTGGAGCAGTTCATTGTAAATCCGGTTGGCTTCCTCGCTGGTCAGGTTGTACTGCTCGATCAGGTCGGGAAGATCGCGGGCCCGCCAGCCGCCCTCGTACAGGGGGGGGCGCGGAATACTGGGTGTCGTACTCCTCCTGGCCGCCGCAGCGGAGATCATCGCGCCAGCTCTCGTAATCGGCCTCCGTCATGATCATCATCATGGCTTAGCCCTCCTTCTCGACACCCAGCAGCTCCAGGCTGCCATACACGCAGCCCTCGGCGATCTCACGGGCCTTCTTGCGAGCGGACGTGATGGACACGGCCTCGATCTTGCGGGTGGTCTGGTAGCCGCCGCTGCTCAGCTGGGGGTTGTGGCGGTAGTAGGTGGCGATGTAGGTCTTCATGGTTTTTCCTCCTCAGTAGCAAGCATGTGCGGTGTTGATGATCGTGTAGGCCATCATCTTGATTGCCTCTTCGATTGGCGTGTTCAGGCTCGGAAGGCCCACGCACTCGACCATCTCGACATTGAGGTTGTCGCCGTGCTCGTCCTTCGCGTAGATCAGGCAGCCGTCCTCGTCTTCTACGAGCTCGATCGTGAAGCACGGCTTTTGATCTCCGTACTTCAGATAGCTCCAGAAGATGCTGGCCTTGGTCTTGTTGATGGCCTTGATCGACCACTTCCAGTTGGGGTCATTCTGGTTGGCCTCGGAAACCAGCCTGCGAATCAGGCCCTTGTGCTCGCGCAGATCGAACATAGTTCAACCCTCCTTGACAAGCTGCACCATCTTGAAGATGCGAGCCCACTGCTCTTTGTTCATGCACCCCCCGTTGTTCACGAACTCCTTAGCGAAGCTGATCTCCTGCTCCATCTCGGCCTTGCTCATCTCATTCAGGTTTTTCATGGTTAGTTATCCTTTCTCTTGTTCCTTAATTCTTTGGCTTATCTTCTATAAGTATTATACCACATTTGGATAACAAATCAACATTTTTTAGTGTTTTCAAACAGAAGAAAACGCGAAAAATATTCCCAAATTTTTAGTTAGTCTGTATATCATACGGAGGGAAGATATGACTATCTGTGAACGGCTCTTTGAAGAGCTAAAGCTCCGCGGGTTTACCGCGTACAGCCTGTCAAAAAGCATCGGAGTCAGCACTGCCACAATATCGAATTGGAAGCAGCGAAACACCGACCCGCCATCCAAGTGCATAATCCCAATTTGTGAATTTCTGGGATGTTCGATCGAATATTTGTTGACAGGTGAGGACACCGGGGCCCCTGTGGTCATAAAAAAAGAGCCCGTCCCCGGAATATCCGAGAACGGGCGCGAAATGCTGGCCTTGTATGAAAAGCTGTCAGAACGCGATCAGCTGCTCTTGCTGGGCCGTCTGCAAGAAATGGCCTCCCCCATGCTGGGCGACTCCAGGGAAAAGAACCAGAAGGACGACGCACGCAGCGCGGCAGGCTGATCTATTTTGACTTCCAGACCGGGAAAATCCTGGAGCCGGAATGTTGAAAACTCGGTGAAAAACCTGTTTTATTTGCAGACCGCCGAAAGCCTGAAATAAAAATAGGGGGCAAAAATTGCCCCTTATCTTGAGAATAGGGGGCAAAATCTGCCCCCTATTTGCCCATAAAGGGGGCAAAAATTGCCCCTTATCTTGAAAAATAGGGGGCAAAATCTGCCCCCATAAATAGACGTTATATTATATAAGACGTTTAGTAAGACTATGTTGTTATAGTTATTTACTTACTTTCACACACAATTATTTTTTATTTTTGCGGACGGGGTGAAGTTTTCAACATGACGGGCTATATTCGCTGTCGCTCGTGCTTCGAGCTGTTCAACTGTGCCGACCTTGTGTCGGGCCTCTGCCCCGCTTGTGCGAAAATCAGAGCCGATCGGCTGTCTGATCTCCAGCGTGCATACCAGGCCGCCGTTGACGCTGGAGAGCCTGGAGCCTCGGAGCAGATCGCCGATCTGATACGGGCATACCAGAGATCAGAGGGCGTCCGGCTGCGTACGAAGCGGGCCGAAAACCCGAATCCGATAAAACCGGCATAGGAGGGCTTACAGCACGTTTTCGGTTCTGGAGGTAAAGAGAGATTCCGAAGCTACAAAACGTCGCTCAGGGCCCGCTCTGCGGCCTTGTGGCATGATTCTGGCAGAATACAGGGAGGTGAGCGTTATTCCTGCGTACAAAGACAAGGAACGGGGTACATGGTACGCCTCGTTTTACTACACCGATTGGCAGGGCCACCGAAAGCTGAAAAAGAAACGGGGCTTTGCTCGGCAGAAGGACGCGAAGGCGTTCGAGGACGAATTTTTGAAGACCAGGGCCCAGAGCTGCGACATGACGTTCGGCTCGATGGTGGAGCTGTACCTGGACGACATGGAGCACAGGTTGAAGGCGAACACGATGCGCAACAAGCGGTATCTGTACAAAGCCCGCATCTTACCCTTCTTCCAGGACTTGAAGATCAATGACATCACACCGGCCCACGTCCGCAAGTGGCAGAGCAATCTGCTCGCCGAGGGCGTCGCTCCCACCTATGCGAAGACGATCAACAACCAGCTATCCGCCGTGTTCAACTACGCCTGCCAGTATTACGGCCTTGCCCGGAACCCCGCGAAGGTGGCAGGCAGCATCGGCAAAGAGAACGCGGATGAAATGAAGTTCTGGACGGTGGACGAGTTCACGAAGGTTGTCGAGAACGTGCCGAAGCTCCCAGGCAGAACCGGCCTGTCCGTTCTGTTCTGGACGGGCCTGCGCATCGGTGAGCTGCTGGCCCTGACTCCGGCAGACATCAACCTGGAGGACTGCACGCTCTCGGTCAACAAGAGCTTCCAGACGATCGACGGCGAAGAGGTCGTGACAGAGCCGAAGACGCCGAAGAGCCGCCGTGTGCTGCCCATCCCGCCGAAGCTGGCCGATATGCTCAGGGTGTATCTGAACGCCCTGTACAAGCCTGACCCTGCCGATCGGCTGTTTCCCTTCACCAAGCACTACTTCCGCCAGCAGATGCAGAAGGGATGCAAAGCGGCCGGCATCGAGCCCATCCGCCTGCACGATCTCCGACACTCTCACGCTGCCCTGCTTATCCACCTGGGGACTCCGATCTTGATGGTGAGCGAGAGGCTGGGCCATGAGGACGTCGAAACGACGCTGCGGACATACGGGCATTTGTACCCGTCGGCGACGTCGGATGCGGTGAAAAAACTGAATGATTTGATGCGGTAATGCCAAAATAATGCCACAGGGCAAAAAGAAAAGCCGAAAACCCGGATGATTCCTAGGGTTTTCGGCTTTTTGTCAATTATTCGAGCTCGATCGTGGCCGGCGGCTTACCGGTGCAGTCGTAGAACACGCGGTTGACGTGCTTGACCTCATTGACGATGCGGCTGGTGACGGTGCCCAGAACGCTCCAGGGCATATCGTAGCTCTCGGCGGTCATGAAGTCGGTGGTGGTGACGGCACGGAGGGCCACGGCGTAGTCATAGGTGCGCTCGTCGCCCATGACGCCCACGCTCTGCATATTGGTCAGGGCAGCGTAATACTGGCTGATCTCCTTATCCAGACCGGCCTTAGCGATTTCCTCACGCCAGATGGCATCGGCATCCTGCACGATAGCCACCTTCTCCGGGGTCACTTCGCCAATGATGCGGATGCCCAGACCCGGGCCGGGGAACGGCTGGCGGCTGACCAGATATTCGGGCAGGCCCAGCTCACGGCCGGCCTGACGCACCTCGTCCTTGAACAGGTTCCGCAGGGGCTCCACCAGTTCCTTGAAGTCCACGGTGTCGGGGAGGCCGCCTACGTTGTGGTGGCTCTTGATGACGGTGGACTCGCCGCCCAGGCCGCTTTCCACCACGTCGGGGTAGATGGTGCCCTGTGCTAGGAAGTCTACCTTGCCGATCTGCTTTGCCTGCTCCTCAAAGACCCGGATGAACTCCTCGCCGATGATCTTGCGCTTGCGCTCCGGCTCGGTGACGCCCTTCAGCTTGCTGAAGTAGCGGTCCCGGGCGTCCACGCAGATGAAGTTGATGTCAAAGCCGTTGGCATTGCCCGGGCCGAATACGGAGCAGACTTCCTCTTTTTCGTTCTTGCGCAGCAGGCCGTGGTCCACAAACACGCAGGTCAGCTGCTTGCCAATGGCCTTGGCCAGCATGGCTGCCAGCACCGAGGAGTCCACGCCGCCGGACAGGGCGCACAGCACCTTGCCATCGCCGATGCGCTCCCGGAGAGCCTGGACGTTGTTCTCCACAAAGGAGTCCATCTTCCAGTCACCGGAGCAGCCGCAGACGTTGTACACAAAGTTCCGCAGCATCTTTTTGCCCTCAGCGGTGTGCAGCACTTCCGGGTGGAACTGCACGGCGTAGAGGCCCTTTTCCGCATTTTCCACAGCAGCCACAGGGCAGTTTGCGGTGTGGGCGGTGATCTTGAAGCCGGGGGCAGCCTGCTCAATGTAATCGTTGTGGCTCATCCAGCAGATGGTGGAGGGCTGCACATCGGCGAACAGCTTGCTCTGGGTGTCCACGAACACCTCAGTCTTGCCGTACTCACGCTCCGGTGCACGGCAGACATGGCCGCCCAGCAGATGCATCATCAGCTGGCTGCCGTAGCAGATGCCCAGCACGGGCACGCCCCAGCTGAAGATCTCCGGGTCGATCGTGGGGGAATCCTCCAGGTAGACGCTGTTGGGACCGCCAGTAAAAATAATGCCCTTGGGATTCTTCGCCTTGATCACCGACAGGTCGGTTTTATAGGAATAGATTTCACAGTAGACATTGTTCTCGCGAACACGGCGCGCGATCAGCTGATTGTACTGGCCGCCAAAGTCCAGCACGATGACAGTTTCCTGCTGCATGATGTTCTCCTCCTGTTCCGTTCATAGATGTGTTACAGATATTGTTAGTATAGCACATCTTACAAACAAAAGCGACATCCTTTGTGGATTTTCCTGTTTTTATTTTTTTCGTACCGGATGCCGCAGCACGGTTTTAAGTTTTTCTGGGGCTGTGCGGCGCGGGTCCCCCAAATAGATCTCATGATGTAGGCGCCCTGCCGTAAAATCCGGCACATATCCCTGCTCTGCCGCAAACGCATCCATCTGCCGCAGAGTCTCCGGCTCTGTGTCGTAAGGGCCAATATGCATGCACTGTACGCATAATCCCTCATCATAGGTCCGGAATTCCGCCGCAGAAAAGTCCCGTTTCTTTTTGGCCGTGGCTTCCTGCACGGCCCAGTCGAACTCTTCCCGGGTCACAAACTCCGGCAGGCGGATCATGGAGGTCCATTCAAAAGTCTCCTTGTGGGCATAGTCCACGCCGTCCACACCCTGCTGATGCCACAATCCTTCCAGCGGAGGCACCACATACTCAAAAAAACCTTCCATCCGGTGGCTGCCCTTATAGCTCATTTTGATGGTATAAGCAAGTCCGTACAGCACTTCCATAGCGGCCTGGTATTCCCCTGCCGGGTCGTTCGGGTCACCCTTCCCCTGCACTGCCACAAAGTTCATGGGCGGGACCGTGATGAGATGCGGTTTCCTGGATGGCAGATAGAATTCCTTGTATTCTTTCTTGTAATCAAATGCCATTACATCGTCCTCCGTTCCACAGTGGCTTATCCTTCTGATTTCCAGTATAGCAGAACAACTATAGTTTGTAAACCATAAAGTTGTTCTGTTGACGCAAAAAATCCTCTGACCTTTCAGACAGAGGATTTCTGAACACAAAAAGAGCCTTCCCACTCTCCGGAATGGGAAGGCTCTTCGTAAAGTTAACCTTTAGCCACAGGAATGGCGCGAAGGGTCAAAATCACTCAATGATCTTGCCAACAACGCCGGAACCAACGGTACGGCCACCCT
>CALCJW010000193.1:0-5690 GCA_937967235.1 uncultured Clostridia bacterium
TGTATACACTGTTCACGAAGAAAAGTGCAAACGGCTTCATCTGCGCTGATAGCGCCAGCGTCCAAACCAAGCGCATCTTGAGACATCATCTCTGGCGTATAGTAGTCATCGCCGGTAAACTGATAATTGCGGCAAATGACATGAGTATACGCGATCATCGCGGAATGTAAAATTCCGGGCAGTTCTTTTTCAAGCTGAATTTCTAAATTCGGGTTCTGATCTTCACGTTTAACAGGGTATGAAAATGGTAAAAGCAAAATTCTCCCAGCTAAGGCACTATCATTGCCCATCAACCGAAGTTTGTGATTGCTAGAGAACAGGAGCTTGGTTGGAAAACGCCATTGAACTACAGGAGCATATTTGCTCTCAACAGCAATCAGATCGCGACCAGTAATTTTTTTGATTGTGCCAACGGATTCGGGGCTAAGAACAGAGTCACTCAAGTCCATGCAGAGGTTAATTCTGGCGTGTTTGAGTGCAGAAAGGCTAAATCTGTCGCCCAATTTTCCAGCAGATACTGCGCTGACAAAGCAGGGAGCAAAAAACTTACAGACCAGATTCCCAAAGACACTTTTTCCGGAGTTGGACGGTCCCAGCAAAAGGACAAACCTCTTGGCAGAGTAATCCTGACTTAACAAGAATCCAAGAGCTTCTAAAATTCTTTGCATTAAAGTGGGATCCCCGTGCGCAGTATCATATAAGAATTTGTCAAAAACAGGGGTTGGCTGAGCGTCAAGCCATGGAACCCGAATGATGGAATCAAAGAAATATCTTGGCATTAAAATATGAGGATTTATAAGATGCGGCTCTAAAATGAATCCGTCAAGAGATAAGCGTAAAACCCCATTTGCTACATTTAATGCATACGGAGGCGGGGTGAGACGGTTTTCATCGATTTCAAGTGCTGGATCAGCAAGCAGGCATTCAATAATGTCATCAAACTGGCTTGAACTCCCCCGAATTTCCAATTCATTCCGCATCACTGCAACCAATTCTTTTTTCAAACTGAGTCTGTCCAGAGATTGATACATCCCGTTTTCCCATTTATATACAACACCCCCAACAACACGGATATGAACTCGGTTTTGAAAGATTTTTGCCAAATTCATAGCTGTAGGTGCGGAGGATCTTCTGTAATTACAAATTTCCGCTGGATGTACCGGTGCTATGGAAGGCTGTACCGCAATAGCTGTGGTCTGCGTATCAGTTGGCGCGGGCTGCGATGCATAGATGGCTGTAAGTTCTTTAAATGGTGAGATCAGGTCAATCTGCTGATTTTCATATACAGCAGGCTTCTCGACGGAAGACAAAGCATCGGGCACAAGTTCAGGTTCATCAGCCAGTCCGTATGCTGTTTGATATTTGGCGACAAGTTCATCACGTTTTTGCACCGTATCGTAATCAGCAGAGCCACTGCCTTCCTCAAAGTAAATGGGGCAGGACAGTTTCGGCGTATTGGTGGAGGCATGCGTCGTAGGAATCTTTTGTAAACGTTCCTCCTCGATACTAGCGGCCTTGCGAACCAGTTCGGCATCGTCTCCATTGACATATATAATTTCTTTGTAACCCATTGTTGATTCCTCCTAACTGATTTTCATTTTTTAATGGAATAAGTACAGAGTACACAACAAAATCAAGAGTTTCAATGCGCTTTTTTTCTAAAAAATACTGGAAGAAAATAAGTTGCAGAGAATTAGAAAGGAGAAGGACGTGAAGCATTCTGGACGAAAAAGTGAGGCTGATTCCTGCGCTCAATTTAGTGCAAAGATGGATGTATGGCGTGCAGAGTCAAAACCCTTGCCCGAAGTTTTTGAAGGAATTTGCCTTGCAGTTGATGAATGTTTTGAAGGTGGTCTAAGCAGCGAGCAATGTGAATGCTTTCAAGAACGATTGAAAGCATTTATAAAAGAGAAGAAAATAAGCAATTCAGAAATTGCAGACATACTGGGGATCAGCCGAGAATGGGTGCGAAGGCTACTGACCAAAGGATCTGATATTACAAAGAGACTTAAGAAAGAGTACGTTATTGAAATTGCTTATTACTACGGAATATCGCCTAACTATTTGTTTGGAGAAGTAGACGACCGGGAACAGTTCCAGATAAGTAACACTGCAAGTAAGAAAGCGTTGCGTCGGTGCTTGAAAAAGCAAGATAAGAAGACAAGTAACACTCCCACGGATGGGGAAAGCGTCTTTCGATATAAATTCCCAATAGTGCCTGTATGCAATGACGCGGCGACAAAGGTGGCATGCGCAATAAGCAATATTGTATTTTCAGAATACACAAAGGAGCAAAAAGAACAGTTACTACAGATATTCTATCGTCTAACTAAGGTAAGTTCAGATGTAGCCGTACAAATATCAAATGCATTAGGGACTATGCTACAGTGCCTTGCGAATACGTTCGACTTTACAAAGAGATTAGAAGGGAATAAATTCCAATACAATGAATTATTACGCGGGCACTACATAGGACACGGAATCAGTAAAGAGGAATGGAATCTCTTAGCTGAAATAGAGTTTCGGGCAATCAAGAATTTAGAAATGAAATCTGAGGATTACTGCAATTTAATTTGCTTCATTGCTTCACAAGAGCCGAAATTAACTTACGGTATCTTGAATACTCTAAATGACGGCATTGATGGAGCGAACATTCCAAGAAAATACGACAAGAAAAGACCTGATATGTAGCTACCACGACTTTGACTGTAATCCATTATATTCTGCCGCAAAGCAGCGAGCGGGCAAAAACAGTTTAACGGTATAACTGCAAAGCACTACGGCTCAAATGATTGCAACAGGGCATGTCGTCATTTTCTACAAAGAAAAAAGTTGCAGAAAATCTAAAGAAAATATTGCTTGCCAAACTGTGATATTCAGCAGGACTAAACGACCTGTTTTCTTCCGCATTCCTTAATTCCAGACAGTAAAAAAGTAATAGTAAGCTAAAATCTACGCGCATGCGTAGATTATTATGAGGATTAAACGGTTTTCCATCTGGAATCAAGAATGCGGAATGACCAGCTTACTTTCTCTTCGCGACAGGAGGGTGGTTTTAGGAGGGGGGAAATAGATCACTGCACCCAGCTTTGCTGGTGCAGTGGTTTGCGCAAGTCCCCCCCTCCTAACATCAAACAGGCTGCGTCTATTTCTTCTTGTTGCGCAGCGGATTACGAACGCCCCGGCTTACGAGATAGACGCTTGCGGCGAGAATAGCGCCCTCTGCAAAGCAGGCAAGCGGCGTCCCAGCCGCAGCAAACAGAATGGTCATGCCTTCACCTCCTTATGAACACTCAGATGCTCCATCAGGCATAAAACTGCCAGAGACACAACGAAACCCAACAACGTCCATTCCATAATCTTTTCCCCTCCTTTCAACGGGTAGTAACGGATGTATCACAGAAAACCTTCATAAAAACACTCTTCAATTTCCTCCGCTGTGAAGCCGTCGGCAAGCAGATCGTCCACATCCTCCGGTAGATACCCGAACGCACCGGCTACGCTTTTCAGCTCGTCCACATAGCTGGTCGAGCGGGTGTTCCACGGATCAAAGGCAACGGAACGCAGCGGAAGATAGGCGGAAAGCGGAAATAGAAAATCCAGCGAAAAAGTTTGCGTTTTACGGATGCCATCCCTTGAAATCCGAAGAATTTCACCCTCTTTTACCGCAATTTCCTCAAACCTTCCGGACGGGATATGCTTGCGGAATTTCCGTAAGGCGGCGGTCAGAATCTCTTTCGTCGAAGCATAGATATAGAAGCCTTGCGCCGGAAAGTGGTACAGGCAAAACGGGTTATTGCCGCGCACAATGAAAAGCCGCGCGTGACTGTCCAGAACCGTGTAGGTAAACGAGCCGCGCAGAAGCTCTGAAATAGCCCCGAGCGTCTGCAAATCCAGCTTGCCAGCCTGCTCCAAAAGTTGCACGATCACATAGCTGTCTGTTTCGATTTTGGAAACAGGCAGCTTTTTTTGCACCTGTAGGCTGCGGTCATTTCTCAGAACACCGTTGTGCGCCAGCGCAAAACCCATAGAGCCGATCTGTCCATAAAACGGATGATTGTTATAGTTTCGGTGGCTTGAGCCTTGCGTGGTCATTCTGGTGTGTCCCATGACGACGTTTGCCGCCGCCGGAATACGGAACCGAAGCCGGTGCGCGGGCAGAGGACGTTTATAGATGCTCAGGTGGGTGCCGGAGAGGTAAGCAATTCCGGTCGCGTCCGTCCCTCTGGCTTCTGCCGCGACAGCCAGCGCGGAAATGATTCTGCTTTTCTGCCTGGCAGAAAGGCTCTGCCCGTAATCATAAAGTCCAAATAAGCAGCACATCAGACCTCCGCCTCGCTTTCCACCGGTTCATTGAGATAGAGCCGACGCTCTTTCAGATACTGGACCAGCTCCGGCTCGGTGATGCCGGCGGTAAAATCAGTCCATGACATGGCGTGCAGTTCTGCATCGGACATAAAAATTGCCACATCGCAGAGCCGGTTTACCAGCTGCAAGGTGGCAAGGAAGGTATTGTATTTGAGCGTCCCTCGGAAAATCCGAATCTCAATCGTGTTTGCATTTGTAAGGTTGACGCAGGTATAGCGACCGAGCCGGTGATTTTTCGCCTGATCCATCATCTCCTTCGGCGTGTCCTTGTAGCCGTACCGGGCTGCCCAGCGCTCCAACTGGCGGTTTGTCCTGCGGCTGAATTTCAAAAGCTCGTTCCAGTTCTTTTCAACGAAGAACAAAAGCCGTGCAATGCTCGCCTCCTGCTCCAAGACACTTTCGCCAAAGGCTTCGCGGCTGATATGCACATGCAGTCCGCAGGTTTCTGCTTTGTGGGAGCTATAGCCGAGCTGAACTGCCTGCTTCATCATCTGCGCCCAAGGAAAATCCTTGGTGTGACATTCCAGCGTGGCAGGATGGCTGACGATCTCAAAGCCGTCGTTCAGACTGCCGTCGTGCTTGCAGTAGACACGATCAAGATCCCGGTTTCCGATGGCAAGGATCTTTTCGGCGCTGCGGCTGATTTCGCCCGCGCCGTCAATTTCGAGTTCGACACCAAAATATCGGGGCGGGGTTCCATAGAAAATCGGCTCAGGGCGATAGCCGTAATCGTGGATGGCGCGGCATTTCAGCTGATTGTAGCAGCTTTCGCAGTAGGGATAATCGTCCTCGTCGTCCAGATAGAATGCGTCGTCGTAGGACACGACCGCCCCACAGCGTTCGCAGGTGGTGTAGCCGCGGTCGAAGCATCGCTGACAAAGATGAAGCTCCGACGATCCGGCATCCTGCTCGTTCCAGATCCGCGTCCCGCAGTCGGAGCAAACGACCGTTTCTTCCTCCAAACAGGTTTCGCAGATAAGTTCATCATCCATAAGAATCAATTCATCCTCTGGGAAAGCTGCTCCGCAAACTCTGCACATATAATTGCTGTTCATGCGATAAATCCTCCTTTCGTTGTTTTGGACGCTTCTTTTCGCCATGCTGGCGCATTGCGCCCGCTTCGGTATAAAACCTGATGTTCCATGATGTATTCTCCTGATAAAAAAGATAGCTGCTTGGCACGTTACGTCCATCCAGCTTCAAAAGGATAATATGTAATTAAAAAGTGCCGTTTTTGCGTGTATTTCACGGAAAACGACGGAACATCATGGTAAATCAATATAGGAGGTTATTAAATTATGCAAGATAAATTTAAAAAAGAA
>CALCJW010000194.1:0-7651 GCA_937967235.1 uncultured Clostridia bacterium
TGGTGTCTGCTTCTTACGCCCAGTCTGGGGTGGATGCTGGGGGGAGGCAATTTTGCCTGCGGCGGCCGGGCGCGTTTCAATGGCATGAAATGAGCGACCCGCCCGCTGTGGAGACCGATTCTCGTGCAGCGGCGTACTCCCTTTGTGGTCTAAACGACCGTTGTACGGTACCGGCTTGAACCTGCATTGCGGTGCTACCCGGCTTTTACGCCGTGAACGCTGTGTGCAGCGTAGCCTGCCTTGCGTGGACAGCTCGGGGAAAGGCGCGCCGACACCATTTTAAAATGGTGAACGCGCTTCTTGAAACACTGTCTGCAAAAGAGGATTAGAACCGGAAGAAAGCTGTTATGGAAATCATCTAGGCTGTCGATTCGGGCAGATCTGGGATTGCGGTACGGACTCAGTGGCAATCGGGTACCGGTTTTGGCAACGAACCGGCCCGGGCATGAAAGGGAAACCGCCTCTTCGGCGACGGGAGGCTGCCCGGGTGGAAAACAAACCCGACCTAAGCCGTAAGATTAACCAGATCTGCCGCCATCTGAATTGCCCAAAAAGCAAGCGCTTTTTGGGCAAAGGAGCTGCGCCTGCGGGCGCAAAACTCTACGAGGTTTTTGCAGGCTGCAAATACGGGCTTTTTCCGTTACACGTAAAATCTTCAAACAACGCGTAGGGGTCGATGCCAACATCGACCCATTGGGAACCTGCGGATTCGCCGAAGTTTTTCATGAAATCGGTGGATTCTGCTGGGACGATGTGGGCATCGTCCCCTACGCAGGTTTTGGTTCATTTTTATGATATGTAGGAGAAAATGATTTGGCTGCGCAGAAAAGCGGGAAGGCGCCGAAGAAGTCCGGAACGGACTGGCGCTGGATCATCACGATTTTTGTCATTACTGTCTGCATTTCGGCGGTGATGAGCCTGATTTCAACCAATTTGCTCGCAAACGCGACGCTCGGCGTTTCGTTTGTGATTTTGATCAGCATCATTGCCATCGGCATTGTGTTTGATATCATCGGCGTGGCCGTGACGGCGGCGGACGAAAAGCCGTTTCACTCGATGGCTTCGCGCAAGGTGCCGGAGGCCGGGGAGGCCCTGAAGCTCATCCGGAACGCCGGACGTGTGTCGTCTTTTTGCAACGATGTGATCGGCGATATCTGCGGCGTTATCTCCGGCTCCGCATCCGCGACGATTGCCGTGCGCGTGTGGTCGATGCACCCCAGCATGCAGGAGCTTGCCGTTACGCTTTCGATGTCCGCGCTGGCCGCAGGGCTCACTGTCGGCGGAAAGGCCTGCGGCAAATCCTTTGCCATCGGCTCGAGCACGACCGTCGTGCGCACGGCGGCGACCATTCTGCATTTTTTCCATACCATTCCCGAAAAACTCCGTCCGAAGCGTAAGCGGTAATCAGGCGCTGCGGCTATGAGGTACGTATGATTTTAGAGAAAATTCACACCAGAGCGGATCTTCTGGCGCTGACCGACGCAGAGCAGGCGCAGCTCTGCCGGGAGATCCGCGACTTTCTGGTTCGCCATGTCAGCCAGACCGGCGGGCATTTGGCGTCGAATCTTGGCGTTGTAGAGCTGACGCTCGCGATTGAGCGTGTGTTCGACACAAAAAAAGACCGGCTCGTTTTTGACGTCGGCCATCAGAGCTATGTTCATAAGCTGCTCACCGGGCGCGCGGACGGCTTTGACCGACTGCGAAAGCTCGGTGGCCTGTCGGGCTTTCCGGACCCTTCGGAGAGCATTGCCGACGCTTTCATCGCCGGGCACGCGTCCAACGCTGTCTCGGTTGCGCTCGGCATGGCGCGAGCCAGGACGCTCGAGAAGCAGGACTACAGTGTCATCGCCTTCGTCGGCGACGGCGCGCTCACGGGCGGGCTTTCCTATGAGGGCTTGAATAACGCGGGCGCGAGCCGGGAGCCTTTGATCGTGATTTTAAACGATAACGGCATGTCCATCACGCCGAACGTCGGCGCGATTTCCCGGCATCTGGCGAAGGTTCGCCTGCGTCCGGATTATCTCGGCTTCAAGCTCCGCTACCGCGCTTTCACGGCAAAAATCCCCGGTGGGCAGAAGCTCTATCAGTTTACCCATAAGCTCAAAGAGCGCTTCCGCCGGACACTTTTGGGCACGAATCTTTTTGACAGCCTCGGCTTTACCTATCTCGGACCCGTTGACGGGCACGATATTCAAAAGGTGGAGGCGCTTTTGAAAACTGCGAAGGCGCTTCGCGAGCCGGTGCTGCTGCACCTGATCACAAAAAAGGGCAAGGGCTACGAGCTGGCGGAAAAAATGCCGGCGGCCTATCACGGCGTTGGAAAGTTCGACCCCGCGCGCGGGACAAGCAGCGTCCATCAGCCCTGCTTCTCGGACGTTTTCGGCCAGACGCTCACGGAGCTTGCTTTGGAAAATCCGCGCATCTGCGCCATCACGGCCGCTATGCGCGACGGAACGGGACTGAAAACCTTCTCGGAAACCTGCCCCGACCGGTTCTTCGATGTCGGCATCGCTGAGGAGCACGCGCTCTCGATGGCCTGCGGCATGGCAAAGCAGGGACTTATCCCGGCGGTCGCGATTTATTCGACGTTTTTGCAGCGTGCGTTTGATATGCTGCTGCACGATCTGGCGCTATTGCAGCTGCACGTGGTGCTGGGGGTCGACCGCGCCGGTCTCGTCGGAGAAGACGGCCGGACGCACCACGGCATGTTTGACGTGGGGTACCTCCGGCAGGTGCCGGGGCTTAAAATTTACTGCCCGGCAAGCTTTGCCGAGCTCCGCGTGATGCTCCGAGAGGCTGTCCTGACGGAAACCTGTCCCGTCGCTGTGCGCTACCCCAGAGGCGGCGAGGGCGCTTACCGCGAAAACGCGGAAGAAACGCGCCTGAAAGAGGGAACGTCCTGCACCGTCATTACCTACGGAACGATGATCAACGCAGTGCTCGAGGCGGCGGAAGCGGCCGAAAAGGATGGGCTGTCTGCCGAAATTCTGAAGCTGCAGACGATTGCCCCTATCGACTGGGCGGCCATCGAAGCGTCCTGCCGCAAGACGGGACGTGTGCTCGTGGTGGAGGAAACATCCGACCGCGGCTGCGTGGCAAACGATATTTTCTCGCATCTGGCGCAGGCTAACATTTCCTGCGTCTGCGCAAAGCAGAATCTTGGAGCTTCCTTCATCGGTCACGGCGCGATGCAGGATTTGTATGAGTTGACCAGCCTGAACGCAAACGCGCTCTTGGGCAGAATCCGGGAGGTATGTCATGAAGCATAAGGAGCGGCTGGATGTGCTGCTGGTAAGTCTCGGCCTTGCAGAGTCCCGCGCAAAGGCGCAGGCCACGATCATGGCGGGCGAGGTCTATGTGAACGGCCAGAAAGCGGACAAGTCTGGCATGGAGGTTGACATAACCTCAAACATTGAGGTGCGAGGCAGCGCGTGCCCGTATGTCAGCCGGGGAGGCCTCAAGCTTGAGAAGGCGCTCAAAAATTTCGGTGTTGACCCAACGGGCTACGTTTGCAGCGACTCCGGCGCATCGACGGGCGGGTTTACTGACTGCCTGCTTCAGCAGGGGGCAAGCAAGGTCTTTGCCATCGACGTGGGCTACGGCCAGCTGGCGTGGAAAATTCGCAACGACCCGCACGTCGTTGTCATGGAGCGGACGAACATCCGCTATGTTACTCTGGAAGACCTGGGCGAGCCGCTTGACCTTTCCGTCATCGACGTATCGTTTATCTCGCTCGGCCTGGTTCTTCCGGTTGTAAAAACGCTTTTAAAGCCCACGGGGCAGGTGCTGTGCCTCATCAAGCCGCAGTTTGAAGCGGGGAAGGACAAGGTCGGCAAAAAGGGCGTTGTCCGCGACCCGGCCGTGCATGAAGAGGTGCTTCAAAACTTCATATCCCTTGCAAAATCTCTTGATTTTACCATTCGGAACCTGACCTTCTCGCCCGTCAAGGGGCCGGAGGGCAACATAGAATTTCTTGCGCATCTTTCCATGCAGCCGGGCGAGGATTCCTATCTGGCTCCCGGCGATCTGGTCGCGCAGGCGCACGCTGCGCTGAAAGGATGAGCCCCATGAAAATTGTTCTGACGCCGAATCCATACCGGGACAAGCAGTTCCGGACGGTTCAGCAGGCGAAAAAGATTCTGGAAAGCTGCGGCGTGGAGACCGTGATGTGCCTGCCGTTTGACGTGGACCGGGACTATGAGCTCCCGAAGACGATGGACTTTCGGGATTTGCACCGCGAGATCAAAAACGCCGATATGCTCGTGTGCTTCGGAGGCGACGGCACGATTCTCCATGCCTCCAAAATCGCCACCGCGCATGGCCTTCCCATCCTTGGCGTGAACATCGGAACGATGGGCTTTATTGCGGAGTTAGAAGCCGGAGAGCTGGAACTTTTGCGCAAGCTCCCCACGGGAGACTATACGCTCGAGCCGCGCAGCATGATCGACGTGACCGTCACCGGTGCAAACGGCCAAAAGCTGCTGCACGAGACGGCGCTCAACGACGCGGTCGTCACCAAGGGTGCAATCGCACGCGTGGTGCAGGTGTCGGTCTACTGCGATAATGTTGAGGCCACGAGCTTTTCAGGAGACGGCGTGATCATCTCGACTCCGACCGGCTCCACGGCCTACTCCATGTCTGCCGGCGGCCCGATCGTCGAGCCGTCTGCCAGAAATCTTCTGATTACACCGATCTGCGCGCATGCGATGCTTACAAAGACCATCGTCGTATCTCCGGAGCGCGTCATTTCCGTCAGGATCGGGAAAATCGGACGGCACAACGCCTATTTGTCGGTCGACGGCGGCAGAGCGTTCCGGCTCAATACCGGAGACGTTATCACCACAAAGACCGCACAGAAGACGACAAAGCTGGTGCGGCTCAAGCAGACGAGTTTCTTTGAAATTCTCAACAAAAAATTTATCGACAGGCAGAGGTAACGCCATGAAATCAAAACGCCACGAGAAAATTCTCGAGCTCATCCGCGACAACGATATTGAAACGCAGGAGCAGCTTTTGCAGCAATTGCAGGAAAACGGCTTCAACACCACGCAGGCCACCATTTCCCGGGACATCAAGCAGCTTCGCATCATCAAGGAGCTCGGCCCGAACGGGACCTACCGCTACAGCGCGAGCGCAAAGCCTGTGGAGCACGCGTTTTCCTCCAAGCTCAATATCATCTTCAGTCAGTGCGTGACAAGTGTAGACTACGCGCAGAACATCATCGTCATCAAGACCCTTCCGGGCCTTGCGCAGGCGGCGTGTTCCGCGCTTGATAAGCTGGACCTTCCCGAGGTGGTCGGGACGCTGGGCGGCGACGATACGTGCATGGTCGTTCTGCGGGACGCTTCCTCGGCGGCCGGTATCTGCGCGGAGATCCGCAGCCAGATCACGACCCATGCTCCCCGCGCCTAAAAACTGCCGAAAGGAGAATCGGCCATGCTGAGCGTTCTGCATATCGAAAATATCGCCGTCATCGAGCAGGCGGAAATTCTCTTCGAGGGCGGCTTCAACGTTCTGACCGGCGAAACAGGTGCCGGTAAATCCATCGTCATTGACGCGATCTCGGCCATTTTGGGCGAGCGCACGTACCGTGATGTCATCCGGACCGGTGCTAGCCGCGCGTTTGTGAGCGCGATTTTTACGAAGATTCCGGAATGTAGCTGGTTTTCCGAGAATCAGGTGGAATTTGACCCGCTGGAATTGCAGGTGCAGCGCGAAATTTACGCGGACGGAAAAAATGTCTGCCGCGTAAACGGGCGGCCGGTGAGCGTGGCGGCCCTTAAAAAGTTGGGCGCAAGGCTCATCAACATCCACGGCCAGCACGATTCGCAGCAGCTCTTTGACGAGGAAAACCACCTCACGTATCTCGACGCATTTGCCCGCGATGAAAAAGAGCTGGAAGACTACCGCGCGGCATTTGACGCGCTGCAATCCGTCCGGCGGGAAATTCAGAAGCTCAGCATGGACGAGTCGGAAAAGCTGCGGCTTTTAGAGTCGCTTCAATATCAGATTGAGGAAATCCGGGCAGCAAATCTTACGCCCGGCGAAGAGGAGCAGCTCAAGGAGCGGCGCAAGGTGCTCCAGAACGCGGAAAAGCTCTCGGACGCACTGCGCGCGGCTGATGAAGCGCTCTACGGTGGAGACAGCTCCGACGGCGCGGCGGGCCTTTTATCCAATGCTGAGCACGCGCTTTCCCGGGTGAACACTATCAGCGCCGACATGGAAGCGCTCTATCAGAAAATCTCGGACCTTATGTACAGCGTCCAGGACGCGGCGGACGAGCTTCGCGCGATGCGGGATGATTTGAGCTACTCGGAAGGGGAGCTCGAGCAAATTGAAGAACGGCTCGACACAATTCACAAGCTCAAGCGCAAATACGGTGCCAGCGTCGAGGACGTTTTGGCGTATCTTCAGAAATCCGAGCAGCGGCTGGACGAAATTGAATTTGCTTCTGATCAGATCGAAAGCCTTAAAAAGCGGCAGGCAGAGCTTCAGAAGGAGGCCGTCCGGCTGGGAGAAACCCTTCGTGAAAAACGGATTCAGGCTGCAAAGGAAATGGAGACGGATATCTGCGAGGAGCTGCGGCAGCTCGATATGCCGAAGATCCGCTTCGTCTGCGAATTTACCCCGCAGGAGGCCGCGGAAACCGGGTTAGATCGCGTGCGGTTTTTGATGTCCGCGAATGTCGGCGAGGCCCTCAAGCCGCTCTCAAAGGTTGCTTCCGGCGGCGAGTTGGCGAGAATCATGCTCGCCATGAAGCAGGTGCTCGCGCAGCAGGACGGCGTGCCGACGCTGATTTTCGACGAGGTCGACGCGGGCGTGAGCGGAAGGGCCGCACAGAAGGTGGCGCTCAAGCTCTGGGCCGTGTCCAAAGGGCGGCAGGTGCTCTGCGTGACCCATCTTCCGCAGATTGCCGCGATGGCGGATGCAGAGTTTACCGTGGAAAAGCGCGTGGAGCATGAAAGAACATACACGAGCGTTCTGCATCTGGATGGCAGCGGCAGACGACAGGAGCTGGCCAGACTCATCGGCGGCAGCATGATCACGGAAACCACTTTGGCAGGCGCGGCAGAGCTGCTGCGGCTGGCAGATGAAGCAAAAAAGGGGGATATAACATGAAACTTCGAAGAATTTTGCTCATATTTGCAGCTGCAGTGCTTCTTTGTACGGCGGTCTGCGCCGACGATTACAAGGACGTAGCCGATACGCATTGGGCAAGCGAACAGATCGCATATCTGTCAGACGAGATCACCGGCTACCCGGACGGCACGTTCCAGCCGGACAAGACTGTCACACGCGCAGAATTTGTGTCGCTTCTGGCGCGTATCGCTTTCCCGGAGGAGCTTAAAAACGAAACCGGCAGTACATGGTGGGAGCCTGCGTTCCGCGTCTGTGAGGCAAACAATCTTCTGAGTGGCACGTTCGGATACAGTGCGCCGATGCCGCGCGGCGAAATTGCCAATATCCTTGGTACGCTTTGCCGCGGCTTAGACGGCGTCAATGCGCGCGCGGACGCTGCGGAGCAGTTTGTCATCAACTGGAACGAGCAGCGCATGCAGTCGCCTGCATGGCAGCCAATGTTCTCCGATACCGCAGATTTTGAGATGTTCAGCGACGCGCTGCGCGTCTGCGTCAATCAGGGCCTTCTGAC
>CALCJW010000195.1:0-3116 GCA_937967235.1 uncultured Clostridia bacterium
GAACATCTCATGATAGATCGTATTTACCGTTTCGTCCGGCCCAATCGGCACTCCGTCCCATTCATCCCATTTTTGTACCCAGTCTACAAATTCCCAATACTGTGACCGCGGAAAAAAGCCGGTATTGGGGTCGAGCCTCGCAATGAAATATTGCAGAACAGAATCGACAGCTGAAAAATAGCGGCAAACGAGTGCCTTATCGCCATAATAAAGGTAATGATCGTACAGCAGCTGGATGTAATATAATCCGAAGCCCGGAATCACCTGTCCATATTTGCAGGGAAAGCAGCAATTGAGCATACCGTCCGGCATACGCCCTGCTGAGAACATATCAATCGCAGCACGGGCAAGCCTGTCGTCCGCCGAAATGTAATAAGTATATCGTGCAGACAGTACGGTATCCATTATATATTGAAGTTGTTCATAGTAAGGACAGTCCTCATAGGTATCGTGCATACAGAGCAAGAGTGTCCGTGCGCTGATGCTCCACAATTTTTTGTCCGAAAGCGGTCTGGCGCAACACCCCTGGATCTCCAGCGGATAATGTGTTTCCCACAATTTGAAATCATCCAGCAAAATCGAACCGGCATTTTGCTGGATTTCTAAGCGCAGATAACGGAACGTCCGAAAAAAAGGCGTTTCATAAAAGCCGTCTGCTCTGTTCACAAGCAGTGTGTCGCATTCCCCCAGCAGAACTGCATTTTCACAGCTCGCACGGTCACCCTTATACCGTTTTCCGTTTTCGTCAAACCGATAATAGCTTTCGGCATATCGCAGCGCCATCTCGGCCGGCATATCTTCTCCGTATGAAATGTGAAAACACACATATGCGGTCGTCAAAAAGCCCATATCGATCTCGGCAAACCAGGGACCGCCCGGCGGGATCTCCAGCTTGCCTGTTGCAAGCAGCGTTTCCGCTGCGGGAATGTTGCTCCGCACAATTCTCTGCGGCAAAATATGCTTCTGTACCGGCGCCGGAAGCGGCGCCGCCGCCAGCGGCATGGGATTCAAGCGGCCATATCTCCTGGGACCGGTGTCGCATACCACAACAGCTTCCCGGAATGCGGCGCCGTCAAAATCCTTCTGAAAGAACCGGGAAGGAATTTGAGAAAGCGCTGTTTTGCTCATATCCGGAGCAGGCCCCGCCGGAGAGGTCGGTTCAAAATTCAGCGCATCCCCCGCACCCCAAACACGCCAATGCGCACCGGTAGACAGCCTTTCGTCGTCACTGTTCAGCCAAAAACCCGCAAGCGATGCGGTAATGAGAGAGGACGGGCCTGATTTCCATTCTGCCGCTGCGACCGGGTCGCTTGGAAAATGGAAAACCTTTGCCGCAATTATATTTTCTCCCGTCTCCAAATAAGGCGCAAGGTCGACATTATCGTAATAATGCCGGAACGCATCTCCCTTGCGTGGCCCTCGCGCCGCAATTTTCCCATTGACATATAGTGTATACACACTGTCGGCGCTCACCTGCACAGGGCATTCAGAAGGCGTTTTTTCCAAGGTGAAACAATTGCGGAAAAAACAGGCTTCTTTGCCCTGCGGGCGCTCCGCACACCATATCCAAAAAGCGCTCATTTTTCTATCCTTTCCGTCTCAAAATGCTTGTGCCAAAAGGCGGACATGCCCTTCTCCAAGGGGGCATGTCCGCCAAACTCAATCATGGATGCTCTCAGGGTGCATACGAAAGTCAAGCGTTTGGGGCACGGGATAACGCTCCAGCGCCTTTTGACGTTTGATTTTCGGGTCGGTTTCCCCGGTTTCCCGTTCTACGCGGTGCATATGCAGCATGATCCACAGCTCCGACAAAGTCAATTCGCCCTCCCGCATATCCGCAATCACCAGATTGTCCATAAGCGCTTTCTCAGCATCCTCCAGTCTGCCTGCCTGGATCAGCGCTTCAACTCTTAAGGCACGCACACGGCCATGCGCTTTCACGTCGGGAGCAAGCGTATCATACAGCGCGAGATACTCCGTGTAGGCTTCTTCATCCAGCAGCATACGCCCGAACTCGATCACCAACGCATCAATCGGCTTTAGCTCAACGGCGCGCCGCATCTTTATCATCGCCTCACCGGCGTCGCCCCCCATCAGCTGCAAAAGTGCCAAGCAACGGATTGCCCATGCATTTTCCGTTCGTTCCATTGATTTTTCGAATGCCCGTTCCGCCTGCGATTCTCTTCCGTTGGCATAATACATCACGCCCAGCTGAAACCATGTATGCCAGTGATCCGAGGTTGTCTCCGCCGCCTTTTCCAGTAACGGAATCCATTCCGGCTGTGTAAGGAATGCCGCGGGAGCACAGTCCGGTTCTATGTTTGGAAATACACCTTCATGTAAAAGCAAAAGCCATGGTTCCTGTTCTTTACCCAGCGATTCTCTGCGTATTACCGCATTTGAACCGGAAAATGTATTCTCCGCGCCCCTGCGCTCCAGCTCCAGGGCCGCCCAACCGCTCCCATCTGAAACAACGGGAAATTCCTGCTCAAGCACTTCGTGGAACTCGGCCAGCAGGGCGTCCATTCTTGCCCTGGGCAATTTTTCTTCCAGCAAATCTTCCACGCAGGAAACCGCTTCCGTCCATGCCCCATGCACTGTCTCCGGCTCAGCCTGCATCGCTCCATATGCCTCAAGCCATTCCCATGTGTCTTCTGCCGGCATTGGGAGACATTCCATCTGCGTGTTGGCCAGGCCCGCCTGAATTTCCAGGTAACGTTCTCCGGGTCTGGCCAAATATTCCTGCCAGTGCTTTCCGCCGCTGCCCTGTCCCCAAACAAAAAGCTTTCGGCCCTGAAGCAGATCTGTGGATGTCTGCACCAAGCCCATCCCTTCCTTATCAAGCGCGCATTCCCATTTGCGCCGTCCGGCCGGGACGTCGAAGAAAAAGTCCATGGAATGCCCTATCTTTGCAGCGTAGCTGCAATCTACGCCCTCATACATTGGTACTGACCGCTTTGACAAAATTTGATTGTAATCATTTACGAATGCTTGTTCCACCGGGGCGAGCACGCGGGTCGCATCCGTTTCATCTACCGCTGTATTGGACCACCAATAGATCGGCGTTTCGTGGGACTGTGTGTTTTTCAGAATTACACGTACAAACAGGAACGAAG
>CALCJW010000196.1:0-19099 GCA_937967235.1 uncultured Clostridia bacterium
TCACACGGATTTCCCGTGAACGGTCTGAATGAGCGGATTATTTTCAGGGAAAGTGTCGGGGCGCTTCTTTCATTTATACCGTGAAGGTTCGTCTTTTTTCACGCATGCGTCCATTTTGTGCATCGCATCCGTCCGTCTTTGCGTAGGGGGCGATGCCTACATCGACCCAAGGGTACCGTCGAATTCGCCGGAGGTTTCCGTAAAAACGGGTTTATTCGCCGGGGCGATGTGGGCATCGTCCCCTACGATCTTCCCGGAAGATTTTCAAAAGAACCGTAGGGGCGGACGACCCTGTCCGCCCGCAGAAAATCCCGTTTTTTCAGAAATTTTCTGCGAATTCGAAACTTCTTCAGGGCGGACAGAGGCGTCCGCCCCTACGAACCGCCCGGAAACGTGCGAAATCCCGGAGGGTACAGCATATTACATATCGAGCGCAGTCAGATCGTCGACGGTTTCGCGGCGCACGGCAAGCGTGGGCTTGCCGCCGGAGAGCATGACGACAGGAGGTCTCGGGATGCGGTTATAGTTGGAGGCCATGGAGTAGTTGTATGCGCCCGTGGTGCAGACGGCGATGAGGTCACCGCGCTTCGGCTCGGGCAGCAGCACATTCGGCTGGATGATATCGCCGCTTTCACAGCAGCGGCCGACCACGTCGCAGCGGAAATTCGCTTCCTCGTTCGCGCGGTTTGCAAGATACACCGTGTACTTCGAGCCATAGAGCGCATAGCGGGGATTGTCGGTCATGCCGCCGTCGACGGGGACATAGTTCTTGTATCCCGGGATGGACTTTGTGCTGCCCGCCGTGTAAAGCGTCATACCTGCGTCGGCGACAATGCTTCTGCCCGGCTCTAAAAGCACTGCCGGCATCGGAAGCGACAGCTCTTCACAGAGCGCCTTGATGGTTCCGGCCAGCTGTTCGATGTTCTCGGGGATATTGACCTGCGGGTCTGCGTCCGTATAGCGAACGCCGTAGCCGCCGCCAAGGTCGAGCATTTGCAGCTCTGCGCCGTATTTTACCTTCATGTCGGCGGCGAATGTCAGCATGATCTTCGCCGCGTTGTGGTAGACGCTGCCGTCCTCGTCGAAGACCTGCGAGCCCACATGGCAGTGGTAGCCCATCAGGCGGAGGTTTGGAAGGCTCAGCGCGTGCTGGACAAAGTGTTCCGCCTGTCCGGTCTCGATTGCGACGCCGAACTTCGAGTCGACCTTGCCCGTCGCGACGGCCTCATACGTATGCGGGTCAATGCCCGGGGTCAGGCGCAGAAGCACCTTCTGGCGGATGCCCCGGCTCTTGGCCTCGCGGCTGATAATTTCGAGCTCCTCCTCGTGGTCCGCCACAAAGTAGCCCACATTCGCAGCCATGGCGTAGGAGACGTCTGCGTCGGTCTTGTTGTTCCCGTGGAAGAAGGCGCGCTCCATCGAGAAGCCCGCGCGCTTGGCCGTTGCGATCTCGCCCGCGGAGACGACGTCAATGGCCATTTTTTCCTCCTGCATGATGGTATACATGCGCTTGAAGCTCGCGGCTTTGCTGGCGTAGAGCGGATAGCTTCCTGCTCCGAAGGCGCGCTCCATTGCCGTTTTGTAGACGCGGCAGTTTTCGCGGATGCGGTCTTCATCCATAAGATACAGCGGCGTTTTATAGTGCGCCGCGAGCCGGACGGTGTCCTCGCCCGCAAACGTCAGATGGCCGCTTTCATTGATGCCGATGTTGCTGCAAAGCATATCATGCACTTCCCTTGCTGTTTAATTATGCATTTTATTATAATAAGTTTCCGCTTCCGTGTCGATTGTGCGTGTTCACAAATTTCCCGCCAGACCTGACCGGTCTTTTCGCGTGTCCCACAAACACACCGACCAGCTTGGTAGGTGTTTCCTTTTTTTGTACTTCTAACTTCTTTCGCAGGGGCTGGCGACTCTGCGAATTTTCTGAAAATTTCCCGATTTTGCGTAAGTGTCGATGTGGGCATCGCCCTCTACGCACATCATCTGGTCTTCTTGGGAAATATAGAAAAGCAGCCCCGGAAACCCGGGGCCGCTTGCTTGTTTGTCAGACGCTTAAATATCGCCGTCGATGTCGATGCCGAACTCGTCGCCGGGGAGTTCTTCCTCTTCCGTGGTGGTCTCTTCAGTGGCCACGGGGACAAACTCCGTGATGTACGCATCCTGATCGAGCCCCGCAAGGAAGCCCGGGAGGTTGATCACAATGCCGTCCATGTTATAAGGAAGCTTGATCTGGTACGTCTCGGTCGTCTCGTCGCCGCCCTTTTCCTGGGTGATCTCTAACGTCATTTCGAAGTTCTGACCGATCCAAGTCGCCATGCCGCGCTCTTTATCGTAGAGCTTGGCGACGCGCTCGTCGTTCACGTAGACGCAGACCTTATAGGGGGTATCGTAGGTCTCGCCGTTATATTCGAGCTTTTTGTTGTCAAAATACACGGTGTGGCCGCGGCCAATGACCATCATGACCGCCGCGATGGCGAGCAGGATGACGATCGCGCCGATGCGGAAGAAAAGCGTACGTTTTTTCATTGTGCTTCCTCCTTCTGCGCGGCAGCCAGCTCCTGACCGGCCATGCTCTTATTTCTGCGCTTCTTGGTTTCGTACATAATAAGCGCAACGGTGATGACGCCGTAGGAGATGAACACGCGGAAGTATTCGCCGATCATGGAGTCGCCGGTGATCTTCGCGCCCGCTGCCGGAGCGACGATGAACATCAGGTGGAACAGCGTCACGCCCACAAAGACGTTGCCGATGGAAGCTCTGTCAACCGATGCGCCGCCAACCAGCAGCGCCGCGATGCAGAACATACCGATCTGCGAGTGCGAGCTGTAGGTGGAGAGGTTGCCCATGTTCTGCAGGTACAGGATCATACCGAAGCCTGCAAAGACCGTGGACATGATGATCGAGATGATCCTCGTGCGCTCGACTTTGATACCCGCGTCGCGCGCGACCTCCATGTCCTGCCCAACCGCGCGCATGTCCTGGCCGAGCTTCGTCTTGCGGAACCAGACGATGAACAGGCAAAGAAGCGCGATCAGGATAAACGTCAGGACCGGGATCTTGACGCCGTTTACGTTGATTGCCAGCAGGTTGTCAATGCACTGGCGCATGTTGAGTAAACTCACGGTGTTGCGGATACCGTAGCCGCGGGGCAGCTTGATCTCACTGTGCTTGATGGGAATGATCGAGCCCATCATGTACAGCACGACGAGCTGATACACGCCGTTAATGAAGAAGGAGATGATGTAGCTCGTGATCATCTCGCGGCCGCGTGCGCGGTTTAACATGCCGCCGCAGAACGCGCCGAGGAGAATTGAGATGGGAATTGAGAGGATCATCGCCAGCACGACGCCTGGAATGCCCCAGATCTGCCAGTCGGAGACGAAGATCAGGGCGATCTCGCCCGCCATCGCGCCGAGTGTCATACCAAAGTTCAGGCCCATACCGGCCATGATCGGGATCAGCAGGCACAGAATCAGGAACGTGTTTCGTCCCATACGGGTCACGATCTCGTTGAGCAGGTAGCTCGGTGAGAAGCCCGAGATCGGGATGCAGACCGCGCAGAAGAGGATAAACATGATCGGCACAGAGTTATTCGCCAAAAACTGACCGAACGTCAGGCGCTTTTTCTTTGCTTTTACTTGTTTGCTCATTTCGATCCCTCCGTCTTTCTGGTCAGTGCGTAGAGGATCATGCCGTTGGAGACGATCATACGGATGACTTCACTCATATCCATGTGGATGAGGGAGTTGAGGACCGTCGGCGTCATGGTCACGATACCCTGGAAGAGGATGGTGCCGATGATGACATTGGGAATCGACGCCTTGTTGACCGATGCGCCGCCGATGAGGATCGCCGCAACAGCCGGAAGCGTCATGTTGTTGGGTGCGGTGTAAAGCTGGATGAAGCCGAAGCCCTGCTCGTAGACCAGAATGCCGACTGCCGCCAGCCACGTGGACATGATGACGGAAAGCAGGCGGATGCGGTCGACGTTAATGCCGCAGGCTCTTGCGAACACAGGGTTCGAGCCGACCGCCGTCATGGCCGTACCGGTCTTGGTGTGCAGAAATGCCCACATGCCGAAGGCCAGCAGCGCGAAGAACGCGATCGTGCCAATGGGAATGACGAGGTTGATGCCGCAAATTTTGTTGCAGTCCAGCGCAAACTTCGCGAGCACCTTATCGTAGAAGCCCTCGAGGGAAATCGTCGTACGAAGACCCTTGCCGGCCATGCCCCAGACCATCGTCGGGCTCGTGTACGGCAGCAGCAGCCACATCATGCACATGAACGAGATGGCGGAGAAGCCGACATACGTCGCGATCATCATCTCGCCGCCCTTGATCTTGTTAAGCAGCCACCCGTAGCCGCCGCCAAACAGGAACGCAAACGGCGTTGCGATCACGATCGCCATCACAAAGCTCATTGCGCCCGTGAAGCCAAACTGAATGGAAAGCGTCGCGCCGAGAAGACCCGACACGAGGCCGAGCGGCAGACCGAAGTTCAAGCCGCAGCCCGAGTGGATCATCGGGACCATCGCCAGAACCATGACCGCGTTCCAGCTGAAGCGGTTGAGGACATTTGTGATCTGCGTGAAGAAGTCCACACCTGCGACCGGCGCGAGGAGGAACAGAAGGACCAGGAAGCCCGTGATGATCATGCGCGGCAGACCGAACGAGGACGTCAGCTCGCCGAGGGACTTCATTTCGCGGTTAAATTTTGCCGGGCCCCAGATATTATCTTGTTGTTCTTTTTTCATGACGCCCTCCTTATTTCACCTGACTGACCATCAAAGCACCAAAGGCCTCGGAGGAATCGGTTGCGGGCAAAATGCCGGCAACGCGACCACCCGAAACGATGGCGATTCTGTCGCAGGTCTGTCTGAGTTCTTCGAGCTCCGAGGAGATCATCACAACGGTGACGCCGTTTTCGCGGTTGAAGCGCTTGAGCGCGTCGAGCACCAGCGCCTTCGCGCCGACATCGATGCCGCGGGTGGGCTCGGAAACGAACAGGAATCTGGGCTCCAGCGCGAACGCCTTGGCCAGACAAATCTTCTGCTGGTTGCCGCCGGAAAGCTCTCTTGCCTTCTGCAGGGAACTGGTGCACTTGATCATCAGTTCGTTGATGTACTTCTGGGTTATATCATGGATGGCCTTTTCATCACGCCAGGTGACGGGGCCGATTTTTTTGAGGAATTTGTTCTGGATCTGCATGGCGGGGAACGCAACGTTCCACTCCAACGTTTCGTCCAGCAGCAGACCCACGCCGCGCCGGTCCTCAGAGACGAAGGCCAGCGATGCGTCGAGGCACTTTCTCGGGCTGTTGAGCGGAATCTGCTTGCCGTCAAATTCGACGGTGCCGCCCGCTTCATAAAGGCCCATCACGCCGTTCGGAATGCCGAGCTTGCCCTGACCGGCCAGACCGCCGATGCCGAGGATCTCGCCTTCCTTCACGTCCAGCGTCACATTACGCACGGTTTCGCCCGGCATATCGACCCAGAGGTTGCGGATGGACAGAATGTTTTTCGCGCCCGAATGATCGACGATCTCGCGCTTTGCAGACGACAGATCGACCGAACGGCCGACCATGCAGCGCGTAATTTCGGAGACATTCGTTTCGCTTGCCGGGGTGTCCTTGACCACGACGCCGTCGCGCATGATAACGACCTTGTCGCACACGGACAAAATCTCATGCAGGCGGTGCGTGATAAAGATGACGGAAATACCGCGCGCGGCCATCGAGCGGATGGAGTCCAGCAGCGCCGCCGCTTCTTTCTCGGTCAGAACCGCGGTCGGCTCGTCGAGAATGAGGAGCTTGAGGTTGTCTTTACTCAGCTCACGGGCGATTTCCGTAAACTGCTTATGGCCGACCGGCATGTCGCTGATGACCATATGCTGATCGATGTGAACGCCCATTTTCTTGATGGCTTCCGCCGAGCGTTCGTTCATCTGCTTATAATCGAGGGTATTGAGACGGTCGCCGAAGATCTCGGAGACCACGTTGCTCTTTTTCGGTTCGCGGTTGAGCAGAATATTTTCTGTCGCCGTGAAGCCGGGAATCAGGGAAAATTCCTGATGCACCATGCCGATTCCGGCCTTGAGCGCGTCAAACGGCGTCGAGAAGGAGACCTTCTCGCCATGAATCAGCACATCGCCGCCGTAGCCGCCGGTTTCCCGGATGACGTCCATGCCGAACAGGATTTTCATCAGTGTACTTTTACCAGCGCCGTTTTCACCGACCAGACCCAGCACTTCGCCCTCGCGAAGCGTAAGGTTGATGTCCGTCAGAACCTGATTGCCGAAAAAGTCCTTCTGGATATTTCGCATCTCCAACAATGGAGCGTTGTTATTTACCATTCGTTTTCCTTCTCCCGCATAGCTTAAAACAGCAGGGGGAGCCGGGGCTCCCCCTGCCTTTGTGTTTTCTCGTTGGTCAGTCAGACCCGAGTCTTACTTGGTGGTGAAATACTTCTCCGGAACCTCAACCTCGGTCGAGCCCATGAACCAGCCGGGATCGCCCATGATGTAGGTATCCTGATAGACCAGGAAGACATTGTCCAGCTTGACGCCGGTGTCCGCGTTGGTGTAGTTCGAGCCGTTCCACTCCGCGTTCGGGGAGAAGACCTGGTATGCCTTTGCGATATCGTCGATGTCGCAGAGCTCGCTCTCGCCGTTGATGACGTTCAGAGCGTGCTGGGCAAGGCCAGCGGAAACGGTGTAGCCGTAGGAGTAAGCCCACGTGCCGAAGCGGCCTGCACCGCCCTTTTCGACGATCGCGGACTCAACCTTCTTGAGGATCTTGTCGAAGTCGCCGGCTTCCTCGGTCAGGTCCAGACCCAGCGCGCCGGGGTAGCCCATGAGCGGCGAGGGCAGGTCAGCTTCGATGAAGTAGCCGCCGTACTCGAGAAGCTGCTTCAGCAGCGGCTCGGTATGTGCATCGTTGGTGCAGAAGTAAGCAGCCTTTTCGCCGTACTTCTCGACCCACTCGGGAACCTTCTCAAGGATGTAAGCCTGTGCGCCGGCAACGCCAACGTCGGAGGTGGGGTCGGGAGCGGTCTCAAGGACGAACTCCATGCCGAACTCTTCACAGGCAGCCTTCATGATGGCAACACGGCGGCTCATGGTCTCATAAGCCATGTGGCGCGGGAAGGAGATATGAACAAAGGTGTCACAGCCGAGCTCGTGCGCGGTGCGGATGATCAGGTATCCGCGGGCAACGAAGTCGTTGTTGCAGACGAGGTCAGCAGCGGAGCCGATCTCGGGCAGGTCTTCGTGGGACTCACCGGCGATGCAGATGATGTCGGGGCGGCGCTCCTTGATCTGACGGAAGGCCTCGGTCGTGCCAGGAACGCCCTGGTTGACGATGATCGCCTTCATGTCGGGATCGTCAGAGAGGTTGACGATGGTCTGGATGGTGGTCTCCAGCTCTTCGGTGAAGTTGTCGGGATAGATGGCCAGCTTGACCATCTCTTCGCCGTACATCGCCTGGAAAGCCTCCGCGCCGCGGCGGTCGTCCTCAGACTGGGAGACGGAACCGGTAACGATGCCGATGTGGACGTTGCCGGTTTCTTCGGTCGAGGCAGTCTCCTCCGCGGGAGCGGCTTCCTCGGTCTTGGTTTCTTCGGTCTTGGTTTCCTCGGTCGTGGTGCTCTCGGTCTTCTCCGTTGCAGGAGCGGTGTTGCTGGCGCAAGCGACAAGGCCCAGCAGCATCACAAGAGCGAGCAGCAAGCATACTACTTTTTTCATACAAACCTCCAATTTTGAAATACACATCCCTGATTGGGGATATGTATCTATTTTACCAGTTTTCTTCATTTTGTCAACCAATTCTTGTGCAGGATTCCGGAAAAGTGTCAGGAATCCGGGAGTTTTGAAAAGTTGTGTCCGCCAGCCGCGGGCAGATTTTTCTGTATTTTCATAGAATACTCTGTTTTCGACTCGCGCACACAAGCTTTTTTCGTTCTGTCCGCATATGAAAGACACTATATTTTTTCCTGCGTTTACATCAACACTTTAACACAATATTCACGCAGCACGGCAAATTGCCGCCTTGCACCCAAAAATCCGAAGCACGTTGCGTCCTCCCCCGCAAGATTTGAATGATCTTCCAATCAGAATCGTAGGGGCCGATGCCCACATCGGCCCGGCAGACAGGACCGTTTTTACGGCAATTTTCGGCGAATCCGATGGTTTCCAATGGGTCGATGTGGGCATCGACCCCTACGCACCTATTCGAAGTTTCGTGCACAAACGAGGAAAAAGCCCCGGCCAAAGGCCGGGGCTTTCGTACATTTTCGATTATTCTTCCTCTTTTGCGGTGCAGACGATGTGCAACTCGTCGAGCTGCTTCTGCGTGACCTCGGAGGGTGCGCCCATAAGGATATCCTGCGCGTTCTTGTTCATCGGGAACGGGATGATCTCGCGGATGGACTCTTCGCCTGCCAGCAGCATGACCATGCGGTCAACACCCGGGGCGATACCGGCATGAGGCGGCGCGCCGTAGGTGAAGGCGTTGTACATTGCGGGGAACTTCTTCTTGACGTCGTCCTCGCCGAGACGAACCAGCTCGAAGGCCTTGATCATGATCTCGGGATCGTGGTTCCGGACTGCACCGGAGGACAGCTCCACGCCGTTGCAGACGAGGTCATACTGGTCAGCGGTGATGGTGAGCGGATCGATTTCGCCGCGCTCGGCTTTCAAAAGCACCTCGAGGCCACCGGCCGGCATGGAGAACGGGTTGTGGCAGAACTCGAGCTCGCCCGACTCGTCGCCGATCTCATACATCGGGAAGTCGACGATCCAGCAGAACTCGTAGCGCTCCTTGTCCATGTGGCCGGGCACGTTCGCGCCGAAGATCTTGATCATCACGCCAACAAGCTTTGTAGCCGCGTCGCCCGCCGCGACGAGCACCAGCGTGTTGGGCTTCAGGCCTAAACGCTCAACCAACGCTTCCTTGCAGCCCTGCACAAACTTTGCAACGCCGCCCGCGAGCTCGCCGTTTTCGTCCATCTTGAACCAGTAGCCCTTCACGCCCGCCTGCACTTCGCAGTCGGTGAGGAGCTTTTCGATCTGTTTGCGTGTCAAATGGCAGTCGGAAACAGGGATAGCCTTGACGGTCTTACCCTTGAACGCCTCAAACTCAGACTCCGCGAACAGGTCGGAGACGTTCTTGCACGTCAGGTCGATGCGCAGGTCCGGCTTATCCGAGCCGTAGGTCTCGAGCGCGTCGACATAGCCGATGCGGCGGAAGGGCGCGGAGGATGCGATGTTGTACTTGCCGAACTGCGCAAAAATCGGGGGCAGTACGTCCTCGAGGATCGCGAACACGTCATCCTGCGTGGCAAAGGCCATTTCCATATCGAGCTGATAGAACTCGCCGGGGCTGCGGTCGCCGCGCGCGTCCTCATCGCGGAAGCATGGCGCGATCTGGAAATAGCGGTCGAAACCGGAGGTCATAAGCAGCTGCTTGAACTGCTGCGGGGCCTGCGGCAGGGCGTAGAACTTACCGGGGTGCTTTCTTGCGGGAACGAGATAGTCGCGCGCGCCCTCGGGGCTCGACGCCGTCAGAATCGGGGTCGTGATCTCTAAGAAGTCGTGCTCCATCATGGCCTTGCGCAGCGCTGCGATAACCTGGCAGCGCAGAATGATGTTCTGCTTAACAGCCGGGTTCCGGAGATCGAGGTAGCGGTACTTGAGGCGCTGGGTCTCATCCGCCTCGCGGCTGCGGTTAATTTCGAACGGCAGCTCATTGTGGACGCACTTGCCGAGCACATCGATCTTCTCGGGCACGACCTCCACATCACCGGTCGCCTGCTTGGGGTTTTTGCTGGCGCGCTCGCGCACCGTGCCGGTCACAGAGATGGTCGACTCCTTGTTGATGGACTTGACAACATTCATCATGTCCTCGGTCTCGACGACGACCTGCGTCGTGCCGTAGAAATCGCGCAGAACGACAAAGGCAAAGTTGCTGCCCACGACGCGCACGTTTTCCATCCAGCCGCAGAGCGTGACGGCTTTGCCGCAGTCGGCAAGGCGCAGCTCGCCGCAGGTATGAGTTCTGGATTGCATCATAGTATGTTCCTTCTTTCTGTGTAGAGTGCTTATAAAGCGTCAGCTGACGCAATGGGTTTACTTCAGAATTGTACCCTGATGGGCTCTGGCGATACCGTCGAGGATGATATTGACGGCGTTTTCACGCGAAACAGTCACCTGCTCACCCGCGCGCAGATCCTTAACGGAGAGCGTACCCGCCGCAATCTCGTCTTCTCCGAGGAAGATCACATACGGAATAGCAAGCTTGTCGGCATACTGGATCTTTGCCTTGAATTTTTTAGCCTCGGTATAGAGCTGGGTGCGGATGCCCTGCGCGCGAAGCTCAGTGGCAAGCTCGATGGCTGGGGTCAGGTCGTCTGTCATCGGCAGCACCAGCACGTCCGCCGGCGCCGTCGGCCACGCATCGTTCAGCATCTGCTGCTCGGAAAGGACATAAAACAGCCTCGTCAGACCGATGGAAATGCCGACGCCCGGAAGCTGCCGGTCGGTGTAATACTCGGCGAGGTTATCGTATCGGCCGCCAGAGCAGACGGAGCCAATCTCCGGATGGTCGAGAAGCGTTGTCTCATAGACCGTGCCCGTGTAATAATCGAGGCCGCGCGCGATGGTCAGATCGACCGCGAAATTTTTCTCCGGCACGCCGAAGGCCGCGAGGTTCTTCGTCACCGCCGCGAGCTCGTCGAGGCCGAGGTCGAACGCCTCGTTTCTGCCGCGATAGCCCTCGAGGCTTTCCAGCACCTCCGCGTTTGTGCCGCGGATGGCGATAAACTTCAAAATCTCGTCCGCAAGCTCCCGGCTCAGGCCGCAGTCGTCCACGAGAATTTCTCCGACCTTCTCCGCGCCAATTTTATCGAGCTTATCGACCGTGCGCATGATATCGCCCGACTTTTCGGATAAGCCCAGCATCGCGTAGAAGCCGTTTAAGATCTTGCGGTTGTTGACGCGGATCTGGAAGCGTTTGAGCCCCATGGTCTGAAACGTCTTATAGATGATCGACGGAATTTCCGCTTCATTGACGATCGAGAGCTTGCCGTCTCCGATGATGTCGATATCCGCCTGATAGAACTCGCGGAAGCGGCCTCTCTGCGCGCGCTCTCCGCGGTAGACCTTGCCGATCTGGTAGCGGCGGAACGGGAACGAGAGCTCGTTATAATGAAGCGCCACGTACTTTGCCAGCGGGACGGTGAGGTCGAAGCGAAGCGCCAGATCGCTGTCTCCCTTCTGGAAGCGGTAGATCTGCTTTTCGGTTTCGCCGCCGCCCTTGGCCAGCAGCACGTCCGCTGCCTCGATCGCCGGCGTATCGAGCGCGCAGAAGCCATATAGGCTGTAAGTTCTGCGCAGAATGTCCATCATCGCCTCCATCTGTGCCTGCGGCGCGGGAAGCAGCTCCATGAACCCGGAGAGCGTGTGCGGTCTGATCTGTGCCATGATTGTTTTGTTCCTCTCTATGTTGATGTTGTTCTGTTCTTTAACGAAATTTCTGCAAAATTCAAAAATCTGCGTAGGGGTCGATGCCCACATCGACCCAATGGCAATTGCGGATTCGCATTGGATTTTCGCAAAAACGGCTCGCACCGCCGGGGCGATGTGCTCAATCGCCCCCTACGAACACCCCGAAAGGGTCTGCCTGTATCCCGGTGGAATTCCCCAAATAAAAAGATACTCCCGTCCCGTGCATTGGGACGAGAGTACCGAAATACTTCGTGGTGCCACCCAAATTTGAAGAGCTTGCTCTTCCTCGTATGCCGCGCTCTCGGGGCGGCGACCGGCGATTTCGGGACTTCCCTTATACGCCCGCTCGGCGGATGTCCTTCGCGCACGCTGGCCGCAGAAATCTTTCAGCTTGCGATTTCCTCTCTGTCCGGCCGCCTTGCGGTACTGCTTCCGCGTCCTTGCGGTTCTGTATTATTCAGATGAATGCGCTCAGTGGAGCTTCTTGGCCTTGATCATCATTCTCCAGTCAAGGTCGCCGCGCTGCAGGCCGAGGATCAGCATTTCCGCCGAGGCAAGGTTCGTTGCGCACGGGACGTTATGCATATCGCACAGCCGGAGCGTGCGCATGATGCGCTGATCTTCCCAGGGGTCGGTGTCGTTGGGGTCGGAGAACATGATAACAAGGTCGATCTCATTATATGCGATGCGCGCGTCGACCTGCTGATGGCCGCCCTGATTTTTGGACAGGAACAGCGCGACTGGAAGATTCGTCGCCTCCGAGACAAGCCGCCCCGTCGCCGCCGTGGCAGACAGACTGTGCTTGGAGAGAATGGATTTATATGCCGTGCAGAACTGCACCATAAGCTCCTTTTTCTTATCATGCGCCATGAGTGTGATATTCATTTCTTCTCAACTCCTTTGTTCACATGCCGGCAAGCGTTCGCCGGATCTTCATCAGCTTCACGCGCTTTCCCCGTAGTCTCTGCGCAATGTGCAGACACGCAAGTCCCGCGCCGCGGAAGGTATACTGGCAAAGAGGCTTTCCCTCGACCGCCGCGAGCGTCACATCCGCATCGTCCGGCACAATACCGAGAAGCGGCAGCCCCACGCCGTCCATGATGTCGTCGATGGTCGCGTTCATTTTCTGAAACAGCCTCGGGCTCACGCGGTTAACAACGAGCCTCGCCGGAACGTCCCGCCGGGATAAGGCAAGCTCTGCCGCCCGCGCCGCATCGCGCTGGGACGCGGGGTCCGCCAGACACACGACCACGAGCTCGTCCGCGAACCGAACCGCCAGCTCAAAGCCCGCGCCCACGCCCGCAGGCGCGTCGATGAGCACCCAGTCGTAGCGCTCCTTCGCGTCATGAATCAGCGCCTCAAACGCGCCTCTGTCAATCTCATCCGCCTTCACAGAAACGGGAGCCGTCAGCAATTGCAGGCCCGGAAGACCCGCCGCGCGCGGCGCCTGCTCGATGGCGTAATCGCCTCGCATCACGTCGAGAAAGGATAGTCCGGCCTCCGACGCCATGCCGAGCGAAATATCGAGGTTCCGCAGGCCGAGATCCGCATCGATGCACAGAACGCGCGCGCCCTCCATGCAAAGGCACCCGGCCACACCGGCGCACACAGACGTTTTGCCGGTTCCGCCCTTGCCGGATATGACCGCCAGAACCTGCCCCATGCAGCGTACCTCCGCTTTGCTCAATAGTTGAAGCTATTATATACGATTCTGCGGGCAAATTCAATGCCTCTTTGTCGAAGAAGTTGAAAAATCCCCTGATTCTTTCCGTTCTTTTCCTGTGATTTCTGCATAAACTGGTAAGACAGGGGGGATTGTACCATATGAATACGCAGCGAATCCACAGGTTCTGTCTGGCGCTGATGGTGATGGCCATGCTTGTGCGGCTAGCCGGACAGGTCGAAGCTTATCTGGATTATAAAAAAGCGTCCGCGCCGACGCTCTGGCGGGTCGACGTGGAGCCCGCACCGGTCCCGCTCGTCCACACCGAGCCGACTCCCGCCGTCCTCACGGAAAATCCAACTCCATCGCCGGACGAGCCGCCCGCACAGGCCGAGCCGTCGGACAAGCCCGTGACGGACGGTACCGTTATCATAGAAGATGCGCCCAAGACCGCCGAGACGGAAGAAACCGCAGAGCCTCTGACGTTTTCGGCAGAAGAAGCAGACGCGATCGGCGTTGCGGGCGGCTGCACCTACGAATTTGACAAGCAGGCACTCTTGACGCGGCCCTCCGCGCTCGATTTTTCCGGCGACGGGCCAAAGATCCTCATCGTCCATACGCACGCCTCGGAGGCCTATACGCCGGAGGACGGCTTTTCGTATGAGCCCTCGGGCGAGCTGCGCACCCAGGACGAGACGCGCTCGGTCATTCGTGTAGGGAGCGAAATCGCCCGGATTCTGGAGGACGCAGGCATTGAAACGCTCCACGACACAACGGCGAACGACTATCCCAGCTACAACGGCTCCTATGCGCGCATGGAGGCCATTATCGAATCGTATCTTGCCGAGTACCCATCCATTCAGATGGTCATTGATGTGCACCGGGACGCAGTCGAAGATCAGGCTGGCTTTCCCGCCGCGCTCAGCTGCAAGTTGGACGGTGAGGACTACGCGCGGCTCATGCTCGTCGTCGGCACAGACGAAGGTGGGCTCGAACATCCCGGCTGGCAGGAGAACCTCGCGAATGCATTGAAGCTGCAAGCGCTTTTAAACCGCGCTGCGCCCGGCCTCTGCCGCGACATCGATCTTCGCACCGAGCGGTTTAACCAGCACGAGACGAAGGGCTCGCTTCTTTGCGAGTTCGGCGCGTCGGGCAACACGCTCTCGCAGGCGCTGCGCACGGCAAGGCTCTTTGCCGACACACTCGTCACCTTTATAAACAGTGTAAAAGCAGCACCGTAAAATTTTTTTCAAAACCCCCTTTACAAATCAGATTTCATCGTGTATACTCATAACTGTAATAAGAATTATTACTGTTTTGGAGGGATGCAGATGGCGACAATCCGAAAGCGCAGCCGCAAGCGCGACGCAATCTTAGCCTGCGTCCGCGCAACCACCTGCCACCCCAGCGCCGAATGGGTCTATCAGCGTCTCAAGCCCACGATTCCCGACTTAAGCCTCGGCACGGTCTACCGGAACCTGTCCATGTTCAAGGACGAAGGTCTGGTCATCTCGGTCGGAACGGTCGGCGGTCTCGAGCGCTTCGACGGCAACACGAAACCGCACACGCACTTTGTGTGCACGCGGTGCAGCGCGGTGCTGGACCTCATGGACATCAACCTCGAGGACGAGTTCCTGCAAAACGTCCACGACACGGCGGGCGGCGCCATCACAGACTACCGGCTCAGCTTCTACGGTCTGTGCCCCGACTGTATGCAGGCAGCAAATGCTGCTGAATAAAAAAACAATTACGATCAGGAAAAACAAAAAAATGGAGGATTTTATCATGAAGAAGTTCGTTTGCAAGGTTTGCGGTTACATCTACGAAGGCGAAGCAGCTCCGGCAGAATGCCCGGTATGTCATGCCAAGAGCAACATGTTTGAGGAAGTCAAGGGCGAACTCAAGCTGGCCGCCGAGCATGAATTCGGCGTATACGGCTCGACCGTCAAGAATAACCCCGACATTTCCGCCGAGGACAAGAAGTACATCTTCGATCAGCTGATGGCAAACTTCAACGGCGAATGCTCAGAAGTCGGTATGTATCTCTGCATGGCCCGCATCGCGCACCGCGAGGGGTACCCCGAGGTCGGCCTGTACTGGGAAAAGGCCGCTTACGAAGAGGCCGAGCACGCGGCAAAGTTCGCCGAGATGCTGGGCTCCGACCTCGAGAGCAACATGCACGCCGACACGAAGAAGAACCTGGCCTGGCGTGTGGACTGCGAGTTCGGCGCAACGCAGGGCAAGTTTGACCTCGCCAAGAAGGCCAAGCAGCTGAACCTCGACGCCATTCACGACACCGTCCATGAGATGGCGAAGGACGAGGCAAGACACGGCCGCGCGCTCAAGGGTCTGCTTGACCGCTACTTCAAGTAAGATGGAATACACGGAAAACACCGTGATCTGCAACTGCAAGCATGTGACCTTGGCGGACATTGACGACGCTCTACAGAGGAACGCGCACTTCTCCGACGTTGAGAAGGAGTTCGCTGAGGTGCAGAGGCTGACCAGCTGCTCGACCGGCTGCGGCGGCTGCCACGATAAGATCATGGCAGTCCTCTCCGAGCGGCTCAGCGGCTGAGAATAAAGGAGAATTTGAGCATGAAATATGTCTGTGACATCTGCGGCTATGTCTATGACCCCGAGCTCGGCGATCCCGAGAACGGCGTAGCCCCCGGCACGCCTTGGGAAGAAGTCCCCGAAGACTGGGTCTGCCCGCTCTGCGGCGTTGGCAAGGACCAGTTCAGCCCGGAAGAATAAGCCTTAATTTGAAGCAGGAGAGAACGCAATTTCTCTCCTGCTTTTTTGCGCTTTGCCGGATGGAACGTGGATAAAAAGGTGGATATTTCGCCGCGCGCCCGCGCCAAACGCGGAACGTGCGTTTTTGAAAAGTGGATATTCAGATGATAGCGTCAAATGTGTTCAGGAAACAAGATCTTTAGGTCTTTTCAAACATCTTTTATTGTCTTCCGAGAAAATCCATTATCTGTATTTTTGGCTCAAACGGTTGACAGCTTTTCAAAAACAAAGTAAACCAACAAAAAGAGTAACAGGATGTGATACCCGAGTGAAAATACCAATCTAAGGAAGTACCGCACAATTCGGCAAGCAGATTCGGCGAGAGATTTTTTGTCAAGCCAAGATTTGAGAAGCGCAGGAATGCTGTATGTATTTCAAACGTTTCAAACCGTAGAATTGGTAGAAAAGATCCGTCGAAGCGCGAAGGCGCAATTATGCGGTGTTGCCATAGTTCTCCTGCATGGAGGCCTCTCCCTTTCGTTTATTTGTGTTCACCGGTTAGCTTGCTCTAATCAGCATATACACAAAATCTTCAAACATGTCCGCCCGCGAAAAATCCTGTTTTTTCTAAAATCTTCGGCAAATTCGATGGTGCCCTTGGGGCGATGTAGGCATCGCCCCCTACGCGTTGTTTCGGATGTATTCTTCCAACTCCCAACGAGCCCGGACAGCGGATCACATCATGCGTTTTCAGATACACCCCAAGCATTTTTATTGCAGCACCGTTTTTCTTCGTCTGCAAGGTTTGTTCACGCCCTGCGGAGGGTGATGACGGGGATTTCTGGCCGGTTTCCGATGCGCACAGGAATGCGGCGGCTGCCGCCAAGGCCGCGGCTGACCACGAGGCTGGTCCTCCCGAGCGTATAGAGCCCTGCCGTGTAGTCCGGGAAGAACTCATAGTGCGTCCCAAAAATCGCGCCGACGAAGGGCAGCCGCACCACGCCGCCGTGCGCGTGCCCGCTCAGAACGAGATCGGCACTTAAGCGCGCCATGCGCTCCAGCTGGTCGTTCCGGTGGCAGAGGACGATGGTATACGCGTCCGGATTCTCCGCGTGGATCTCACCCAAAAGCGCCTCCGGCGTTTTCTGGTCCCGCGGGCCGTTCGGGTCGTCCACCCCCGCGAGCACAATCGTATCTTCCCCGCGCGAGAGCGTCACAAATTCGTTTTCCAGCCGCGTGATGCCGCACTGCTCTAAAAGCCGGAACCACTCCTTCCGGTTTTCCATGCGCCACTCGTGGTTTCCCGTCACATAATAGCACGGCGCGATGTTGGCCAGACGCGGAAGGAGCGCGGCCAGTTCCTCCAAGTCAGACGTTTCGTCCGCGATGTCTCCCGCAAGGGCGATGAGGTCGGGCACGGCCTGGCGGGTCTTTTTCACCAGCGCGTCGTTGTTCTTCCCAAACGTTCTTCCGTGCAGGTCCGTGATCAGTGCAATGCGAAAGCCGTCAAACCCGGCGGGGAGATTTTTGGACGGCGCGTCCACTTCCGTTATCCCCAGCGTGAAATTTCCCGCCCACAAAAGCCCTGCCGTGAGCAGCGCCGCCGGAAGCACCCAGCGCGCGCCATGCGATTTTTTCGCGGAGCTTCCCATTTCTGCGCCTCCTTCAAAAATTTTTTTCATTTTATCACAGCCATGCGGCAAAGAAAAGCGCTTTTGAGAACACCGCTTTGCGAATTTCCCACAAATTTTCCCGCTTTGGGATTTGTTCATCGAATTTTTATTGTGATATGCGTGGGAGGATGCTATAATGATATGCAGAAAAATAGTGCCCTTTGGATTTTGCGGGCGACAGATGGATGTGTATCGGATTTGAAGTACGGAAGCTGGACGATTTCGTCCTATGAACAGGAAGCAGCAACTACACTCGCGTCGGCGGGCTGGTCGCCGATAACGGCGGCGGTGCTTTGCAGCCGGGGCTATGACACGCCGGAAAAGGCACGGGCATTTTTATCCCCCGATGTGCCGCTTTCCTCCCCCTTTGACCTGCTCGATATGGATAAGGCCGCGGCGCGGGTCAAAAGGGCTCTCGAACGGCGCGAGCATATCTGCGTCTTCGGAGACTACGACGTAGACGGCATTACGGCCACATGTCTTTTGACGGACTTTCTCCGAAAGCGCGGCGGACATGTGACAAGCTACATTCCCGCAAGGCTCGAAGAGGGCTACGGGCTCAACGAAATTGCCGTGCGCGCGCTTCACGAGCAGGATGTGAAGCTGATCATCACCGTCGACTGCGGCATTACGGCAAACCAGGAGGCGGCTTTGTGCCGGGAGCTCGGCATGGAGCTCGTCATCACCGACCACCATGAGTGTAAGTCGGATCTGCCGGAGGCCGTCGCGGTCGTCGACCCGCACCGGAAGGAGCAGCCCGAGCCGATTCTGGAGATGGCGGGCGTTGGCGTGGCGTTCAAGCTGGCCGCCGCGCTCCACGGCGATCAGGAGGCGCTGCTGGCGGAATACTGCGATTTGCTTTGCCTCGGAACCGTGGCAGACGTGATGCCGCTGACGGGAGAGAACCGAAAAATGGTCTGGCAGGGGCTTCAGGCGCTCGCAAACCCCAAACGGGTCGGCATTGCGGCTTTAATGGCCGAGTGCGGCGCGATGCGCCCTCCCATCACGGCGGGAACCATCGGCTATACCCTGGCCCCCAGAATCAACGCAGCCGGGCGCATGGGCCATGTAGAAATTGCGACGGAGCTGTTTCTCACGAACGATGCGGCGCGCGCCGTGTCCCTTGCCAGCCAGCTCTGCAAGCTCAACCGCAAGCGGCAGGATGTGGAGAGCGGCATATATAAGCAGGCCGTTTCGATGCTGCCCGCCGGAAAATCGCCGAAGGCCATCGTTCTGGCCGACGAAACGTGGCACCAGGGCGTGGTCGGCATCGTCGCGTCACGGCTGGCCGAGGAATACAGCTGTCCGACGTTTTTAATCTGTCTGGACGGCGACAAGGGAAAGGCCTCGTCGCGGTCCTACGGCGGATTTAACCTGTTTGCGTCTTTGGAGCAGCTGTCCGATTTGCTCGAGAGCTACGGCGGGCACGAGCTGGCTGCGGGCTTTACCATCCGGCGCGAGCAGATTGACCTCTTCCGCGAGCGGATTCTGGCGCTGACGGACGCGTTCTCCCGCTCGCCGGCGTG
>CALCJW010000197.1:0-19099 GCA_937967235.1 uncultured Clostridia bacterium
ACTCTGTGGTCATGGGGTCGAGGGCGCTCGTCGCTTCGTCGCAGAGGATGATCTCCGGGTCGTTGGCGAGCACGCGTGCAATTGCCACACGCTGCTTCTGGCCGCCCGAGAGCTGCGAGGGGTAGGCGTTCGCCTTATCGGCAATGCCGACGAGCTTCAAGACCTCCATCGCGCGCTTTTTTGCGTCCTTCTTGCTCATGCCGACGATCTCCAGCGGGAAGCAGACGTTGCCGAGGACAGTGCGCTGCATGAGAAGGTTGAAGTGCTGGAAGACCATGCCGATCTTCTGGCGGCAGCGGCGGATCTCCGCCGGGGAAAGCGCCGTCATGTCCTGCCCATGGAGAAAGACCTTGCCGGAGGTCGGCCGTTCCAAAAGGTTCAGGCAGCGCACGAGCGTGCTCTTGCCCGCGCCGGACAGGCCGATGATGCCGAAAATATCGCCCTCTTCTACGTCCAGCGACACGTCGCGCAGCGCCTCAAAGTCGTCCTTCCCGTCGTGGAACACCTTCTCAATATGCTCTAATCGAATGACAGGTTTCATCAAATTCCTCGTTTCTGCCCGGAACATGGTCCGGGTAAGATTTTTTAGACATGGAAACAGAGCGTAGCAGGAAATCCTGTACGCTCTGCGCATAGAAATCAGTCGTCAAAGGGAACGACTGCGCCGTCATAGGTATCGTTGATGTACTGACGGATGGTATCGGACTTGAGCGCGGCGACGAGCGCCTGGATCTTTTCGGAGTTCTCGTTGCCTTCCTTCACGGCGATGATGTTCACGTAGGTCTTGGCCGCGTCGGAGTCGGATTTTTCATAGGAAAGGGCATCCTTTGCAACGGAGAAACCAGCGTCGAGCGCATAATTGCCGTTGAGAACGACGTAAGCGACCTCGTCCTTCACACGCGGGACCTGCGCGGCCTCGAGCTCGAGGATCTCGACGTTGTAGGGGTTCTCCTCGATGTCCAGAACGGTAGCCGTGAGGCCCGCGCCGTCCTTGAGCTTGAGAATGCCGTTATCCTGGAGCAGAAGCAGCGCGCGTGCTTCGTTCGTGGTGTCGTTCGGGACAGCGATGGTGTCGCCCTCGGCGATGTCGTCCAGAGAGGACTTCGTGCCCGGGTAGATGCCGAACGGCTCATAGTGGATGCCGCCGGCGTTCACAAGGTGCGTGCCCTGCTCTTCATTGAAGTTCTCAAGATAGGGGATGTGCTGGAAGTAGTTCGCGTCAAATTCGCCGCTCTCGACGACGTTGTTCGGCTGCACGTAGTCCTGGAACTCCTTGACCTCCAGCGTCCAGCCCTCGGCCTCGAGGATGGGCTTGGCCTGCGCGAGGATCTCGGCGTGCGGCGTGGGGCTGGCGGCGACGGTGATGGTGCCCTTGCTCGCTGCGGTTTCGGACGCGGTTTCCGTCGAAGCAGCTTCGGTGGAAGCGGCGGTTTCGGTCTTGGATGCGCAGGCGGCGAGAGACAGGCTCAGTACGAGAGCCAGCGCCAGCGCGATGGTTTTTTTATACTGTTTCATGAGATACACTCCTTTGATTCAGAAAAGAAATTTCATTTTATGGAAGGAATTTGAGCAACAAAAAACCGGGGGCTGTCTCAGCTCCCGGGCAAATGGCTTTTGCGCTCAATCAAGCGTTATTCTCAGGCGTACAGCAACGCATGCCGAAGCACCTGGCCATATTACATGCCCGGGAGAATAACATTCGCATCATCATGGTGTTACGGAACGTCATTGCGTTCGCCTCCTTCCCTGAAAAATACCGCTCAAATTTCTTTCTGCTATAATACACCAATTTACCTACTGCGTCAATGGGGAAAACGCTGGGATTATCCACAGAATTTGCAGCATTCTCTGCGAAATTTTGCTGAAAATATACAAAAAAACGCGCGTATTCACGCGTGGAAGCCCTATTTGAGCAGGTACTGAATGCCGCCGATGAGGCCGTAGACGCCGAGAATTGTGATGAGTCCGGAGACAAGTGTCCCGCCCAGAATCGCGAGCCCCGCGCGTTTTTCATCCATATCTGTCAGCCGCGCAAGCGTCGAGCCGATCCAGCAGCCGACCCCTGTGAGCGGAATGCAGACGGCGACAAAAAGCGCCGGAGGGCCGTATTTTTTGAGCTGGGCCTCGTGCTTTTCGAGCGCCTGATGCGCTTTTTGCAGCAGCTTCGGGCTGGTTTCCTTTTTGCCGAGCGGGTGCTTTTTCATCCGCAGCAGAAACGGAACCGGAAGATACGAGCCGATGCACGTCAGAAGGTAGGAAAGGTACCATTTGAGCTTGAGGGCGGCGGCTAAAATAATCGCGCCCTTATTTTCAATAAACGGCAGCAGTGACGAAATAAATACTGCCAGCGACCGGACGAATAAATTCCCGGACGAGAGCGCGGCAGCCTCCGCCGCAGTCGATACAAAGTTCAAAGCGTTCACCTCAGAATTAGAAACTCAAAAAAGAAGACGACGCATTGTAGCATACTTTTCCCGATTCGTAAAGAGGAAACTTACTCCGTTTCGCCCGATTTGCGCGGCCGGTCGTAATTCTCCAGAAACGAAATTTTCCGGCCGCCGGTTTTGTAGGCGATAACGGTATCGAGACAGACGTTTTCCATGCTCCGGAAGATATGCGCCTCGACCTCGGGATTCGTCTTCTTGAGTTCGCGGATGAGCTGCTTGGTCTGCTGGCGCTTGGATTTTGCCTCTTCGTTCGGGCGGCAGGTGGTACAGGTGTCGGTGAAGCGGCAGGCACACTGGATGAAATGCAGGTCGTTCGCGTCGCGCCAGGCCTTGATGTCGTCTTCCCGGATGAGGTACATCGGACGGATGAGTTCCATGCCGGGGAAATTGGTACTGTGGAGCTTCGGCATCATCGTCTGAACCTGCGCGCCCCAGAGCATACCCATGAGGATCGTCTCGATCACATCGTCATAGTGGTGCCCGAGGGCAATTTTGTTGCAGCCGAGCTGCTTTGCAAAGTTATAAAGATAGCCGCGCCGCATGCGCGCGCAGAGATAGCAGGGCGATTTTTCGACGTTGTAGACAGAGCCAAAGATATCAGACTCGAAAATCTGCGCCGGGATGCCAAGTTTCCGCAAATTATCCTCGATGATTTGCCGGTTCGCGGGGCTGTAGCCCGGATCCATGACGAGGAACCTGACCTCGAACGGGAATTTATTGTGAAGCTTCAGCTCCTGAAATAATTTGGCCATCAGCATCGAGTCCTTGCCGCCCGAGATGCAGACGGCAATGCAGTCTCCGGGCTTCACAAGCTCATACTGCCGGACAGCCTTCGTGAAGTTGCACCAGATCTTTTCCCGGAAGCGCTTGCGAAGGCTCGTCTCGACGCGCGTTTGGATCTCGTCGCCATTCTGCCGCGCCATCTGCTCGCGCAGCCACGCAAGGTACCCGCCCGTCAGGCTGTACGCGTCATAGCCCTCCTCGCACAACGCTTCTGCTGCCGGAATGCTCGCCTCGCCGTGTGCGCAGTAGAGAACCAGCGCCTTGTCCGGGTGTTCCTTTGCAAAGAGAGAGAGGTCTTCCGGCAGAACGGGGATGGCACCGGGGAGCATGCCGTAGGCCCGCGTCTGCTCCGAGCGCATGTCGATGAGAAGATATGTAGTTTGTTCCAGCTTTGCAAGCTCCTGCACGGTCAGCTCCATGGCGGTCTCCTTCTTCCGAGCAGGGCGTTTTGCCCGCGCGGTTTTTAATCGTCCCAATTTTAGCCGGAAGCGGGCGCTTTGTCAATCAAAAGACGCAAAAATCCCCGGTACACAAAGAGGAAGGGTGTTTGTGTACCGGGGATGCCGGGGGACAAATTTACTTGGCAAGTTCTCCACCGAGCTTGCGGCAGGCCTCCAGCGCGTCGTCGTCGGGCGCTTCGCAGCAGGTGACGCTCTGGCAGACAAGGTTCAGGCCGCTATTTTTGCAGTCCTCTTCCCACGTGCGCATCCACTCGCCGTCGCCCCAGCCGTAGGAGCCGAAGAGTGCCGCGTCCTTGCCGGAGAGGGAGCCTTTGACCGCGTCGAACATCGGGGCAAATTCGGTCTCCTCGAGCTCCTCCGCACCCATCGCGGGGCAGCCGAAGGCGATGGCGTCGAAGTCCGCGAGCTTTGCGGCCTCTGCCTGCTCGGAGGTGAAGATCTCTGCCTCCGCGCCTGCGGCCTTCATGCCCTCGAGCACCGCGTTCGCCATGGACTCTGTATTGCCTGTGCCGCTCCAAAATACAACAGCTGTCTTTTTCATGTTTGTTGTTCCTTTCTGATTTAAAAAATCATGTCCGCTTCAGCCTGCCACGGTCAGCGCCTCGAGACTTGCGCCTGAGCGCCAGCTGCGGCAGTAGATATCGGTACACTTTTTATATTTTGCGAAGGCTGCGCGCGCGTATGCCTCGTCTCCGTAGACCTTCCAGAGGCCGGAGAGCTTGAAGTTCTGCGCATGGTTTTCAATAAAGCCCTGCACATCCTCGGGCGGGTAGCTTAGAAATAGCCCAATCTCGTGCGGAAATTCCTCGCCCTGAAAGCGCCGGATGAGATTGACGATGCACCGCTCGGGGCTTTCATCGAGATACCCCGCGTTTCCAAGCGTCCTGCGCGCCAGCTCGTTTTTTAAATCGATCTTGAGCCGCGCCGGGCGATAGAGATACAAAAGCGCGTTGCCGTCTCGAAAACGCAGCGGAATGAGGCACAGGCCCTTTTCCCGCAGGCGCTGGTTGAGATCGCGAATCTGCGCGAGAAGCACCTTTTTGTCGGTGCAGGCCGCGCGGAAGAGGCTTCCGGTCTTGAGGCCCGCGAGCGTGGGCGCGCATTGGCGTACGACAAGTTCCTCCGGCATCTTACGCCATGCTCCCTACGTGCTTCTCGAGAATTCCGCGCAGGGCGGAAAGAGAGCTGGTGTGGCAGCGCTCAATGACAGTGCTGCCGCCCTTGAGCTCGCTCATCGCGCCCTGCACCATCTTGTGCGACATCGTGCTTGTGAAGAAAATCATTAAGTCGGGGCTTCCCATTTTTTTGCGGAGGCCGCCGCTGGGCTTGGTGAAAATTTTGCTCTGACACTGATAGCTGTCACACAGGTCCTTGTAGCGGCGCTCCATACATTCGTTGCCGCCGAGAATGACGATGCTCATAAGCTGCTCCTTTCGTTGATTAGAGTAGTTTAACCGTTTGAGTGAAAATCATGCGTCCGCGGACGCACTGGAAAAATGTTTTGGTTTGATGGCTCGAACTTAAGTTAGACTTATCTAACTCGATGCCATCATACCAGCTTTTGTCCTACTTGTCAAGTATGTTTTTCCGCGCCATCTGTAACGAAACTGTAAAACAACGCCGGAAGAACTTGACGATGGGCGCGCGCAGCACTAAAATGGGGGGAAGTCAGAGATTTTCACCAATTTTGGGATGAATTTTTTAGCAGGCTCCGGCTTCTCCGGGGCGGAAAAGGAACGTTTTTATGCAGCAGCTACCGCAATCTCAGGACTCCGCGCCCCTTCGCGGCCTGAGCGCCCAACAGGCAGAGGCTTTGCGCGCGCAGGGCCTTTCCAATCAGCAAAGCGACACCGGCGGAAAGTCGGCCGGGGAGATCATCCGCTCGAACGCGCTTACGTTTTTTAACCTGATTTTTGTCGTCATCGCGGTGCTTTTGTGCCTCGTGGGCTCGTACCGCAACCTGACGTTTTTGCCGGTCGTTATCGGAAATACGCTCATCGGCATTTTTCAGGAGCTGCGCGCCAAGCACATTTTGGATAAGATGAGCCTGCTCCACGCGCCGCATGCCGTTGCGCTCAGAGATGGTATGGAGCAGAAGCTCGCGGCGAACGATCTGGTGCGGGGCGATATTGTCGTTTTGTCGGCGGGGGATCAGATCCCGGCGGACGCAACAGTTTTGCAGGGTTCCGTGCAGGTCAATGAGGCGCTTCTCACGGGCGAGAGCGACGAAATTGAAAAAGAGCCCGGAAGCGAGCTCCTGTCCGGCAGCTTCGTTGTGGCGGGACGGTGCTATGCACGGCTCGACAAGGTCGGGGACGAATCGTACATCGCGAAGCTCACGCGCGAGGCCAAGGCTGTCCAGACCGGGGAGCAGTCGGAAATGATCCGCGCGATCAACCGGATCGTCAAATGGATCGGCTTTACGATCGTGCCGATCGGCGTGATTCTGTTTGCCCAGAGCTATTTCTATTCCGGCGAGACGCTGCAAAAAAGCGTCGTCTCCGCGATTGCCGCCGTCATCGGCATGATCCCCGAGGGACTTTACATGCTGACGACGATTGCGCTCGTGCTGGGGACCATGCGCCTTGCGCGCCGGAAGGTGCTGCTGCATGACATGAAGAGCATCGAGACGCTCGCGCGCGTGGACGTTCTGTGCGTCGACAAGACCGGCACGATCACCGAGCCCGGTATGAACGTGCAGGAGGCACACGCGTTCGAATGCGCGAAAAACGACCAATTTGATGATGAAGCCTTGCAGGATCTGCTGGCTGACTACTGTCTGGCCGCGCAGGACACGAACGAGACGATGCAGGCCCTGCGCGCGTTTTCCGAGCAGCGGCGGCTGGAGCATCCGCAGGAGGCGAAAATCGCGCTGGATGTCCAGCCGTTTTCGTCCAGTAAAAAATATTCGGCCATCACCTTTGAGACAGGGACGTATCTGTTCGGCGCGCCGGAGTTCGTGCTGAAAGGCGCGTACGCGCAGGTGGCGGGAGAGCTGAAGCCCTTTTTGGACGCGGGCTGCCGCGTGCTGCTGCTGGCGAAGAGCCGGGGAGAGGGCAATTCTCCGGAGCCGCTTGGATACGCTGTCCTGACGGGCCGCGTGCGCGAAAACGCGAAGGAAACGTTCGCCTACTTTAAAGAGCAGGACGTCACCGTCAAGGTCATCTCTGGCGACAACGCGCGCACGGTCTCGGAAATCGCGAAGCAGGCGGGAATCGAAAACGCGGACAAATTTGTAGACGCGGCGATGCTTGTGACCGATGAGCAGCTTGCGCGCGCGGCGGAAACTTACACCGTCTTCGGGCGTGTCACCCCCGCGCAGAAGCAGAAGCTTGTGCAGGCCATGCAGAAGGCCGGCCACACGGTCGCGATGACGGGCGACGGCGTGAACGACATTCTTGCCATGAAGGATGCGGACTGCTCGGTCGCGATGGCCTCGGGCAGCGAAGCGGCGGCGCAGGCGGCGCAGGTCGTGCTGCTGGGCTCCGATTTTGCCCGCATGCCGGACGTGGTGCTCGAGGGGCGGCGCGTCGTCAATAACATCGAGCGTTCGGCGAGCCTGTTTCTGGTCAAGAACCTGTTTTCTCTCTTGCTCTCGGTCTTCTCCGCCGTGTCGTTCCTGACGTATCCGCTTGAGCCCGCGCAGGTCTCGCTCATTGCGATGTTCACGATCGGCATACCGGGCTTTTTGCTGGCGTTGGAACCGAACTATGTGCGCATTGAAGGAAACTTCCTCAAGAAGGTTCTGCTGCGCGCGCTTCCGGCTGCGCTGACGGATGTGCTGGCGGTCGGCGCGCTCGTCATCTGCGGCGAGGTGTTCGGGCTTTCGGATGGGGACATTGCGACGGCGGCGACGATGCTGCTGGCCGTGGTGGGCTTCATGATTTTGATTCGCATCAGCAAGCCTCTCACCAAAATGAAGTACGCGATCATCCTTGTCAACATTGCGGGGCTCATCTTCTGCGGCATTTTCCTCAAGCAGCTGTTCGCGCTGAGCGATATGTCGAGAATCTGCGTGCTGCTGATGATCATCTTTGCCTTTGCGGCGGAGTCCGTTTTCCGGAATCTTTCGATTCTGGGTGTGTTTTTGGAGCGGAAAACCGGCGCATTAAAGGAAAAAATCCGCGAACGGCGCGGTATGTAGCAACGAACCCGGCAGGAACAAACCTGCCGGGTTTTTGTGTCTTGCGATTTTCTGCGCGGCGTATTATAATGAGACCTGCACACTGGGATGGTCTGCTGACAGACCGGAATGGAGATACGCAGATGAAGATTCTGATTGCGATGAGCGGCGGCGTGGATTCGAGCGTTGCGGCGGGGCTTTTGTGCCGGGACGGCAACGAGTGCATCGGCGCGACGATGAAGCTCTACCACAACGAGGACGCGGGGATTCCGCGCGCGCATACGTGCTGCTCGCTCGACGACGTGGAGGACGCGAGAAGCGTCTGCTATAAGCTCGGCATGCCGTATTACGTCTTTAATTTCTCCGATGATTTTGGAGAAAAGATCATCGATAAATTCGTCCGCTCGTACGAAAGCGGCCTCACGCCGAACCCCTGTATCGACTGTAACCGCTACATGAAGTTCGACAAGCTCTACGAGCGGGCAAAAATTCTCGGCTGCGACCACATCGCGACCGGACACTACGCGCGCATCACGCAGGAAAACGGACTCTGGCAGCTGCGCAAGGCACTCGATGAGACGAAGGACCAGAGCTACGTGCTCTATGACATGACGCAGGAGCGGCTTTCCCGGACGCTTTTCCCGCTGGGAGAGCTCCGCAAGGCCGAGGCGCGCAAGCTCGCGCGGGAATCGGATTTTATCAACGCCGACAAGCCGGACAGTCAGGATATCTGCTTTGTCCCGGACGGCGATTACGCGAAGATCATCGAGCTTCGCACGGGGAAAAAGGCCGAACCCGGTAATTTCATCGACAAAGACGGGCATATTTTAGGGCGGCACAGCGGCATCATCCGCTACACCATCGGCCAGCACCGGGGACTGGGGCTGAGCTTGTCTCAGAAATATTTCGTTTGTGAGATTCGTCCGGAAGACAACACGGTCGTTCTCGGCGCGAGCGAGGATTTGTTCCATCGCGGCGTGAAGGTTCGGGATATGCACTGGATTGCGGGCAGCGCGCCGGGAGAAAGCTTCCGCTGCAAGGCAAAGCTTCGTTACCGCCATCCCGAGCAGCCCGTTTCGGTTACGGTTCTGGATAACGGCGAGGTCAGGTTGCTTTTTGACGAGCCGCAGCGCGCGCCGACTCCGGGGCAGTACGCGGTGTTATACGATGGCGATATCGTTCTTGGCGGCGGCGTGATTGCGGGGACGTTTGCAGAAGACACAAAGGAGGCGGGCGTATGATTTCAACAAGAGGCCGGTACGCGATTCGCGTGCTCATTGACCTTGCCGAGCACCGGGGCGAAGCGTTTACGCCCATGAAGGAGGTCGCCAAGCGGCAGGAAATCTCGCTCAAGTATTTAGAGAAGATCATGCCGCTTCTGAGCAAGGCAAACCTTGTCGAGGGGCAGCACGGAAAGGGCGGCGGCTACCGGCTGACGATGGAGCCCGAGGGCTACCGTGTGGGCGATATCCTGCGGCTGACCGAGGTCGACCTTGCGCCCGTGGCCTGCCTCTCCGAGCCGGTCAACACCTGCCCGCGCGCAAGCTATTGCCGGACGCTTCCGATGTGGCAGAAATATTACGAGATGACGCTTTCCTATTTTGACAGCGTCACGATTCGGGATTTGATGCAGGTCGAAAGCGGCGGGGATTACGTGATTTAGACAGGCTGCTCACCTACGCAATTTCGGGAATTTTCAGAAATTTCGTAGGGGCGGACGACCCTGTCCGCCTGGCAAAACGCACTTCCGAAACGCAATACCCATCGGCGAATTCGTTGGTGCCCGAGGGCGGAAAGCCGCGTCCGCCCCTACGAACATCCCGGAGGATTGCGGAAATCCCGAAAACGGATGTCACCATTGGAAGGTAATTTCCATCCGGTGATCTTTACCAAAAGAATATCGAAAATTTTGGGAGGACCGCTTGACAAGGGCGGTACGCTGTGCTATTCTATCACCAACCTACTAGAATAGTAGATAGATAGGCTAAAACTTGGAGGACAAGAACATGAGATCCATCTTTGAAGCGCTGCTCCGTGCGAATTTCCGCAACGGGCGAATGTGACGAGACTCGAAAACCGTCCACAAAAACAGAATGTAAAACATCGATTCAAAGAAGGAGAATTATTATGTCCAATTATCATTTTGAAACCTTGCAGCTGCACGTCGGTCAGGAACAGGCCGACTCCGCCACCGATTCCCGCGCTGTCCCGATTTATGCGACGACTTCCTATGTATTCCACAACGCGCAGCACGCGGCGGACCGCTTCGCCCTTCGTGACGCGGGCAACATCTACGGCCGGCTCACAAATTCCACACAGGACGTCTTTGAAAAGCGCATCGCGGCCCTCGAGGGCGGCGTAGCGGCCTTGGCGGTTGCTTCCGGCGCGGCGGCGATTACGTATACAATTGAAGCGCTCGCCCAGCAGGGTGACCACATCGTCTGCCAGAAGACCGTCTACGGCGGCACGTATAATCTGCTCGCCCATACGCTCAAGGCCTTCGGCGTGACGACGACGTTTGTGAACGCACACGATCTTTCTGAGGTCGAGGCGGCCATTCAGCCCAACACGAAGGCCGTTTACCTCGAGACCCTCGGCAATCCCAACAGCGACATTCCCGACATTGACGCGATTGCAGAGATTGCGCACAAGCATTCGCTTCCCGTCATCGTCGATAATACCTTTGGCACGCCCTATCTCATCCGCCCCATCGAACACGGCGCGGACATTGTCGTCCACTCGGCGACGAAGTTCATCGGCGGCCACGGCACGACGCTTGGCGGCGTGATCGTCGACTCCGGCAAGTTTGACTGGAGAGCGAGCGGAAAGTTCTCGCTGATCGCGGACCCGAACCCCAGCTATCATGGTGTGTCGTTCGTTGATGCGGCAGGCCCGGCGGCCTTTGTGACCTATGTGCGCGCGATTTTGCTGCGCGACCAGGGCGCGGCCATCTCTCCATTCGCAGCGTTTTTGCTCCTGCAGGGCACGGAGACGCTCTCCCTTCGCCTCGAGCGGCACGCGGAGAACACGAAGAAGGTCGTGGAGTTCCTGAAGAACCATCCGAAGGTCCAGAAGGTCAACCATCCGTCGCTTCCCGATCATCCCGACCACGCGCTCTACGAGCGGTACTTCCCGAATGGCGGCGCGAGCATCTTCACCTTCGAGATCAAGGGCGGGCAGGAAGCCGCGTTCCGCTTCATCGATCACCTCGAGATTTTCTCGCTCCTTGCAAATGTCGCGGACGTGAAGTCCCTGGTCATCCATCCGGCGACCACGACGCACGCACAGCTCACCGAGGAAGAGCTGCTCGATCAGGGCATCACGCCGTCCACCATCCGCCTTTCCATCGGCACGGAGCACATCGACGATATTATCGCCGATCTCGAAAAGGGCTTCGCTGCTGTATAATCCAACCAATTCATCCCCCTATTTTATTCCTCTCTCTTTTTATGATTCCAACAGCGCCGAGCCGCCTGCACCAAAACCGGTGTGGGCGGTCGGCGTGTCAGGAAAATTTCAGGAGGCGTTATGCTCAATCAGTTTTCAAGAACGCAGCTTGTCCTTGGCGGCGAGGCGATGGACGTGCTCTCAGGCTCCCGCGTGGCCGTATTCGGCATCGGCGGCGTGGGCGGCTATACGGTCGAGGCGCTGGCGCGCTCCGGCGTGGGTGCGCTCGATCTCATCGACGACGACCGGGTGTGCCTGACGAACGTCAACCGGCAGATTCTCGCCACGCGCGAGACGGTCGGAAAATTCAAGGTGGACGTAGCCGAGGCACGCGTGCATTCCATCAACCCCAACTGCAAGGTCACAACGTACAAGACGTTTTTCCTGCCCGGGGAAGAGAACCAGTTTGATTTTTCGCAGTTCGACTATGTTGTGGACGCGATAGATACGGTTTCCGGCAAAATGGGGCTCGTTTTAGCAGCGAAGGAAGCGGGTGTTCCAATCATCAGCTCCATGGGCGCGGGCAATAAGGTTGACCCCACGGCCTTCCGGGTGGCGGATATTTTTGAAACGTCGGTGTGCCCCCTTGCGCGCGTGATGCGGCAGCTCTGCCGGAAAAAGGGCGTTTCGCATCTCAAGGTCGTCTATTCGCAGGAAAAGCCGATCCGCCCCGTCGAGGACGCGGCCATCAGCTGCCGCAATCACTGCATCTGCCCGCCCGGCACGGCCAGAAAATGCACCGACCGGCGCGACATCCCGGGCTCGACTGCGTTTGTGCCCTCCGTCGTGGGCCTCATCATCGCGGGCGAGGTCATCAAGGACCTGACGCACTTCGACCGGGGAGACCGGTAAATGACCGTCAGGCTGCACAAAAATACGGCTCGGATTTTGATGTATATTCATAGCTTCCATTAAAAAATGGCTTTTTTCAAAAAAGGGCTTGATTTGTCGGAAAACGGTGCTATACTAGGCACAAATCACAGGAACACCTGTGAACAACGAAATAACAGTCAAACTCAAAGATATAGAGGCGCGGAACCAATCAGTCGCCTGCCTGAGACGCTCAAACGTCGATGACGGCACGCAAAAGGTGCTTCCGCCGAAATGGTACGGCTTTTGAGAGCCGCTGCTGTTGGGCGTACAGAGAAGATCTGTACGACTGTCGCAATATTTTTTGCGGAGTGCTATATTCGATTTGCAGACGATACGGTTTTTCCGGTTCCAACGGTCGAAGCACTTTGCTTTGGCCGTTTTTTGTTGGAGAAAATTAAAGGAGGAACATCCCATGAGAAGAATCGTATCCATCGTTTTAGCAGCAGCTATCCTGTGTCTGGCGCTTACCGCCTGCGGCTCGCGGCAGAAGACCGACCTCTCGAAGGCCACCACCATCGCAGACCTCAAGGGTGCGGTCATCGCCGGTCAGGCTGGCACGTTCCACTTAGACGTCATCGACCAGATCGACGGCGTCGAGAAGAAGTCCTACCCCGACTTTACAGACCTTCTGAACGCCCTGAAGTCCGGCGCGATCGATGGCTATGTCGCCGAAGAGCCCACGGCGCTTGAGGTTTGCGGCAAGGACGATACGCTGACCTACCTGCCGTTTGTCAACAATGACACCGGCTTCACCGCAACCGATGCCGAGACCGGAATTGCCGTTGCGTTCCAGACCGGCTCTTCGATGGTCGCAACCGTCAACGATATTCTTGCTACCATCCCCACCGAGACCCGTCAGGCGCTCATGGCGCAGATGGTGAGTCTCAGCGCGGACCCCGATACGCAGTCGAGCGACGCAATCGTCCTTCAGTCTTCCAACACCGACACCTCGAACGGTGTGTTCCGCATTGCGATGGAATGCGCCTACGCCCCCTTCAACTGGACGCAGACGACCGACGCGAACGGCGCTGTTCCCATCTCCGGCAAGGATAACCTCTACGCCAGCGGCTACGATGTGCAGGTCGCAAAGTACATTGCCGCCGAGCTCGGCATGAGCCTTGAGGTCTACTCCTACGAGTGGGATTCGCTGATCGCCGCCGTCCAGTCCGGCGCGGTTGACGCGATCATCGCCGGCATGAGCCCCACGGCCGAGCGTGAGGAGCAGGTCGACTTCACCGACTGCTACTACAACAGCAACCTCGTGGTCATCATCAAGAAGTAAGCAATTTCAGGCAAGAATCAGAAAATACGAACGGAACGGATGAGATAAGATGGAATTTATCAGAGAAGTACTCGGAATCGTCAGTCAGTATTACAGCTACCTGCTTTCCGGCGTCGGCTATACGATGCTCATTGCCCTGATCGGTACAGCCGCTGGCTTCCTGATCGGTCTGCTTACGGGCGTCATCCGCACCGCGCCGAAATCGAAAAATGCAGTACTCCGCGCGCTCCATAAGATCGTCAACGCCATCATCGCCGTCTACATTGAGGTCTTCCGCGGTACGCCGATGATGGTCCAGGCGATGGTCATCTACTGGGGCTACGCCTTTTTGAATGACGGCGCGACGCTGCCGCTCATTCCTGCGGGCCTGTTCATCGTCTCGATTAACACCGGCGCTTACATGGCCGAGATTGTCCGCGGCGGCATCATTTCCGTCGACCGCGGGCAGCTCGAGGGAGCGTATTCCGTCGGCATGACGCACGCGCAGGCGATGGTCAAGGTCGTCATCCCGCAGGTGCTTCAGAACATTCTGCCGTCCATCAGCAACGAGTTTGTCATCAACATCAAGGATACCTCGGTGCTGAATGTCATCGGCGTCACGGAGCTCTACTACATGGCGGGCGTCATCAAGCGCATCAATTTGCAGACGTTCCAGGTCTATACGGTCATCTGTATTTTGTACTTCATCCTGACCTTCACGGTCACGCGGCTCCTGCGGCTTGCCGAAAAGAAGCTCGCGGGGTCTGACAACTACACGATCTGCGGCAGCGGCTCTGATTCGCAGGCCGAAATTCACATCCGGGAGGCGCAGTAAGATGGAAGAGATTTTAAGACTCGAGCATCTGGAAAAGACGTTCGGCACCCATCAGGTGCTGCGCGACATCAGCTTTTCGGTAAACAAGGGCGATGTGATCAGCATCATCGGTTCGTCCGGCTCCGGCAAGAGCACGATGCTCCGCTGCGTGAACCTGCTCGAAGAGCCGACCGGCGGCAAGATCGTCTTTGAGGGTAAGGACATCGCGGGAAAGGAGCTGAATTTGTCGCAGTACCGCGCGCGTGTGGGCATGGTGTTCCAGCAGTTCAACCTCTTCAATAATATGAACGCGCTCGAGAACTGCGTCTGCCCGCAGCTGACGGTGCTGCACCGGAAACGCGAGGAGGCCGAAAAGATCGCGCGGGATTACTTAGAGCGCGTCGGCATGTCCGCTTACTGCAACGCCCGCCCTGCGCAGCTCTCCGGCGGCCAGAAGCAGCGCGTGGCAATCGCGCGGACGCTCTCGATGAACCCTGATATCATCCTCTTCGACGAACCGACGAGCGCGCTCGACCCCGAGATGGTCGGTGAAGTGCTCGACGTGATGAAGCGGCTGGCAGGCGAGGGCTTTACGATGCTGGTCGTGACGCATGAGATGGCATTTGCACGCGACGTGTCGAGCCGGGTCATCTTCATGGACGGCGGTGTGATCTTAGAGGACGCCGCGCCCGAGGAGATTTTCAACAACCCCAAGCAGGCGAGAACCAGAGAGTTCCTGAGCCGGTACCTTTCCCGATGAAGGAATCCAAAAAAGGCAGATAGAACTTTATTCGAAAATATTCCAGCAGCCAAAAGGGTTTGCTGCCTGCAACGAGTGGGCGGCAGACCCTTTCGCTTTGCCGGAAAGCCTGCGGCGAAAGCGCGAAAGCGGGAAAATCCCGGCGATCGGTTACGGTCGTCGGGATTTTGTATCCTTCTTGGAAAGCGCGCGGCGGCAGGAATAGGCTGAATGTGTATGTTTGCGTGAAGTGTTTGCAGGCAAGATGGAAGCGGTTAGGGTGTATCTGAAAACAGCGCTTAGATGTGCAAAATGCTGAAAGCGACACACGAAGCGGTGATCATAACAAGAGCGAGAAAGGAGTCATCGCGTTTGTCATAGCGTGTCTCAGCGCGGCGAAATTCCTTGAGCCGATTGAAGAAACGCTCTACTACATTCCGCCTTTTATCCTTAGCAGTGTCGTACAAGCTGGAGCGCAATGGAACGTCAAGCTGCTGTAAAAGTTCGACAGAGTTGCTCCGAAGTCCGATAGAAAAAGCAGCCCCCTCAAATGCATGGGATGAGGTTACCCATCATGTGCTTGTTCGAAAAACAAATTTCCATTTTGTTCATGACTTATGGACATAGTGCCCAAATCTGCGCGTTTGCTTTGCGCTTTTTTGTCTATAAATCAAAAAAACGTATTGACAACTGTCGCAATTTCGTGTATCCTTTTCTCAAGTCATAACGTAACATTACATGTCATCACTATAGATTACGTCCTGTCCTATGCAAGATTCTACAAAAGGGTGGTACCGTCCATGTTGATTGTCAGCCAGCACATGCTCCGCGAGACCGAGCTCGAAGCGCCCGAGGCGTACCGGGGCAAGGTTCGCCTGTATTCCATTCGCTACAAGTCGGATGACTGCGAGGTAGAGGGCTATGCCGCCGTCCCCGCGCAGTTTGAAGGCCGCCTCCCCGCTCTTATTTTTAACCGCGGCGGGAACCGGGAGTTTGGGGCCCTTAAGCCCTCGATCATCTGCCGTCTGGCCGCAGCAGGCTTTGCCGCATTCGGCAGCCAGTACCGGGGCAACTGCGGCGGCACAGGCCGGGAGGAATTTGGCGGCAGCGACGTAAACGATATCACGAACCTGATTACCATCGCGCTCGAGCAAAGCTTTACGAGAGACGAGGCTGTCTACATGATCGGCCGCTCGAGAGGCGGCATGATGACCTATCTCACGTGCGCCCGGGACACGCGCGTCCGCGCCGCCGTGGTTGCCGCGGGTCTTGCTGACAGTTTTACGATGTATTACCGCTTCGACGGTACAGAGTTTGACATGAAGCAGGATTGCAGCGAACTTATCGGCGGCTCTCCCGTGGAGCTCTACGAGGAATATGTCAAGCGCTCGCCCATCTGCTGGGCGGACAGAATCCTCTGCCCCGTTCTCATCGAGCAGGGCACTGACGACTGGCGCGTCACACCGGGTCAGGCCTTCGCCATGGACCGCGCGCTCACGGCCGCCGGCAAGGAGCACAAGCTCATCGTCTACGAGGGTGGAGACCACTCGCTGGAGAAAACCGCATGGTTCGAAGACGCAATCGCATGGCTGAACGCACATCCGCTCTGAGCGGACGGCTTCACAATATGAATTTAAATGAGGAAAGGAAGACCCACATGAAAAAACTAGCTTGCCTTTTGCTGGCGCTTGTGATGTTGCTGTCCCTGGCGGCATGTGCACCGGCCAGCGAGCAGACCCAGCCCGCTGATTCTCAGACCACCACATCTGACAGCAATTCGGAAACCGCTTCTTCTGACGGCTCCGCCCACCGTGACACGCTGACTGTCGCGATCAGCCGCGAGCCCAAGAGCCTTCTGCCCTATGCCTCCAACGACACGGGCACGAGCTACATCACTCATCAGATCTACGACGCGCTTCTTTCGACCGACGCGGATATGAACCTTCTTCCGGGTCTTGCCACCGAGTGGGAGCAGATCGACGACACGCACTACCGCTTCAAGCTGCGAGAGGGCGTTACCTTCCATGACGGCTCTGCCTTCACCGCGGAGGACGTTCTGTACACCTTCGGCCTGAACTCCACCAATGAGGCCAGCAAGAGCGTCATCGGCCCCGTCGACATCGAAAACAGCGTCGCGGAGGACGATCACACCGTCGTCATCGCGCTGTCCGAGCCGTACCCCGCGTTTTTGAACATCTGCGCGCTCGACCTTGCCGCCATCGTCAGCAAGTCCGCCATGGAGGCTGACCCCGAGGGCTACGCCAATCATCCTGTCGGCACCGGCGCGTTCCAGTTTGACGACTGGGCAACCGGCGACCATCTGAGCTTCACCGCCAACAAGAGCTGGTGGGGCGGCGAAATCAACTTCGACAAGCTCGTCCTCCGCTACATCGCCGAGGCCTCTACCCGCGCCATCGAAGCCGAATCCGGCGGCGTGGACATCGCGCACATCGTCGTCTCCGACGCTTCCAACGCCGAAAGCAACCCCGACGTGAACCTGCAGGTCTCCTACACGCTCGGCACGCAGTACCTCTCGTTCAATTGCAGCATCGAGCCGTTCAACAACGTCAAGGTGCGTCAGGCCATCTCCCTTGCCATCGACGCGGACGCCATCAACAAGGCCTCGCAGTTCGGCTATTCCGAGACTCCCGGCTCCTTCCTCGCGCCCGGTGTCTGGGGCTACTATGACGCAGAAAGCGAATACGAGGGCTACAACGTCGAAAAGGCAAAGGAGCTTCTGGCTGAGGCCGGATACCCCGACGGCTTCTCCTGCACGCTCATCTCCAACGCCAGCCAGTCCATCGCGGAAATGATTCAGGCGTACCTCAAGGAGATCGGCATTGAGGTCACGCTGAATGTCACCGACTTCTCCAACTGGCTCGACGCCATCGTCAATGGCAAGCAGCAGATGTATCTTGGCGGCTGGACGGTTCCCTCTGCCGACGCGACCGAAGCTTTTGCCGCCTTCAACTCCGCCTACATCGGCAAGGGCGACAACCGCTCGTTCTACGCAAACGATGACGTGGACGCGCTCATTGAGACCATCAACACCGAAACTGACTCCGAAAAGCGCATGCAGGCCTGCGTGGATCTGCAGAAGCTGCTCGCCGACGAGTGCGTGACGGTCGGCCTGTATGTCGGCCTTGCCTGCTACTCGGTCAACAAGGACATCTCCAACTTCGTCGTTCTGCCCTCGCAAAGCCCGAACTTCGCCGGCATTACCTTTGCAAATTAAAACCTGACGCAACGCTCCATGCGGAGAGGGCTCCGGCTCTCTCCGCATTTCACAAAGAAGGAAAGGATATGGCATATGGCTAAATTCATAGGAAAGCGCCTTCTGATGCTGCTGCCGGTGGTACTGGGCGTGGTGTTCATCGTCTTTACCATCCTGCGCCTGTCTCCCACAGACCCCATCCGGACTGTGCTCGGCGACATGGCAACCGAAGAGGCCGTGCAGGAAATGCGGGAGGAAATGGGTTTGAACGACCCGTTCTTCGTCCAGTTTTACAACTATATCAAAGGCATCGTCACAAAATTCGACTTTGGCGTTTCCTATGTGAACCGTCACCCGGTCGTCGACGAGATCAAAGACCGCTTCCCCATCACGCTGGAGCTTGCAATCTTGAGTACACTTCTGGCCGGTCTCATAGGAATTCCGCTGGGGATTATCTCGGCGGTGCATCAGTATAAGCTGATTGATAATATTTCGAGCGTCTTCGCGCTTATCTTCCTCGCCATGCCGGGCTTCTGGTTCGCGCTGATTCTCATCATCCAGTTTTCGCTCAAATGGCGGCTGCTGCCGGCCTCCGGCTGGTACGGCGTCAAGTACATGATTCTTCCGATTCTTGCCAACGGCACGGGCTGCATCGCGGGCATCATGCGCACGACGCGCTCAAATATGCTCGAGGTCATCCGGCAGGACTATATCCGTACCGCACGGGCCAAGGGCCTCAAGGAAAACACGATCATCATGAAGCACGCGCTTCGAAACGCACTCATCCCGGTCGTTACGCTGATGGGTCTTCAGTTTGGCCGCCAGCTGAGCGGTGTGTTCGTCATCGAGACGATTTTCGCTATCCCCGGCATGGGCCACATGCTGGTGGACGCGTGTTCCCTCAAGAATATCCCGATCGTACAGGGCGGCGGGATCC
>CALCJW010000198.1:0-4691 GCA_937967235.1 uncultured Clostridia bacterium
GACCGCCGTGACGACCTTGAGCTCTCCCACCTTCTTGGCCGAGAACATCAGGTTGTCCACATCGCCCGCGAAGACCTTGTCCTTCATCTTTTCGATCGTCTGCTGAAGGTTCCGCATCTCCTGCATGCTGCTCTGCGCCTTGGCAATGAGCTCGCCCGGCGTCGTCTTGAGCGCCTCGGCAACCTTCATGATGCGCATGTTCATTTCATCGACCATGCTGATAAACGCAAGACCCGTCACGGCCTCAATGCGGCGCACGCCGGAGGCAACGGACGATTCGCTCACAATGCGGAAGGGGCCAACCTTCGCGGTGTTATCGACATGCGTGCCGCCGCAGAGCTCGATGGACTTGCCGCCCATGTTGACAACGCGGACAACGTCGCCGTACTTTTCGCCGAAGAGCGCGATCGCGCCGAGCTTCTTGGCCTCGTTAATTGGCATTTCCTTCGTTTCAACGTCCATGCCGTCGAGAATCAGCTCACTGACAAGGCGGCTGATTTTCACCAGCTCCTCCGCCGTCACGGCCGAGAAGTGCGTAAAGTCGTAGCGCAGGCGGTCCGGCTCGACGAGAGAGCCGGCCTGATGGGCATGATCACCCAGCACGACGCGCAGCGCGTAATCAAGGAGGTGCGTCGCCGAGTGCGCGCGCATGATGGCCTTGCGGCGGTCGGTATCAATGGACGCGGTGACTGCGTCACCGACCGCAAGAGAGCCAGAGACGAGCTTGCCGTAGTGCATGAACTTGCCGCCCTTGTTCTTCTGAACATCCGACACGGCAAACTTCGCGTCGCCCGCGAAAATCACGCCCTGATCGGCGATCTGGCCGCCCATCTCCGCATAGAACGGGGTCTGGTCGAGAACGAGAATCGCGTCCTGACCGGCGGTGATTGCGTCGCGCAGCTCGTCTTCGGCGACGATGGCGACGATCTTGCCGTCCGCTTCCATGTTCGTGTAGCCGATAAACTCGGTGGCCGGAATTTCCTTGCCGAATTCCACGCCGGCCCAGCCAAGGTCGCCGAGTGCTTTTCTGGCCTCTCTTGCGCGCACCTTCTGCTCCTGCATGAGCTGCTGGAAGGCCGCCTCGTCAACGCTCAATCCGACTTCTTTGACCATCTCGCTTGTCAGGTCGATCGGGAAGCCGTAGGTATCATAGAGCTTGAACGCGTCCGCGCCGGAGAAAATCGTCTCCTGCTTCTGCTTGTGGCTTTCCAGCATCTCGGAGAAGATTTTCATGCCGCCGTCGATGGTCTTGGCGAAGTTCTCTTCCTCGGTGCGGATCACGCGCGTGATATAGGCCTGCTTCTCCCGGAGCTCTGGGTACTGGCACTCATTTTCATGGACAACGGTGTCGACGATTCTATACAGGAACGGCTCGTTCACACCGAGGAGCTTGCCGTGCCGGGCAGCTCTTCTGAGAAGACGGCGCAGGACATAGCCGCGGCCTTCGTTGGACGGCAGGATGCCGTCGCAGATCATGAAGGTCGAGGACCGGATATGGTCGGTGATGACGCGGAGCGAGACGTCCATTTTCTGAGACTCTTCATAGTGTGCGCCCGTGAGCTCGGAGACCTTGTTCGTGATGTTCATGACCGTATCGACGTCAAACAGCGACGCGACATTCTGACACACGCAGGCAAGGCGCTCGAGGCCCATACCGGTATCAATATTCTTCTGCTTGAGCTCTTCATAGTGGCCGTGACCGTCGTTATTGAACTGCGAGAAGACGATGTTCCAGACCTCGACATAGCGATCGCAGTCGCAGCCGACCGTGCAGCCGGGCTTGCCGCAGCCGTACTGCTCGCCGCGGTCGTAGTAAATTTCCGAGCACGGGCCGCACGGGCCGGAGCCATGCTCCCAGAAGTTATCTTCTTTTCCGAAGCGGAAGATGCTGTTCTCGGGAATGCCGATCACATCGCGCCAGATCGCGAACGCCTCGTCGTCAGCAGGCGTTGTCTCATTTCCGGCAAATACGGACGGATAGAGCCGGTCGGACTCGAGTCCGACCCACTCGGGGCTCGTCAGAAATTCCCACGCCCAGGGAATGGCTTCCTTCTTAAAATAGTCGCCGAACGAGAAGTTGCCCAGCATTTCGAAATACGTGCCGTGGCGCGCGGTGTGGCCGACGTTTTCAATGTCGCCCGTGCGGATACACTTCTGGCAGGTCGTCACACGGTGGCGCGGGGGCTCTTCCTCGCCCGTGAACCACGGCTTCATCGGCGTCATACCGGCGTTGATGAGCAAAATGGATTTGTCGTTCTGCGGAACGAGCGAGAAGCTCGGCAGACGCAGATGACCCTTCGACTCAAAGAACTTCAGATACATCTCCCGAAGCTCATTGAGGCCGTAAGCTTTGTGTGCCATGATAAACACTCCTTCTATTCTCACTAAATTTTTAACAAAGGTATTCTTTCCCGAAAGTTCTGTTTCCGGGCGGGCCGGTGTGGGCATCGGCCCCTACGACGCGAAAAGAACATTTTTCGTGGGCGGAAGGTGCATCCCCCCAAGGCAGGAGGTTGGACAAAACAAAACCCCGCCCCTGAAGATAGGGGCGAGGTTGATCGCGGTACCACCCTAATTGCGAAAGCTTTCGCATCTTAGCTGCTCAGTATCGGGAGCGCCCGCCGGAGTCGTCCTCCGGATGCTCGGAACTGGCTGCAAGACTTGCGTACCGAAGGGCTCCCACCGTCCCCTTCTCTCTTCTGGCCGCTTTTGTCTGCTCGGTTCGTCATCGCAAAAACCAATATTGCGGTTATTCTACCACAATTCTCTGTAAAGTCAATAGCGTTTTTGAAAAAATCCAGAAAATTCTATCTCCCGGACAGCTCCACCGCGTGCCGCACAAAGCTCATCGCGGGAACCTTCTTGGGAAGCTTCGCCTGAAAACGCATCTGCGGCGTCCGGGGCTCCGCAAGCGGCAGGCCGTCCATATCCCGCATCTCGCCCGCCGTCCACGAAAACGGCTTGCAGTCCGGGCCGACGAGCTCGACCTCATCGCCCTGCGAAAACTTATTGCGCAGACTCAAGATCGCGTTTCCGTCCTCGTCGCAGCTTTCCACGACCGCGCAGATCTGCCAATCGCGGATATAGCGCGAGTTTTCGGTGTACTGCCCGGGCTGACCGAAGAAGAAGCCGGTCGAGTAGTGCCGGTGCGAGACGTGCTCGACCTCGTCGTGCCAAATCTTATCAATTTTGCGCCCGGCCAGCACATCATCCAGCACATGGCGGTACGCGCCGGTGACAATCGCGGCATAGTACGCCGATTTCGCCCGGCCTTCAATCTTGAAGCAGTCCACGCCCGCGTCTACCAGCTCTTTCATATGGTCGATCATGCACATATCGCGCGAGTTCATGATGTACGTGCCCTTCTCGTCTTCAAAGACGGGGAAATACTCTCCCGGGCGCTTTTCCTCCATCAGCGCGTACTGATACCGGCACGGCTGGGCGCACTGGCCGCGGTTGGAATCCCGGCCGGTCATGTAGTTCGAAAGAAGGCAGCGGCCGGAATACGAGACGCACATCGCGCCGTGGCAGAAGGTCTCAAGCTCCAGCTCGGGAGAGACTCTTTCGCGGATCGTGATAATCTCCGGCAGGCTCAGCTCCCGCGCCAGAACGACCCGCTTCGCGCCAAGGTCGAACCAGCTCTGCGCGCAGACATAGTTTGCAATCGACTGCTGCGTCGAAATGTGCCGCTCGCAGCGCGGGGCGTACTTCCCGGCCATCGTAAATGCGCCGAGGTCCGCCAGGATCAGCGCGTCCGCCCCCGCCGCATCCAGCTGCTCAAGCCACGCCGGAAGCGCGGCCGCCTCGTCGTTTCGCGGCATGGTATTCACCGTTACATGCACGCGCACACCGTGTTCATGGGCAAATCGGATAGCCTTCGGCAGCTCCTCCGGGGAAAAATTCCCCGTAAATGAGCGCATGCCAAAGCTTGTCCCCGCCAGATACACTGCGTCCGCACCGTATAAAACGGCCATTTGCAGCTTTTCCATATCGCCCGCCGGGCAGAGAAGCTCCACTTTACGTGCCATTTGCGTCCCCTCCGTCCGTGGAAGCTTCCCCATTTGCATCCGCGTCCGCGCTGGCATCACCGGTTTCCGCGTCCGCCTGTTCATCGGGAGCCGCATCACTCGCGCTGTCGCCCTCCAGGCTTGCCAGGAAGTCCTGATGCTCATAATAAGTCTTCGAGAACTTGTGCACGCCGTCGCTTCCCAGCGCGTAGAAATAGTAGTCTGTCTCCGCCGGATACAGCGCCGCACGGATGGAGTTAATGCCGGGGTTCGCGATGGGTCCTGCGGGAAGGCCCGCGTTCGTGTAGGTGTTGTACGGGCTGATGATCGCCTTGTCGGCATTCGAGAGCACTTCCTTGCGCTCGTCCAGCGCGTACTGAATCGTCGCGTCGATCTGCAGGCACGGATAGAGCTTGCTGCAAAGACGGTTGTAGATGACGGAGGCAATCGACGCGCTCTCGGACGTTTTTGCCGTCTCCTTTTCGACCAGCGACGCGACGATGATCACATCGTGGAACGTGAGCTTCACGCTTTCGATCTCCTGCTCGGTAAAATTGTTTGCCCGCATCTGCGCAGCCAGTCTGTCGTTCAGCTCGTCCACAGCGGCGTACATCTCGTCCGTGATCTTGCTTTCAAAGTTCCGCAGGAACTTGCCGAGGACATTTTCCGGCTTGTCGTTCAGAT
>CALCJW010000199.1:0-5343 GCA_937967235.1 uncultured Clostridia bacterium
CTCTCTTCCCGGCTTGGATCATGGAAGCTTTCCTGCCTTGTGAGCCTTGCATTCGCGGTGGTTTTGTACGCGGTTCTGGTCGTTGCGCTGCAGTGCGTGACGTACGAAGACTGCATGCTGCTGCCCAAGGGCGAAAAAATCGCGAAACTCCTGAAAATTCAGAAAAAAAGTTGAACAAAAGCCTTGCGAAAGAGGGCGAATTATGATAAATTTTACTAGCAAAGATCGCTATGACTTTGCCGATCTTCAGCGGCTTGTCGAGGTTCTCCGCGCACCGGGCGGCTGCCCGTGGGACGGCGCGCAGACCCACCTTTCCATCCGGCGAAATTTCCTGGAAGAAGCTTACGAGGCCTGCGAGGGCTTCGATCTGGACGATCCGGCGCATATGCGCGAGGAACTCGGAGATGTGCTGCTTCAGGTTCTGTTCCACACCGATATTGAGCGCGAGGCAGGCCGCTTCACGCTGGACGACGTGTGCGACGCGGAGTGCAGGAAGCTGATTTTCCGCCATCCCGCGCTCTTCGGCGGCGAAGCCAAGAGTTGGGACGAGGTCAAGCAGCAGGAAAAGGGGCAGACAACCGTCACCGAAACATTAGATGGCGTGGCGCGTTCGCTGCCTGCAACGTGGCGCAGCGAAAAGCTTCAGAAAAAAGCCGCAAAGTGCGGCTTTGCCTGGGAATCGGCTGCGGAGTGTCTGGGTAAACTGGAAGAAGAGACGGCAGAGCTGCGGGACGCTATCGAAGAAGGGGTCGATCCTTCGGAGGAGCTTGGCGACATGCTGTTTGCCGCGGTCAATGTCGCCGCATTTTTGCAGAAGGACCCCGAGCAGGTTTTGCATGACGCCTGCGAAAAATTTATCCGCCGTTTTGGCGCAATGGAATCGGCCGCAAGGCAGGCTGGCCGCTCGCTGGATTCGCTCTCCCGCGGGGAACTGCTTTCGCTCTGGTCGCAGCAAAAGACCGCCGAGCAAAAGGACTCTGCCAAAACCTGAACCAAATACAGAAAAGAGGACGTATATCATGAATAAAACTGAACTGATTGCAGAGGTCGCCAAGAAGTGTGCCATGAGCAAGAAGGACGCAGAGAAGGCTGTCAGCGCAACGTTCGACACCATCGCGGAAGTGCTCTGCGCGGGTGACAAGGTGCAGCTCGTCGGCTTCGGCGGCTTCGAAACCAAGGCGCGCGAGGCTCGCATGGGCCGCAACCCCAAGACCAAGGAGCCCATCGAAATTCCCGCTACCACCGTTCCCGTCTTCAAGCCCGGCAAGGCGCTTAAGGACCAGATCAGCAAGTAATACGGACAATCGGGAAGGCTTCCGGCTTTCCCGATTTTTATTTTGACAGGAGTACACGATCATGCGTTTGGACAAATATCTGAAAGTTTCCCGGCTCATCAAGCGCCGGACGGTTGCAAACGAGGCATGCGACAACGCGCGCATTTCGGTAAATGGTAAGCCCGCCAAGGCAAGCTATGACGTGAAGGTCGGAGACCAGATCGAAATCGCTTTTGGCTCCAGGACGCTCAAGGTCGAGGTTCTGGCCGTGGCAGAGGCCGTACGCAAGGACGACGCGTCCGCCATGTACAAGGAAATTTAAGTTCCAGCTCATATTGCGCTCTCCCCCGCCGTATACTGTACCATCCGGCAGGCAAAGGAGGGGGCACTATGGAAACGGAAAACGCGCTGCAAGCGCCGCACCAGCTGCAATTGGACAGCCGTTCGCGGCTTCATATGACGGGGGTCATCGAAGTGGAGAGCTTCGACGAGGCAACCATCGTCCTCACCACCACGCGCGGGACGCTCATCGTGCGAGGGGAGAATCTTCATTTGCAGCTTCTGCGTTTAGACGGCGGCGAGGTGCTGGTCGACGGAACGGTCGATTCTCTCAGCTATGAGGACGCGGCGCCCGCCGGAGGCTTTTTCGGGCGGCTGTTTGGCTGATGGAGCTTCCGGTTCTTTTTCAGGCGGAGCAGTTTGCGCAGGCCTTGCTTCTTGGCGGGCTGCTCGGCCTCGTCTATGATCTTTTGCGCGCGCCGCGGAAGCTTCTTCCGAAGCTCGCCGGTATTCTCGATGCGCTGTTTTTGCTGGCGCTTCTTCTTTCGCTGTTATTCTTTGCGCTCTATGCGGGGCAGGGACAGTTCCGGCTGTTCTTCTTTCCGGGGATTCTCCTTGGTGCGGCAGGATATTTTCTCGCGCTGAGCCCGGTTGTTCTGCGGGCTTTGACCGGGCTTCTCCGGGGGCTCGGGAAGATTTTGCATGGCATCTTGCAGCCGGTACGGTTTTGCGCAAAAAAATTTTCAGTTTTTTTGAAAAACCTCTTTGCAAGAAGCAAAAAATGGGGTACAATTATCGATAAGATATTTCTACGCCGCGCGGATTCGGAAAGGGGCAAGGCACAGCATGAAATTCGTCAAGTCTTCCCTTCTGGTGAAGCTCGTCATCCTGATTCTCGTGGTTTACGCGACGGTGACGCTGGTGTCGCTTCGGCAGCAGATCAACGAGAAAAACGAACAGGAAGCGATTCTCAACAGCTCGATCGCTTCCACCCGGCAGGAAAACAACCGCCTGCAGGACTCCATCGACGCACTGGGCACGGACGAGGGCGTAGCCGCCGTCGCGCGGGATAAGCTTGGCATGGTCGAAGAGGGCGATATCATCTTTTACGATGTGGGCGAATGATGGCATACCGTTCCGGAAGAAGCTGCTTCTTCCCGGAATAGAATAAGATGGGAGAACAAAACGAACATATGGAGCTTACAGTTGGAGCAGTTGTGGAAGGCAAGGTCAAGAGTCTGACAAAGTTCGGCGCGTTTGTCGCGCTGCCGGATGGGTCAACCGGCATGGTACACATCTCGGAAATCGCCCACGCCTACGTCAACGACATTCGCGAGCATCTGACCGAGGGTCAGGACGTGAAGGTCATGATCATCAGCCGGGAAAACGGAAAAACCAATCTTTCCATCAAGCGCACCCTTCCCGCGCCCAGCAAGCCGCAGTTTTCGCGCCCGCAGAACCGCAGCTTTAATGGTGCGCAAAGATCCGCCGGGCCGTCTGCAGAGCGTTCGTCCGCGCCGCGTCAGGCTGGAGCTTCCGCTTCTCAGCCGCAGCAGAAGTCGTTCGACGATATGCTCAAGCAGTTTATGACGGAGTCGAGCAGCAAAATGTCCTCCATCAAGCAGTATTCCGAGCACAAGACAAAGACCAGAAGAAGATGAAACTTGCGCCCTTTTTTCGGGAATGTCCGGGAAAAGGGCGTTTGATTTGAGGGTTTTATGAACATTCTGATTACCGGCGGAAGCCGGGGCATTGGCGCAGCGGCGGTGCGGCTATTTGCTGCGCGAGGAGACCGGGTTTGGTTCCTGTATGAAAAGAGCCACGAAACGGCGCGGACGTTATCGTTCGATACGGGCGCGGCTGGCATTTGCTGCGACGTGGCAGACGAAGCGGCGGTGCAGGCGGCGTTCCGGGAGCTGCCGCCCTTGGACGGACTCATCTGCAACGCGGGGATTGCGCACTATGGGCTGATCTCTGAAATTACGCCGGACGCGTGGCGGCGGATCTTCGCGGTGAATGTGGACGGAATTTTTCACTGCGTGCGCGCGGCGCTGCCGGGGATGCTCCAGAAGCAGGCCGGCGCGATCGTGGCGGTGTCTTCCATGTGGGGGCAGGTCGGCGCGTCGTGCGAAGCGGCGTATTCGGCGACGAAGGGCGCGGTGCTGGCGCTCTCAAAGGCGCTGGCGCAGGAACTGGGGCCGAGCGGCATTCGCGTCAACGCGATTTGCCCGGGCGTGATCCAGACCGACATGTGCGCAAACGTTGCGCCGGAGGTGATGGAATCGCTTCGCGAGCAGACCCCGATTGAAAAGCTGGGCCGGCCGGAGGATGTCGCGCAGGCGATGGCGTATCTCATTGACGCGCCGTTCGTGACGGGGCAGGTTCTGGGGGTCAACGGCGGATTTGTGATCACGTAGCGCCGCCGTTGCCTTTTTGCGTGCAACAAAGGTGCATATTTCTCCTGTAAGTGAAGGGGCTTCCCCAATTTTACTTACAGGAGGATTTTTTATGACCAGAACACAGAAGCTCGGCCTTTGCACGTGGCTGCCGGAGGACCCGGTCTGCCTCGCAGAGGTCAACGACAATTTTAACCGCCTCGACAACAGCGGCGCGCGGGCACTTCGGCAGGCGGAGGCAGGGCTCATCGCGCTTGGCGGCGTAATGGCAGCGCAGGCGCATCAGGGCGGGCACGCGGCCTATTCCGACAGCATTCAGGCGGACGCGTTTTCGGACATGGAGCAGGTCGCAGACTACACGGGCGTGTATTTTCTGAACCAGTGCGGCGAGCTGCTGACGGAGGGCGTGTCAGACGGCACGGTCTTCGGCAACGCGGCGGACAATGCCTTCAACGCCAGCGGCATTTCGCGCGCAACACAGGTAACGCAAACTTGGGTGAAGCTCTTCAGTTTCTACCCCGACGCATACGGCACGCTCTCTACCCTCAAGCTGCAATCGGTCGCTACGACGGGCTCGACAACCACGGCCGTCAAGCTCGCGATCTGGGATTCGGCGACGCGCGAGTCGCTGCTGGAGACGGAGCTTGCCACCATGACGCGCTCAGGCGGCACGGACGATCCCATCACCTTCAACACGCCGTTCCTGCTCGACCCGAACCGCAGATACGACATGATGCTCTGGATCGAGTCGATGGCCGCGAGCACCTTTACGCTCAAGTCGATCGTCTTCCGCGTCACGCCGGTCATCTATCAGGAGGGCAGCGTCTCACTGAACGCACGCACCATTCCCACTGGCTGCACGCACGCAGAAATTCTGCTCCACGCCTCGACCGAGACCGCGCAGGCGGCCCTTCGCTTTGATTCCGGCGAATTTACTGCGCTCACGCCCACACAGACCGTCTCAGATAAGCTCCCCGGCAGCACACGCTGCACGCTGCTGCGTTTCCGCGTCGATATTCCGGAAAACGCGCAGACCGCGCAGCTCAAGCTCACGCTCCCGAGCCAGAGCTGCAAGATCTACGATACCGCGCTCGTGCTGCTGTAGCTTTTTGCCGCTGCGGGCCTTGACATTTGGGTAAAATCGGATATACTAAAGATAACGAGGGTGCTACCGGCAAACGAGCAGCTTCCCTAGCGATTAAAAAGAAGTAACCGCTGTCTTTGGGAAGAGTGGGCGGTTACTTCTTTTTGCTGTTACAGACCTTAATAACGAGGCTGATCACACTGACCATGAGAATACAAAACTGGAACAATTCCGAGAATGTAACCATAATCACTGGCCCCCCTTTCTATGTGTCGGAGGGCACAAAAAGACGTTTTACCCTCCGCAAATG
>CALCJW010000200.1:0-5086 GCA_937967235.1 uncultured Clostridia bacterium
GACGAAGTGGGCCTGCCATGCGACCTCGACGATGAAGCGGATGGCCATGCGGGTATCGTGGTTCGCGCCGCAGAACGCATCGACAACGAACAGGCGCTTGTTGCAAAGCTCCTTGACAGCGATGTCCTTGACGGTCTTCCAGGTTTCCTCGGTCATCGGATGGTTGTCGTTCTTGTAAGCGTCGGAGGTCCACCACACAGTGTCCTTGGAGTTGTCGTCGACAACGATATACTTATCTTTGGGGGAGCGGCCGGTGTAGATGCCGGTCATAACATTGACGGCGCCCAGCTCGCTGACCTGACCCTTTTCGTAGCCAACCAGACCAGCCTTGGTTTCCTCTTCGAAAAGCATTTCGTAGGAGGGGTTGCGCACGATCTCGGTAGCACCCGTAATGCCATACTTGCTCAAATTCAGTTCAGACATAAAAAGTACCTCTTTTCTAAATTCTAGCCGTTCGATGGAAGGTTCTGAAAAAAGAGAATTCCATGAAAGCCATTGTTCACCAAATAGCAGTATATCACGTTTTTTCCAGAATATCTATCACAAAAATGGCGTAGATTCATTTTTGTTGGTTTTGCCGGTTTTATTTGGTTCTTTCCCGTCGAATTGCATAAAGAATTGTAGAACCGCACAAAACCCCACATTGTCAATCTTTGCTGATGTGTTTTCTGTCGTTTTCCGGCAAAAAGCCGCGCCCAACCGGAAAAAAATCCAGATTGGACGCGGCCGCCGTTATATCAATTATTATCTGGCCAATCAGTCCTTCTTGGCCGCCAGCTGCTTCTGGAGCCAATCCTTGCCATCGACAAAGCGAGAGACAATGTAGGATACCACATAGTCGCCCGCGGAGTTGATCATGGTCGCGGGAGGATCGACGAGGTTGCCGATGGCCACGAGGATCGGGAACGCAACCTCCATCTGCGTCGGGAAAAAGATCGAGCAGATGATGTACTCGCCGATGTAGCCGCCGCCGGGCACGCCGGACATGCCGACCGAGGACAGAACCGCGACCAGAACGATCGGGATCAGACGCTCAAAGCCCATATCCTGCCCGAACACGCCGAGTACAAACGCGATTTTCAGCACGCACGAGAAACACGAGCCGTCCATGTGCATCGTCGCGCCAAGGGGAAGCACCATGTCGGATACGTCCTTGGAGATGCCGGTGGCTTCCGCCTCTTCCATGTTGGTCGGGATCGTCGCAACGGAAGAGCACGTGCCGAGAGACACGACCGCGGGCTTGACAATGTGCTGGAACATGACCTTCACAGCGCCCTTGCCGCCGCCGAACCAGGCAAACAGCGGGAAAGCCGTAAAGATGTACACAACGCACAGCGGGTAGTACAGCAGCAGCGCCCGGCCATAGGACTCGGTGATCTGCGGGCCGTAGCTTGCGACAAGGTCTGCAAAAATCGCAAAGAACGCGATGGGGGCGTAGTAGGTCACGATCTTGACAAACTTCAGCATGACGTTCGTCAGGTCTTCCAGGAACTTTGCGACCAGCGTCTCGCCGCCGCCGTTGAGGTTGACGGCAAAGCCAAAGAGGATCGAGAACACGATCAGCGGCAGCATCGCACGACGGCTGAGCAGGCCCACGAAGTCAGAGGTTGTGAAGAAATTGACGATCATGTCGCTGATGGTCGCGTACTCGCCCATTTCCTCGGCCTGAAGCTCCGTCCACGGCGTGAGCACCGGCGGGAACAGCTGAACGAGCAGGAACATGATGACCGCAGCGATCGCGCCGGTCACGACGAACGTTGCAATCGTCGTACCCATGATCTTGCCCGCGCGCTTGCGGCTTTTCATATTGGCGACCGCGCCGGAGATCGACGCAAAGACCAGCGGCACAACGATGCAGAACATCATGTTGATAAACACCGTGCCGAGCGGCTTGATGGCCACAGCTGCCGACGGGGCAAGCCAGCCAAACAGCGCGCCGAGAATCATGGCGCCGAGCATGATGCCAAGGAACGTATAGTTCTGGGCAACAGACTTCTTGTTCATAAATACTTTCTCCTTTTCTTGTTATACACAGCCAAAGGCTGCTTCTTGCGGTATTGCTTCCTCAAAAACCTCTCCCGCGCAAACGAGGCTCGCAGGCCCTGTGAGCAGGAGGTCTGTGCATTTCTTACCCTCGCGGACAATGTCCACGATGAGAAGCCCCCCTTTCACCTCGACCTGCACATGGTCGCCGCACCGGCGCTTTTCCGCCAGCGCATAGACCGATGCGCCCGTCCCCGTGCCGCAGGCGTAGGTAAAATCCTCCACGCCGCGTTCCCACGTTCTTTCATAAAACCGGTTCTCACCGAGTTTTTCGAGGAAATTCACATTCGCGCCCTTCGGGAAAGCCGGGTGGTGGCGGAGCTTGCGCCCAAGCGCAAAGAGCTCCTGTTCGTCCGCCGCGCGTAATCCCGGATACTGCACCACCGCGTGCGGAATGCCGGGGTTTCCGAGCTCGAGGTACATACAGCCGACCTTTTGCCCGTCCACATCCAGCGCCAGATACTGCAAATTCTGCGGCTGTGGCAGGCGGATGCGGTAATTCCGCGCGTCGATGCGTTCGCCCGTAACAAGCCCCGCTGTGGTCTCAATGGTCTGCGTTTCTCCGGCGAGCTGATGCTCATAGCCGTAGCGGCAGATACAGCGCGCGCCGTTGCCGCACATTTCGCCAAGCGAGCCGTCGCAGTTGAAAAACAGCATGCCATAATCGGCAGTCCCCTTTGCCGGAACGACCGCCATCAGGCCGTCTGCTCCGATGGACATACGCCGGTCGCAGAGCGTGCGCGCAAGCTTGGAGAGCTTCTGTTCGTCTAACTCGCCGCGCAGGTTTTCCACAATGATGAAGTCGTTGCCCGCGCCGTTCATTTTCGTAAAACGCATCGTCTTCGCCCCTCCCCAGTTTATTTGCACCCTATTATATCGAAATTTCCCGCCATGTAAATGCAAAAAACTGCTCGATACCTTGCAAAAAATGCGCTTCCCACGTGCTGGTTTCCGCGCATTTGACTTTCCGCACAAACGCAGGTACAATACTGGCAGGATATTTCAGTATATTATATGAAGGAGTATGCTTCATGCAGAAATGTTATAACTGCGGCAAAGAGGTAGACGACAATGTGCTCATCTGCCCCGAGTGCGGCGCGCTCGTCAGGCGCTACACCAAGCCCGCGCAGCAGATTCCGGAGCCCGAGAACGTTCCACCCCGCTCCGCCGTCTATCCCGGCGCGTATGAAACGCCCGCGCAGGAGAGCCGGCGCGAGCGTGTCTGGCTGGATGCGGCGGGAAAGCCGCACCTGAACGGGGCTTTGTGCTTCTGGCTGATCGTGTGCGCCGTGTTTACGGCCTATCTCGTCGTCGCCTTTGGCTGCGTGCTGCTGGTCTATCACGCGCAGTCGTATTTTATAGAGACGCTGGAATCCTTCCCCGAGTTTTCCGATATGCTGAAGCTTCTGGACGTGATGCTCGAGAGCGTTGAGACGTATTATGCGTTCTATATTGCCGTGCCGGTTCTGTTTGCCGGGAAGCTCGCGGGACTTGTATGGTTTTTGATCTCGAAGCGCCGGATCGCCTTTTATGTTGCCGCGGGCGCATGCGCGCTTCTGTGCATTGCAAGCCTCCTCTTCGGCGGCAGCCTGCGGGCAATTTTGTACGCACTCGATATGCTCATCACCTTCCTCTTTTTAAGGAAAGACTGGCAGAAGCTCCGGCCATAAGCCGTCCCGGCAAAATTTCCGCGCACCTTCAGTAGGGGGCGCTGCCCACGAACCCGAATGCTTCACAGCAGATATCTGTTAGAAGCGAACGCTGCATCGGAAGAGGCAGAAGTCGTGCCGTCGCCGATGGAGAGGGTGTAGAGCCTCGCAAGATACGCCCAGAAGCGGCGGTCGATCACGCCGGTCTGCGCGTGGCCGAAGAGCGCCTGCAGCTCCAGAACGGCTTTCTTTGTCGCCGCGTCGAAAACGCCCGTGACCTCCGGGGGATTGGCATTGGAGAAGCGCCCAGCGAGCGCGGCCATCATGGCCTGCATGAGAAACAGGTGCAGATTCTGTTCGCCGGGGGCAATTTCCTGCCCGGGCTGCAAAACAATGCGCAAGGGCTCCGGCGGCAGGACGCTCGGCGCGTGGCGAAGATAGCAGCTTGCAAGCGAGTTCCAGGTTTCCTGCTCGGCGATCCCCGTCTCGGGAAGACCCGAAAAGCGCTGGAACGCACGGACCGCTTTTTGGGTCGTCTCGCCGTAAATTCCGTCGGGATTCACGGTTAAAAGTGCGGGGAAAACGTTCGATAAGACTTGCAGCATGGTTTGCAGGCTGCGCACGGGCCTGTTTATGTAGTCTTCCGGAAGCGTCATAAAGAGCCCTCCTCATCTTGCTGACCGGCGGCAAAGCCTCCGGCGGGATATTGCAGAAAGCGCGAGGTGTCCGTATAGCGCTGCGCCGCATCGCCTGTGGGAGGCTGCGGGAAGATGGACGGGGCTGGCACCTGCGCATTGGCGAACACGGGCACAGCCTCTGGCACATCTAACTCTGTGATGGGAAACAGCTCACCGCTCGATAAAACCTCGCTTCGGATGGCGGAATACTGCGCGTAAAGGGCGTTCCACGTCGCGTCGTCAATCGATCCCGTCACAGGAAGGCCTGCATAGCTCTGAAACGCGCGAACAGCTTCCTCCGTGTTTTCCGAGTATGTGCCCGTGATGTTCGCCTCCGGGATGGACGGAATGAACTGCGCGAGCACGGAGAGCACATACTGCAAAAACGTCACCCGGCTTCCGGTCGAACCAATGGAAAGAGGCTCCGGCAGCTCCCAGTTATAGCGCGTGTAGGTCTGCCCGAGGGACTGAAGCTCGGAAAGACGCTGCACCGCGACATAAAGAAGGAGCATCTTGTACCACGTCGCAGGGCCGACAATGCCGTCTGCTGTCAGATCGAAAATCGATTGGAACGCGCGCACGGAAGCTTCGGTATCTGCTCCAAACACGCCGTCGACGGTGAGCTTCGGGATGGCGGGGTAGTTCTGAGAGATGCGATTCAGGATAAACTGGATGAGCGCCACGTCCGCGTTTGTGTCGCCCCGGCGAAGGGGCGTT
>CALCJW010000201.1:0-4216 GCA_937967235.1 uncultured Clostridia bacterium
CATTTCGCCGAAGCGCTGGCCGCCGAACTGCGCCTTGCCGCCGAGCGGCTGCTGGGTGACGAGGGAGTACGGGCCGGTCGAACGGGCGTGGATCTTATCGTCAACCAGATGGTGGAGCTTGAGGTAGTACGGATAGCCGACGGTGACGCGCTGGTCAAAGGCTTCGCCGGTACGGCCGTCATAGAGAACGGTCTTGCCGTCTTCCGCGACGCCTGCCTGCTTGAGAAGTTCGCGGATCTCGCGTTCGTTCGCGCCATCGAAGATCGGAGTTGCAACCTTCCAGCCGAGCGCATGCGCGGCGTAGCCGAGGTGGACCTCCAGAACCTGTCCGATGTTCATACGGGACGGCACGCCCAGCGGGTTCAGAACGATATCCAGCGGCGTACCATCCGGCAGGAACGGCATATCCTCCTGCGGCAGAATGCGGGAGACAACACCCTTGTTGCCGTGACGGCCCGCCATCTTATCGCCAACGGAAATTTTCCGCTTCTGCGCGATGTAAACGCGGACGACCTTGTTGACGCCGGGAGCGAGCTCGTCGCCGTTTTCTCTCGTGAAGACCTTCACGTCGACAATGATGCCGGCCTCGCCGTGCGGAACCTTCAAAGACGAATCGCGGACCTCTCTTGCCTTCTCGCCGAAGATGGCACGCAGCAGCCGCTCTTCAGCGGTGAGCTCGGTTTCGCCCTTTGGCGTGACCTTGCCGACCAGATAGTCGCCCGAGGTGACCTCCGCGCCGATGCGGATGATGCCGTTTTCGTCGAGATCCTTGAGGGTGTCCTCGCCGACGTTCGGGATATCTCTTGTAATTTCCTCCGGTCCGAGCTTGGTGTCTCTCGACTCGGTTTCGTATTCTTCAATGTGGATGGAGGTGAACACGTCCTCGCGCACGAGGCGTTCGTTCAGCAAAATCGCGTCCTCGTAGTTGTAGCCTTCCCACGTCATGAAGCCGATGAGCACGTTCTTGCCGAGCGCAATCTCACCCTGCGAGCAGGCGGGGCCGTCTGCAATGACCTGACCGGCTTCCACACGTTCGCCGGCCGCAACGATCGGGCGCTGGTTGATGCAGGTGCCCTGATTGGAGCGGGCAAACTTTGTAAGCGTATAGTCTGCGACGTTACCATCGTCATAGCGGACAGACAGGCTGTCGGCAGAGACTCTTGTCACAACGCCGGGTCCCTTGGCCGTGATGCAGACCTCGGAGTCGACCGCGCACTTGTGCTCGATGCCGGTTGCGACGATCGGCGCTTCCGTGACCATCAACGGCACGGCCTGACGCTGCATGTTCGCGCCCATCAGCGCGCGGTTCGCGTCGTCGTTCTCGAGGAACGGGATGAACGCAGTCGCGATGGAGGTCATCATGTTGGGGGCCACGTCGACATAGTCGATAAGCTCGCGCTCGACAGAGATGATCTCATCTCTGTGACGGCAGGTGACACGGGCGTTGACGAACTTGCCTTCCTCGTCCAGCGGCTCTGCGGCCTGTGCGACGTAGTAATCGTCCTCCACGTCCGCAGTCATGTACTCGACCTCGTTCGTGACCTTGCCGGTGGCTTTGTCGACCTTACGGAACGGGGCTTCGATGAAGCCATATTCGTTGATCTTCGCGTAGGACGCAAGGTAGTTGATCAGGCCGATGTTCGGGCCTTCAGGGGTCTCGATCGGGCACATACGGCCGTAGTGCGTGTAGTGAATGTCTCGCACGTCGAACGATGCTCTTTCACGGGACAAACCGCCCGGGCCGAGTGCGGACAGACGGCGCTTGTGCGTCAGCTCTGCCAGAGGGTTATTCTGGTCCATGAACTGCGACAGCGGCGAGGAGCCGAAGAACTCCTTGATGACTGCGGTCACGGGGCGGATGTTAATTAAGCTCTGCGGCGTGACCACGTCGAGATCCTGAATGGTCATGCGCTCGCGAATCACGCGCTCGAGACGGGTAAAGCCGACGCGGAACTGGTTCTGCAGCAGCTCGCCCACGCAGCGAAGACGGCGGTTTCCAAGATGGTCAATGTCGTCCTTCGTGCCCGCGCCCTGCACCATGGTGCAAAGGTAGTTGATAGAGGCGAGGATGTCGTCTTTTGTGATGTGCTTCGGGATAAGGTCCTCGCGGCGCTCGTTGATGGCCTCTTCCCAGCCGTCCGCCGGGACGGTCTGGAGCATCTCGCGCAGAACGGAGAAGCAGACCTTTTCCTTGATGCCGTACTGCTTGGGGTCGAAATCCACAAACTTGGCCATGTCGACCATGCCGTTGGAGAAGACCTTGACCTCCCGGCCGTCGACGCTGATGATTGCTTCATTGACGCCGCGGTCGGAGATCTCATGTGCCTTGTCTCTCGAGATGACCTCGTCCGGCATGGCGATAATTTCGCCCGTCATGGGGTCGGTCACAGGCTTTGCAAGCGTCTGGCCTGAAAGACGGCTCCAGATGTCCATCTTCTTGTTGAACTTATAGCGGCCGACCTTGGAAACGTCATAGCGCCGCGCGTCGAAGAACAGCGCGTCCAGATAGCTCTCTGCGCTTTCGACTGTGGGCGGCTCGCCCGGACGGAGCTTGCGGTAAATCTCAAGCAGAGACTCCTCGCGCGTGCGGCAGGTGTCCTTTTCGAGCGTCGCATTCAGGAGCGGATCTTCGCCGAAGACCTCCTTGATCTGTGCGTCGGTAGAAACGCCGAGGGCGCGAATTAAGCAGGTGATGGGGATCTTGCGGTTCTTATCGATACGGACATAGAAGACGTTGTTGAGATCCGTCTCATACTCCAGCCACGCGCCACGGTACGGGATAACCGTCGCGGAGTAGATGTGCTGGTCGGCCTTGTCCACCTCGTCGCCGTAGTACATACCGGGGCTGCGGACGATCTGGGAGACGATGACGCGCTCTGCGCCGTTGATGACAAACGTACCGCCGTTCGTCATGAGCGGGAAGTCGCCCATGAAGATCTCCTGCTCCTTGATCTCGTCCGTCTCCTTGTTGTGGAGCCGCACGCGGACCTTGATGGGCTTTGCGAACGTTGCATCGCGCTCCTTGCATTCTTCGACCGTGTACTTCGGGGGCTCGTTCATGCTGTAGTCCAGGAAGCTCAGCTCGAGATTGCCCGTGTAGTCGGTGATGGTGTCGACATCGCGGAAGACCTCGCGCAGTCCCTCGTCGAGGAACCAGTTGTAGGAGTCCTTCTGGATTTTGAGCATGTTGGGAATTGCCAGGATCTTGTCGTGCTTTGCAAAACTCTTTCGCATCGTCTTGCCAAGCATAACGTCTTGAATCTTCGCCATTCTATTACCTCACAGCCTTTCTTTTGGTTCTGTGTTTTTAACGATACGCCCGGAAGAGTTGTTCGTTTCTTCCGCCACACTGCTTGCGTTCCGCCTCAACCGGTGCTATAATTGATCCAGATAAAGGTGAAAGCGGCGCGTTGCCGCACTCAGGCATTATGGACTTACATGATACCACAATTTGTTCCATCCGTCAATTCTTTTGCTGCATTTTTGTGCAGCTTTTTTTATTATTTTTCTTGACATGGTGTAATCTTCCATGCACTCGTAACAAATCGAAGAAAATTTTGCCCCGGACGCGGAATTTTTTCCGTATCCGGGGCATTTTATTTGTATTCAGAACGTCAGCCGCATCTGGTACCACGTCACACCGCCGTGCGTTGAGCCGGACACGCCTTCATTCACAAAGCCAAATTTTGCGTAATACGGCACGAGCCGCTCCTTGCAGGTCAGAACGAGGCCGCGCCTTCCCTGCTTGCCCGCATCGTCGATCGCACGCTTTAAAAGCATTCCCGCGCAGCCGCGCTTTCGGTACGCCGGAATTGTATTGACGCCAAAAATCATCTGCCACGCGCCAGTTTCATCATGCGCCTGCGCGTTTTCATACAGATCGTCCGTCAAATCCTTCTGATCGGTCACCATGCCGTCGACAAAGGAAACGAGCTTCCCCTCGTCCAGCAGCAGCCAGAAGTGATTACTGTAAGCCTTCAGCCGCTCTTTCAGCGACTTCTCTGTCGCGGCCTCCGCCGCCGGGAAGCATTCTGCCTCAACCTGCGCAATCGCGTCCAGATCGGAAAGCTCCGCTGTTCTGATTTCCATGGTATTCTCCATCCTCACGTACTTGAGATTCAAAAAAAGAAAGAGCCTTGAGACAAATCTCAAAGCTCTTTTTGGCAGGGGATGAGGGATTCGAACCCCCGCAAACGGAGTCAGAGTCCGGTGTGCT
>CALCJW010000202.1:0-6001 GCA_937967235.1 uncultured Clostridia bacterium
GGAAGCCGTGACTATCGCACATGCGGCTGCCGCGATGTGATCCCGCGCCCCGGCCCTTTTCTCATAATAGCTGCCGCGCACGCCCGGGCGTTCCGCGCCCCTTGCAACGGCGGAAACGGAAAGCTGATCGGCAAGCTGCAATACCCGAAGAAGAAACGGAACCAGCACATACTCCATGCTCTGCACGGGATGTGCGAGCAGCTGCCCCGCTGCGGTCAGCCCCCGGTTTTTCATGGACCTGCCTACGCCCTTTAGCTCCGTCCGCATGGTAGGGAAGAAGCGAAAAACCACAAGAAGCCCGAGAATAAACGGGGTGGGCATACGGAGGCGGGATAAGAACGCGGAGAGCATCCCCGGCGGCGTGGTGATCAGATCCCATGACACCAGAAAGATCGGCGACAGATTCCAGAACATCAGAACATAAAACTCCGAAAAGACCGGCATATGCAGCCCGTGGAAGCGGATGCCGTAGAGCAGCAGCGCCAGCAGCAGATAAAAGCAGCCATAGGACGCGGCAAGGCGGAAGTTCCGCTGTAAGACGAGATAAAGAAGCGCACCGCCGGTCAGGATGCAGGTGAGCAGCACATTCCCGCCGATGGTTACTCCGGCAAAGACGCACAGCAGCGCCCACAGCTTGACCGGCACCGCAAAGGATGCGCCCGCTCTCATAGAACGCCGGCCTTCTGAAAATGCCTGCGGATCAGCCGACTGCCCACCATGCAGCCCAAAAAGCCCATCAGCGTCGTAAACAGCAGAATAAAGGCCAGCCAGCCGGGAGAGGTGTAGTAACGCACATAGGAATCGATGTAGCTCTGCTCCATACCGCTTGCCAGCGCAAAATCGTAGTAGGTGTCCCAGAAGAACCAGATGGGCAGCAGATTGACCCCGTTGTACAGCAGGCTCGCCACCGTCCAGGCGGCGGTCAGCCGTTTCGGCTTTTGGCAGGAGCCTTCCTTCCAGAGAATCGCCTCGCAGAGGATTCCCACGAGAACGTAATAAGGAAGCAAGAACCAGTTTCCCATCAGCAGGAAAATCACGCCGAGGATCGTCATATAGATCAGCGTCACAAAACGCTTGCCGATCCGGCTGACCATGAGCATATAGACCGGCGCGCAGAGGAACATGGTGATCCCCACCGACAGCACCATGCTGACAAAGTCGTTGGCCATGCAGACCATGTTGACGACGAGCTGGATCACGATCAGTACTGCGGAGAGCAATACCGTGGTGATCACATCCCTGACAGACCATTTATTTGTTTCTTTCATAAACTCCTCCTTGTTTTCGACACTTCGTTTTCCAATATTGCACTTGGAATTCTGTTTATCCCGCAGCGTTCTACGCCGTCCATTCCATGCTCTCGCTCTGGAGCTGCGCCATGTGGCGGAACAGGCCGTTCTTTTTCAGCAGCTCCGCGGGAGAGCCCATCTCAACCACGCGGCCGCCGGAGAGCAGGACGATCTGGTCGGCGTTCATGACGGTACGCATGCGGTGCGCGATGATGAGCACCGTCTTATCCTTGATAAGCCCGGACAGCGCCGCCTGCACCGCCGTTTCGTTCTCCACGTCCAGCGAGGCCGTGGCCTCGTCCAGCAAAATCACCGGCGCGTCCTTCAAGATGGCGCGGGCAATGGAGATGCGCTGCCGCTCACCGCCGGAGAGCCGGGAGCCGTTTTCCCCGATCAGGGTGTGGTAGCCGTCCGGCAGCCTGGATACAAAGGCGTCGCACTGCGCCGCCTTCGCTGCCGCCAGCACCTCCTCGTCGGTGGCGTCCCGCTTGCCGAGGCGGATGTTTTCCATCACGGTATCCGCAAACAGCACCACATCCTGAAATACGATGGCGTAGTTTTTCAGCAGTGCCTCGCCGTCCACCGTGGACACATCCACGCCGCCCAGCCGCACCGTTCCCTCCGCCGGGTCCCAGAAGCGGGCTGCCAGCTTGGCTGCCGTGGATTTGCCGCCGCCGGAGGGGCCCACCAGCGCCGTCACCTGTCCCTGCTTCGCCGTAAAGGAAACATCTCTTAGCACGTCCTCTTTTTCCCGGTAGGCAAAGGTCACGTGCTCAAAGCGGATGTCGTAGCCGTCGGGATCATATTCGGTCATACCGGTCATGCGCTTTTCGTTCTCGATCTCCTGCATACGCTCGATGCGCACCTCGCAGGCGAAAACCGCTGCCATGTTGGCAAACATGGAGCCGATGGGGTCATATACCCGGGTAGCGGCGATAAGGAACATCAGAAACGGGATCAGCGACAAGTCGCCGCGGCTCATCAGCAGCACCCCCGTGAGGACGGTGGTGGCGATGCCCAGCTTTAAGAAGGATTGCGCCACCGTGACCACGGAGCCTGTGAACAGCTCGCCCCGGATGGTGTCCTGCTCCGCCTCGTCCAGCCTGCGGTTCAGGTCAGCGATATACCGCGCCTTTTGGTTGCACGCCTTGATCTCCGGCGCGCACTCCAGCACCTCGTGCATGGCGTCAGTGGCCGCGCGGCGGGTGACGAGCCCCTTCGTTATATGCCGCTTTTCCATGCGCCGGGAGAGATAGACCATCAGCAGCGACGCAGGCACCACCCACAAAAGAGCCAGCGCCATCCGCCAGTCGTAAAGCAGCATGCCTGCGGAAATCAGCGCCGTGGAGATGAGCGCGCCGTGCATGGCGGGGTAAAAGTGGGAGAATGCCTTTTCCAGCGTCTCCGTATCCCCCATGATGGTGGTGGTCAGGTCGGTCAGGTCACGTTTTCCGAAGAAGGACAGCGGGAGCTGGCGCAGCACCTCTGCCAGCCGGATGCGGCGGTTGGCACTCTCCCGGTAGGTGGCTTCGTATAGGGCTTTGTACTGGATCAGAAAGGTCACAAAGAGCGCGGCGAGGGCAAGGACGCCCGCGACCAGAAAGCGCGTAAGCCCCGCCCTTGGGTCGGTGCCGTTTGTCAGCGCCTCTACAATGCCGGAGAGTGCCGTGGCCAGCACGCCCACCGGCAGCATTTTGCTGATGTTGACCAGTACGGACCAGAACACGGCGGACACATAGTCTTTTGCGCCCTTCTCCGTCATGGCGTATTTTTTTCGGATGCGTTCGATCATGCGGCACCTCCCACCTTCCACTGCGCGGCCTTTTGGTATTCCTCCCACATAGCGGCGTATACGCCGCCCTTTTGGAGCAGCTCGTCGTGCTTTCCTTCCTCGGCGATCTCGCCGTCCCGGACGACGAGGATGCGATCCATGTTCCGCACCGTGGACAGGCGGTGGGCGATCATCAACACGGTCTTGCCCTTCATCAGCGCCTCGAAGGCCTTTTGTATCTTCGCCTCGTTCTCCGGGTCTGCAAAGGAACTGGCCTCATCCAGCACCACGATGGGCGCGTCCTTTAAGATCGCCCTCGCCAGCGCGATGCGCTGCATCTCGCCGCCGGAGAGGTACACGCCCTTGGCGCCGATCACGGCGTCCAGCCCGCCCGGCGTCTTTTCCAGAATATCGCTGCACTGGGCAAGCTGCGCCGCGTGTAATATCTCCGCCTCGGTGGCATCCGGCCGAGCGGCGCGGATGTTGTCGCGGATGCTCTTCTTAAACAGGCGCACCTCCTGAAAGACAAAGGAGATCTGCTCCATCAGCTCCGCGGTGGGGATGCTTCGCACATCCCGTCCGCCCAGGAGCACCGCCCCTGCCTGCACATCGAAAAAGCGCGGGATCAGCCGGGCGATGGTGGTCTTGCCGCCGCCGGAGGGACCCACCAACGCCCACGCCTCTCCCTGTGGCAGATGGAAGCTCACATTCGTCAGCGCGGGTCTGTCCGCACCGTCATAGGAAAAGGTGACGTTTTCAAAGGAAATGCCGCTACCTGCGGGCTTGCTTCCGCTGTCCGCCGCAGGCTCGGGAAGGGGCGACTCCTTCAATATTGCCTCCAGCTTGTTCACTGCCTCGGCGGCCTCCATCTGTGCGTTGACCGCGTACATCAGCCGCTCCATCATAAAGGCAAGCTGGGGCGCGAAGAAGATGTAAAACACCAGATCGGCCAGCACCGCCCAGCCGTCTGCCGCGCCGCCGATGAGAACCATTCCCAAGGGCATGAGAAACAGGAACATGGAGTTCAGCACCACCGTAAGCAGCGTGTAGGGCATACGGCACATCATGGCGTAGCCGCTGGCAAGGTCGCAGTAGCTGAGGATGGCGGCATGAAAGCTCTTGAAGGAGTAAACCGTCTGCTGGAACACCTTCACCACCGGGATGCCCCGGACATACTCCGTGGCCTCAGCGGAAATGCGCTCTCCTGCCCGCTGGTATTCCTCAAAGAACTTCATGCTGGTGCCCGTCATCATGCTCATCAGGCAGACAAGCCCGATGATCATGGGGATCAGGCAGGCAAGCCCCATGCGCCAGTCAAAGACGAAGAGCAGTCCCACCGCCAGTACCGGCGTTACGATCCCACCCACTGCGTCGGGGATGGTGTGGGCAAGGAGCGTTTCTGTCAGCGCCGCGTTGTCGTCGATCTGCTTGCGAAGCCGCCCCGTGAGGTTGGCGTTAAAGTACCCCAGCGGCAGGTCAATGAGATGGGCGGCCGCCGCCTTTCGCATATTCGTCGCCACCCGGAAGGCCGCAAGGTGCGTACACATAAGTCCGGCGAAATAGATCGCCGCGCTCAGAAGCGCCGCCGCCAGCGCATACCAGCCGTAGCGGGCAAGCCCTGCCGAAACACTGCCTCCCGGCGTTAAAATGCCTCTGGCCGCGTACCAGACAAAGACGAACGGGAAAATGCCGACCGCCGCCGAAACGCCGGACAGCCCGCAGCCCAAGACGGACAGCCACTTATGCCCTCCGGCATATGCCAGCAGCCTGCCCAGCACCGGCGGCTGCTTTGTTTTTTTCTGTTTGCTCATATTCCGTGTTCCTTTCTTAAAATATATGGATTTGTTGGAGGATGCGCCGCATTGGTTAGAGGCAACTAACCGACAGTTATTTTTTTAAGGCTCATTCGAGCCTTAAAAGTCCGCTCCAGCCGGAGTGGAAAAAGATAGCCAGTTCATCGACATATTTCATGGCTTCCTCTCTCGGCATATCGTGGACGATGGTTTCACACACCGCCGTAAAGTAAGCTCTTGTGATCATGTGATGAAGCTGACGGGTCATGCTCCCGGAGAGCATACCGTTTTTTCTGAGGAGGGCGTAGTATTCTTCGGATCGATCGGCCTCCAGCTCTACCAGCACCTCGATGAAATCCGCATAGCCCGTTCCCTCCGCTCGGCAGAGGATCAGCTTGAATTCGTCGAAATGGTCGTACATAAACGCGACAAACTCGTGCAGATGCTGGGTGGAGAGTGCCAGACTGTCTTTTGCTTTTCCCTCTGGGACGAGGTCAAAATAATCATCCTGTGCCGCCTTGAAGCGGGTGAGCAGCTCGCTTGCGGTCTCGCCCACAAGGTCTTCAAACAGAGCGGTCTTATCCGGGTAGTAGCCGTAGAAGGCACCCTTCGTGAAGCCCGCCTCTGCGACGATTTGGTTCAGAGATGCGTCCTTGAAGCCTTTCTCCAAGAACTCTCTTTTCCCAACTTCGAGGATCCTCCTCTGGGTTTCCGTTCGTTCCATTTCCTACGCCTCCTGATATACCAGCGGTACATACCGCTGGTATATTATAACCGCGTAGATTTGGTTTGTCAATGGGAGTGACACATTTTATACTATCCCAGCGCCACATCAAGCGTCATCATGACGCTAAAGCCCACGGCAAAGAAAATCGTTCCGATGTTGGAGTGCTTTCCCTGAGACATCTCCGGGATCAGCTCCTCCACCACCACATAGAGCATGGCGCCCGCCGCGAAGCTCAGAAAATACGGCAGCGCCGGGATCACCAGCTGTGCCGCAAGAAGCGTCAGCACCGCTCCGACAGGCTCCACCACGCCGGAAAGCACACCGCCGAGAAACGCCTTGCCCTTGCTCTCGCCCTCCGCCCGCAGGGGCATGGAGATGATCGCGCCCTCGGGGAAGTTCTGAATGGCGATGCCAAGGGACA
>CALCJW010000203.1:0-4255 GCA_937967235.1 uncultured Clostridia bacterium
GGCTGAAATGAACATCCGGCGCGGCGGTCAGATACGGCTGGCCGTTCTCGTTCGCGGCAATGTCGAGCGGGCGCGGCACGGACGGACAGCAAAGGCGGATTGCCTCATCCAGCAGCAGGGAAGCGGTGAAGCTCTGCTGACGGGAGGTGCCGTGCAGGCTGTCGATATACGTCAGCCGCGCGGCGGACAGGCGGGAACGAAGCGAAATATTCATAATATCGGCGGCCGATGTGGACAGGGCGAAAAGATGGGTCAAAGTAATGCTCCTCTTGCAACATTCATGTGATTTGCTGTCTGATTAACGAATAAATGCATCAGTTCGGAAAGGCTTCGCAGATGATGGCTGCACCGCCTTGCATTACAGTTCAAGATGGCAGCAAAGCGAGCGCTTTCTCAATCTTTTCAATCAGCCCTGAATCAGCCGGCAGCCAATCCACGCTTTTCAGTGTTTCCTTGGTCAGCCATCGCGCTTCGGCGGCCTCTAACAGTTCAAGATTACCGCGAATCAGCTGACACCAGAAGCAATCCATTGAAAGGTGAAAAGTCGGATAATCAAATTCAACAGTATCAATCAACTCGCCAACCGAAATCTCGGAGGCCAGTTCTTCCCGGATTTCTCTTTTTAAGGCCTCCTGCGGTGTTTCGCCGGACTCGATTTTTCCGCCGGGAAACTCCCACAGTCCCTTAAAGTCACCGTAGCCGCGCATGGTGGCAAAGATTTTTTCGCCATCACGAATGACTGCGGCGACCACTCGGATTGTTTTCATAAAATGCCTTCCTTATCCGACTACCAGCTTGTTCGTCTTGCGAAGATACTTCGCCGGGATCGGCTGGTCCAGATGCCATGTAATATTCATTGGCTTGCTGCCGGTGTGCTTCACATAGGCTGCCGTTCCAAGACAGGTATACGGTGCAGCGCCAATGCTGTCCTGCTTGAACTCCCGCACAAAGAGAACGACCTTGCTGCCGCGCTGCCGGTGGTTGATATAACGCTGACCGGTGCTTGCCGTATCGGAGGTCGTGCTTTGACTTTGCCAATGGAACAGGCTTTCGTTGATCGAATAGTCGTTGTACATGGTAGTCGGGGAGTAGTCCTTGTTCGCCTTGTTGAGCGTGATAAAGAACACATCGACCTGCTTGTCCGGCAGCCATTTGACACCTTCCCGCACATTTTTCGGCGTCATATAGTCCATTGCAATCAGAATTTGATCTCTGGTATAGGTGCAATGCAGGTCCAGCGGACAATCAAAGCCAAGCGGGACAGGCTGATCGATAAAGTCAATACGTTCCAGATTGAACGACAGAAGCTCGTTCAGTTCGTGCATCATTATCGGACTGTCCGCGAGCAGCTGCATGTTGGCTTGCGTAGTATGGGAACGCCAGTCTGCCGCCTCCTGAAATACGGTTATGTAGAACATTTGCAGCATGCGCTTTTCAAAATCGGAAAGCGAAGCCGCAAGTTCACAGGAGAAGCGCGGAAGAATATCCGTCAGGAACTTAATCCAGCGCCGGGAATCCACAGAAACCAGCTTGCTGAATGCCTTTGTCAGAATGCTTTCGGCAGGCTCGGCAAAATCATCAAGGACGCCTGCAGCTGCACAGAGACGGGAGAAAGAGAATTTACCGTAGATAGACCGCGGGTCGAGGTGATAGTAGCTGATGAAATTCTTCAAGGAAAGGGGAAGGCCGCTGTCCTGTGTGAAGGTTTCGATACGCGCAATCAGACCGGCACGGTCACCGAAGGAGCGGCGAATATTCGCCAGAATGACTTCGGAAGCCTTCTTTTCCAGCTGGATATAGCAGCCCTTCGGCAGTGATACAAAGCCCTTTTTCACCTCGTACTGCATGCTGTGATTGCTGTGAGAGAGCAGTGCGGCAAACTTTTCTTCAAAATTGTATTTCTTGTTTGCCTGACCGATGAAATCCAAAACGGTCAGGCATTCTTTTCCTTCCGAGAGACGCAGACCGCGGCCGAGCTGCTGTAGGAAAATCGTGAGCGACTCGGTAGGGCGCAGAAAGAGAATGGTGTCAATTTCGGGAATATCAACGCCCTCGTTATACAAATCTACAACAAAGATAAAGCGGATTTCACCGGAGACCAGACGCTGTCTGGCTTCATTTCGTTCCTTATCGCTGGAATTAGCGGTAAGAGACATGCAGGGGATACCCTTCGATGAGAAATATTCCTCCATGAATTTAGCATGCTCGACAGAGACGCAAAACCCAAGACCACGAACCGTATTGATGTCGGTTACATACCGGTAGAGAGAATTGACAATATGGCCGGCGCGCTTTTCGGCAACAGCACGGTTCAGAGAAAACACGTTGTTAAGTTCAGCTTTATCATAACCGCCGCGCGTCCAGCGAATATTGGATAGGTCGACATCATCGGAAACGCCGAAGTATTGGAACGGGCAGAGCAGCTTGCGCTCGATCGCCTCCGGCAGTCGGATTTCAGATGCAATGCGGCCATTGAAGTAATCCAGAACGTTTTTTCCATCCATGCGTTCCGGCGTTGCGGTCAGACCCAATAAGATTTTCGGCTTGAAGTGGTTCAGCAGTCCTTGATAGGTGGGCGCTGCTGCGTGATGGAACTCGTCCACAATGATGAAATCGTAATAGTCCTCCGGGAGAACGTCATACAGCTTCTGGGAGGCTAATGTCTGCACCGAAATAAATAGATGCTCCAGGCTGCTCGGCTTGAAGCTGCCCACAAAAAGCTCTCCGAAATTGGGATCTTTCAACACAGCACGGAAAGCACTTCGGCTCTGTTTCAGAATTTCCTCTCGATGAACGACAAACAGCAGACGGGGCTTCGAACCGGAAAAGGCTTTGCAGAACCGTCGGTAATCAAAGGCGGAGATTAAGGTTTTGCCGGTGCCGGTTGCCGCAACAACAAGATTGCGGTAATAGCCGCGAACCTCGCGCTCTGCCTGCAGGCGATCCAAAATCTCCTGCTGGTAGGGATAGGGCTGAATATCGAAAACGAACTGCATCTCGCTTGTCGGATCGGCCTTGCCGTTTGTTGACAGTGCACGCTCCAGTCTTTCCCTGCACCCGTCCTCATAGACTTCAAAGCTGGCGGTGTTCCAATAACTATCGAAGGTTGCTTCCATCTTCTGAATGGTCGGCAGCATATCCTTGGTTGTCAGCTTAACATTCCATTCCAGTCCGCTGGACATAGCCGGATTGGAGAGGTTGGAAGAACCGACATACGCCGTGGTAAAGCCGGTTTCACGATAGAACATATACGCCTTTGCATGAAGCCGGGTACGCTCGGTATCGTAAGATACACGGATTTCCGTGTTGGGGAGATTGCGAAGCGCCTCCACCGCTTTCACGTCTGTTGCGCCCATGTATGTTGTCGTAATAACGCGGAGCCTGCCGCCGCGTTCCGCAAAATGCTGAAGATCATCGATGATTAAACGAAGACCGCTCCATTTGACAAACGAAACCAGCATATCAATGCGGTCTGCGGAGGCGATTTCTTTCTTCAGCTCGGAAAACATCTGCGGCTCATGAACTGCTCCGGTAAATAAGCTGCTTTGCGCAATCGATGTTTCGGGGCGGGGGAGGTCCTTTGCTTTTTTCTGGCCGATGCGCATCATAGGATCATCGCGGGACAGCAATGCGAATAACTGCTCACCCTCATCGTCCACAGTAAAATCACGCAGGTCGTCCTGCGCTGTCTCCTGCGAAATCAGATCAACAATTTTGTTGACCAGATTTAGCTGCGCAGAAATATCGTCACCCGCAATGCGGTCAAGACCTTTGTGAACGACTTCGGACAGGTACTGCGTTAAGACAGAGGAGGACTCGGCTGTGTCGATTTTCTCGACGTGCTTGCTGTCTTCCGGCAGCTGACGCAGTTCATCTTTGATTTCGGTATTCACTACTTGCTCGTAAAGGCCTTGTTTAAGCATGAAAGACGTCTCCTGTGTGATATCGTAATTCGTAATAGGTAGTATTCCTTGAACTGTTTTGAGCAATTTCAACAATTTTATTGTACTCTAAACCGTGAGGAAAATCAAACCATTTATTGATGGCCAACATCCAATCTCTTGTATTTGCCCACGGTTTTGGGCACGAAAAAGAGCGCCTATTCATCCACGATGCGGGGAAAATAGACGCACTGTGTACATAACAACAATATGCAACGTAATCTTTCTCCTTTCGCAAAAAAACAGCAGCCAGGCACCGAAGTGCATGACTGCTATGTAAGGAACGGTATTCTGTTTTAGATCTGCAAACTGGA
>CALCJW010000204.1:0-2898 GCA_937967235.1 uncultured Clostridia bacterium
GATGACGACCGGAATGTTCGGCAGATAGGTTTTGATCGTGTGATAGGTGCTCTTTGCCATGAACATCGAGCCGATGAGCGCAATGCCCTCCACGCGCCGCTGCTCGAGCTGCCGGATGCACGAGCCGATGTTCGCCTCGTCCGCGCCGGTACTCATGATGATGGAACAGTAGCCCCGCTTTGCAAGCTCCTGCTCGATGGCGAAGGTGTTGTCGATATGGTGCACGACACGGATATCGACCAGAAGGATCCCGATCATCTTCGACGACTGCATCACAAGCCCCCGCGCCGCGACGTTCGGGGAATAGTTGTACTCCTCGATCAGCTTTTCAATTTTTTCACGGGTTTCTTTCCGAATGCCGCTTTTGTGGTTGATGACGCGCGAAACGGTGCTCGCGGAAACGCCCGCAGCGGTTGCAATGTCATAAATTGTCATAAATTCTGTCCTGTCTGCTGCAAGGCTTTGTGAAACGACCCTGCCGCCTGAAATGCAGCGTAAAAGCTGGAATGCTGGTTGGGTGGTTTGCTTTGCGCGGGTGCTATGGAGCAAACACACGGCCAGGTGGACATATTGCTCTGGAAATTCTTGCGATTTGTATCCACTATATCATATCGGGGTAGATTCAACAAGAGAAATTTTTCGGATATTTGAATTCTTTGCAATCGATTTTATAAAAAGATTTCAGACGTTTCTAAAATCCTGGCGAAAATTCGCGCGGAGAATCGGAAAAACAGCATAGTGCCGAAAAAATCGAAAAATCTTTATGCAAAATGAAGGGGCGAATTTTGTTGACAAAGGAAAACCAGCGTAGTACACTATGGATGCAATCGATTGCAAGAACATTTCAAACCGCAAGCCGTCGGTTGCGTTTCTTTTTTAAAAATTTTGGCAATCGATTGCCGAAAGGAACCGTGATATGACAAGAGAGAATCTGGACAACGTATTTCTGAAGATGGTCGAGATGTACGAGGGGCAGCCCGAGCGCATCCAGCACTTCACAAAGGTACACAGCTACGCCGCCTATATCGGCAGGCAGGAAAAGCTGGGCGAGAAGACCATGTTCATTTTGGAGACGGCAGCCTACACGCACGACATCGGCATCAAAAAGGCGGAGGAGTTGTATCACGCGTCGAACGGCAGGCTCCAGCAGGAGCTCGGCCCCGGCGAGGCAGAAATTATGCTCAAAGAGCTCCATTTCCCGGAGGATGTGATCGAGAGAGTCAAATATCTGATCGCCCATCACCACACCTACTCCAATATTCAGGGGATCGACCTGCAGATTCTGATCGAGGCAGATTTCCTCGTCAACCTGTATGAGCATTCGGACGAGTCGGTCGCGTCGAAGGTTCTGGAAAAAATCTTCAAGACAGCGTCGGGAACGAAGCTCTGCAAAACGATGTTCCGGTTATAAAGAGGAGTCAATATGGTTGTTACGTTGGATTGTGAGAGAAAGAATATCACAGGTTCGTTTGATTGCAGTAAGACTCCGGTCGTGCGCATCGCGGACGGAGACAGCGTGGTCTGCAACGTGTTAGACGGCGACTGGCACCTCGGAAAGCCGCCGGTTCCCAAAACGGGCGCGGGCAGCTTCTTTGAAGGGAAGGATGCGCAGAGGGACGCGGGGCATTGCCTGATCGGGCCGATCTACGTCGAAGGCGCGAAGCCGGGCGATACGCTGGCGGTCAGAATCAACGAGTGCCGGACGGCCGATTGGGGCTGGAGCAGAGTTGGCTTTGCGGACAAGGACCACATGAAGCGGCTGAACATTTCCGAGCTTCCGGAATATTTCCTGAACTGGGACATCGATCACGAGACGCGGCGCGCGGTCAGCGACCAAGGACACGTGGTCACGATCCATCCGTTCCTTGGGGTTGTGGGGCTCGCGCCGGAACAGCCCGGCATCCACTCGACGCACCCGCCGCGGAATGTCGGCGGCAATCTGGACTGCAAGCTGGTCACGGCAGGAAGCACGATTTATCTTCCTGTCCTGTGCGAGGGCGCCTATTTCTATGTGGGAGACGGGCATGCCTTACAGGGCGACGGCGAATTGGGCGGAACGGCCATCGAGTGCACGCTCGACAAGGTCGATCTGACGTTCCGGATCGTGCATGAGACGATCCGCAATCCGATTCTGCGCACGCAGAGCGCGTGGGTGACCTTCGGGTTCGATACGGACCTCACCAACGCGGCGTATGAGGCGCTCACGGAGATGGCAAATCTCATTGGGAAGCTCTACGATATGACGTTCCAGGAGGCGCTCGCGATGGCAAGCCTTGTTGTCGACGAGCATGTGACGCAGATCGTCAACGGCGTGCGCGGCGTGCACGCGATTTTGCCGGACGGAGCAATCAACAAAAAGGGCTGATTTGGCCCGTAACCTTGTCTTAATTATGCAGTGCATAATTAAATATACTTAGGAGGAAAAATTATGAAGAAAGTGTTATCCATCCTGCTTGCAGCAGCCATGCTGCTGGCACTTGCCGCGTGCAGCTCGCCCGCGAAAACCGAAACAGCTGCGCCCGCAGCCGAAGAAACGGCCGTCGAGCCCGCTGCTGCTGAAACGGCAGAAGAAACCTCTGAAGCTGAGGAAGCCCCTGCAACCGAAGAAGCAAAGACGAGCCTTGACATCGTGTTCATCCCCAAGGGCGTTGCAGACTACTGGAGCATCGTTCAGGCGGGCTTTGAAAACGCGGCGACCGAGCTTGGCATGACGCCGAGAGTTGTCTATCCGTCCAAGGAAGAAGCCGGCGTTCAGATCGAAACCGTGATGGACGTCATCAACTCCAAGCCGGACGCGATCGTCCTTGCCCCTGTGAGCGGCGACGCGCTTGTCTCCGCTTGCCAGGAGATCCAGAAGGCCGGTATCCCGCTGATCATTGCCGATACCGCCATCCCCAC
>CALCJW010000205.1:0-25929 GCA_937967235.1 uncultured Clostridia bacterium
ATAGTTCATGCCGCTATGGGTCATTTCCTTGTCCACTTCCTAGGGTACAGTTTAATGGGTTAACCGAGGTCACATACGGTCAAAAACAACGAAAAGCTCCAAAAGCTATCAGACGAAAAAGGCATAAGAAAACCCCGGAAAATGCCGATTTTCCGGGGTTTTTGAGCTTTTGAGTTGTGAATTTGCGTCCGATCAGCGCTTGGAGAACTGAGGCGCGCGGCGGGCGGCCTTCAGGCCGTACTTCTTTCTTTCCTTCATTCTCGGGTCGCGGGTCAGGAAGCCTGCGGCCTTGAGGGTGGCGCGGAGCTCGGGGTTCACGCCGAGAAGTGCGCGTGCGACGCCATGACGGATGGCACCTGCCTGGCCGGTGACGCCGCCGCCTTCGACGGTGCAGACCAGATCGACCTTGCCCAGCAGGTCGGTAGCAGCCAGAGGCTGACGGACAACCATCTTCAGGGTATCGAGACCGAAGTAGTCGTCGATGTCACGGCCGTTGATGGTGATAGCGCCGGTGCCGCCCTGATACAGGCGAACGCGGGCGACGGAAGACTTGCGACGGCCGGTGCCGTACTGATACTGTCTTTTGCTCTCGTACATAGTCTGTTACCTCCTGATTAGTCCAAAGTCCAAGCTTCGGGCTTCTGTGCGGCGTTGTTGTGCTCGGCGCCCTTGTAAAGCTTCAGGCGGGTAGCAGCGGCGCGGCCGATGGTGTTCTTGGGGAGCATGCCCTTGACAGCCAGCTCCATGGCGAACTCGGGGCGCTCGTTCATCAGCGTGCGGTACTTGACGTCCTTGAGGTTGCCAATCCAGCCGGTGTGATGATAGTAGTGCTTCTCGTCGAGCTTTCTGCCGGTGAGAATCGCCTTGTCAACGTTGACAATGATGACGAAATCGCCGCAGTCGACGTTCGGGGTGAAATCAACCTTGTGCTTGCCGCGCAGAAGCTTGGCGGCGGTGACAGCCGTGCGGCCCAGGGGCTTGCCAGCTGCGTCGAGAACGTACCATTTTCTCTGGACGGTCTCCTTCTTAGCCATAGTGGTCATGTTTGTTTCCTCCATTGGAAAGCGGATGCTTTCTATGATAAAAATTTTTGACAAATCTCAGGCGCGCGCATACAATAGTGCTTTGAGCGCGCCAGTATTTTATATCACACGCGAAAAATTCTGTCAACTGCTTTTTTTGAAAAATAAACGCCGCACGGGATAAGCTCGTGAATTCTCCTGAATTCTCTCAAAAGCTCCTGAATGCTCGCAACACAAATTACACATCTGGAGGTCAGAAAGATGCAGAAAATGATGGGCTTGATGCGAAAGTGCATCGACGATTACCATATGATTTCCCCGGGGGACAAGATCGCTGTCGGCGTGTCGGGCGGAAAGGACTCGCTGACGCTCCTTACCATTCTCGCCGCGCTGCGAAGCTATTACCCGGCGCCCTTTGAGCTCGCGGCGATCACCATCGACATGGGGCTTGACGGCATGGATTTTTCGCCTGTCGAGCGGTACTGCAAGAACTTGCGTGTGGGCTATTTCTGCAAGAAAACGGAGATCGGCCCGATTATTTTCGACTACCGGAAGGAAAAGAACCCGTGCTCGATGTGCGCGAAGATGCGCCGGGGCGCGCTGAATGATACGATCCGCGAGCTTGGCTTTCAGAAAATCGCGCTGGGCCACCATTTTGACGACGCGGTCGAGACGTTTCTGATGAGCTTATTATATGAAGGAAGGATCGGCTGCTTTGAGCCGGTGACGTATTTAAGCCGCTCCGGCGTGACGCAGATCCGCCCGATGCTCTACGTGGGCGAGAAGGCGATCTCACATTTTGCCGCGGCGCAGGACCTTCCGGTTGTCCACAATGTCTGCCCCGCCGACAAGCACACGAAGCGGCAGGAGGTCAAGGACCTGATTTCTGGTTTGCAGGCGCAGTATCCCGACCTCAAGACAAAAATCTTCGGCGCGATGCAGCGCTATCCGCTTTCCCAGTGGGGTATCGAAAAATAAGCGGAAAAAGTCGAAAGTCGGGATTGCATCGCGCGCCCGGTATGGTATACTATGGGAGATAGCTGCCGGGGAAGCCGGCGGACGAAAGAGACGGAGAAAAAGAACATATGAAAAAAGGACTGATCATTGCGCTTTGTGTGCTGCTGGTGCTTGGCGCGGGCGCGGGTTTTGCGTATTACCGGTTGTACAGCACAGCGCAGGACGCGGAGCAGATGCAGCGGACGATTTTTGAGCAGTATGAGGCGATGCTGCAAAACGCAGAGCAGACGACGCTCACCGTGACGGAAAACGGCGAGACGGTCGGCGTGTATACACTCGATGTGCTTGGGCTTCTCGATGCGACGAAGCAGACAATCGCAGCCGGGTTTACGGCAGATGAACGCATGAACCCGGATATTTTCGATCAGAAGGGTGTGACGGAAAAGCTCGAGTGGCGCGCGCAGACGCACACGCAGCCGGGCACGGTTCGCGCCGATCTCGTGCGGTACACCGACGAGCGGGTCGTGGATGATTTAGAGGCCATGTCCCGCAGACGGGCGCAGGACGCGTACATGGAGTTTGACGGCGAAAAGTTCCGCGTCGTGGATGAGGTGCAGGGAAACGAATTGGAGCTCGAGCCCGTGCGCGCGGCGCTTCGGGAGGCGGCTGCAGCGCTCACGGTTGACGCCAGCGCGCCGCAGAGCGTGAGCTTTGAGGTGACCGGCGTTTCCGGGTGCTACGCGCAGCCGGAGATCACGGCAAAGAACACGGATTTTGACTTTAACGAGCTTTTGCAGGAAAAGCTGGCCGATGTCTCCGTGAAGCTGGACCTCAATCTCGAGGGGCAGACGGAGCAGAGCAAGATCGTCACGCTGACGCAGAAGGAGCTTTTGCCGCTTGTGTCGGTGAAGAAAGACGGCAGCATTCAGGTCGACGAGGACAAGCTGGACGTCTTGATCGCGGGATGGAAGGCGCTGGCGGATGTGAGCAACACATCCTTCATTTTAAATACCTATGTGGACGGCCCGAAGCCGATGGGTTTTCTGAAGGTCGACTATCAGCTGGACACCGAGAGCCTCAAGGAGACACTCACCGAAGCGCTCACGACGCTGACGTTTGACGATATCCGCGCGCAGCTGCTGCTCTATAAAAACGGCGAGCCGTATGCGCCTTTGACGGATGTTTACGTTGAGGTCGACATCGACAACCAGAAGCTGACGGTCTACAAAGAGGGCGAGGTTGTGATCTCGACCGACGTTGTGACCGGCAACCTCAACGGCTTCCAGACGATCACGGGCCTTTACTACGCGTACAACAAGGAGACCGACCAGTGGATGAGCGGCGAGGACTACCTCGTGTTCTCAAAATACTGGATTGGGATCGACGGTGCGTACGGCCTGCATGACGCGTCGTGGCGGACGCACTTCGGCAAGGACTTTTACGTCAACGGCGGCAGCCACGGCTGCGTGAATATCCCCGTCGACGCGATGCCGACGATCTTTGAGACCGTCGAGGTGGGTGACGCGATCATCCTCTTCGGTAAGAACAAGTGGTTCGAGCCCGACCCCGAGACCACAAGAATCCTGCAGTCGTAAAAGGAAGCGAAATCTCCCCGGAAGCACGTAGCTTCCGGGGAGATTTTCTGCTATTCAATGCGCATCGACCCCTACGCGTGACCGGGAAGATTTCAGAAACCTCGTAGGGGCGGACGCCTCTGCCCGCCCTGAGGAAGTTACGAATTCGCCGCAGATTTCCGTAAAAACGGTGCGGTTTGCCGGGCCAATGTGGGCATCGACCCCTATGAGCCCGAAGGAAAGTGCTTTCTTAAACAGAGAAAAGTAAGTCGCAGTAGGTGGGCACCGGCCAATAGGGGCTGGCAACGAGTGTCTCGAGATGGTCGATCGTCTCGCGGACCTTGCCCATGGCGGGCACTAACTGGTCGTGGCAGTAGTGCATCTCAGCTTCCGCGTCAAGGTCCCTGGGCATGGTATCGAGTGCGGTCTTGAGCGCGGCGCAGCGGTCGAGCAGGTCTTCTCCCAACCGGCTGACGGATGCGGCGAGCGCGGATTCGACCCGGCAGGTTTCGCCCGGAAGCGCGGCCTTCTTCTGCAAAATCGTGCTGCAAAGATCGCGCGTATAGGCCGTTGCGGCATTTAACAGCGTGTGCTGGACAATGTCAATGAGCGTGGAGGTCTCGATTTTGATAACCTTGCTGTAGTTTTCCATGTGGATCTCGTGCCGCGCCATCATTTCGCTGCGGCTGAACACGCCGTGCCGGGACAGAAGGTCAATGTTCTTCTCCAGAATGAACGCGGGCAGCGCGTCGGCGGTGGAGACGAGGTTTGCAAGGCCGCGGCGCGCGGCTTCCTCGAGCCAGCTTCCCTCATATCCGTTGCCGTTAAATAAAATCCGGCGGTGCTCGCGCAGCGCGTCGCGAATCAGGGTATGGAGCGCGGTCTCAAAGTTGTCGGCCTTTTCCAGAACGTCTGCGTATTTGCGGAGCGATTCTGCCATGATCGTGTTGAGGACGATGTTGGGCCCGGAAATGGACTGGCTCGAGCCCAGCATACGGAACTCAAACTTGTTGCCCGTGAAAGCCAAAGGCGAGGTACGGTTGCGGTCGGTCGTGTCCTGCGGAATTGTGGGCAGAACGTCCACGCCGATGCGAAGCGCGCCCTTTTTGCGGTCGGTGTAGTCGGTCTCTCCGATGATGGAGTCGATGACGTCGCTCAGCTCGTCTCCAAGATAGATGGAAATGACGGCGGGAGGCGCTTCCTGTGCGCCAAGTCTGTGGTCGTTTCCGGCAAACGCAACCGTCGAGCGAAGCAGCTCCTGATACTCGTCCACGCCCTCAATGAAGGCCGTGAGGAACAGCAAAAACTGCGCGTTCTGGCTGGGCGTTTTGCCGGGGGCAAAGAGGTTTTCGCCGGAGTCGGTGGATAAAGACCAGTTGTCGTGCTTGCCCGAGCCGTTTACGCCCGCGAAGGGCTTTTCATGCAGCAGGCAGACGAGGCCGTGCCGGTCAGCGACCTTCTTCATGATATCCATCGTCAGCTGGTTCTGGTCGCAGGCTGTGTTGCAGTCGCAGTACACAGGGGCCATCTCGTGCTGGCTGGGGGCGACCTCGTTGTGCTTGGTCTTGGAGTAGATGCCGAGCTTCCAGAGCTCTTCGTCCAGGTCCTGCATATAGGCCGTCACGCGCGGGCGAATGGAGCCATAATAATGATCGTCCAGCTCCTGCCCCTTTGGGGGCTTTGCGCCAAAGAGTGTCCTGCCGCACATGCGAAGGTCCTCGCGTTTTAAGTAGAGCTCCTTGTCGATGAGGAAATATTCCTGCTCGGGGCCGACGTTCGCTGAAACCTTTTTGGTCTTCGTGTCGCCGAAGAGGCGGAGAATCCGGACCGCCTGCCGACTCATTGCGTCGATGGAGCGCAGAAGCGGCGTTTTTTTATCGAGCGCCTCTCCGGAGTAGGAGAAGAAGACCGTCGGGATATAGAGCGTGTTGTCCTTCAAAAAGGCGTAGGCCGTGGGGTCCCACGCGGTATAGCCGCGCGCCTCAAACGTTGCACGCAGGCCGCCCGAGGGGAAGCTCGACGCATCCGGCTCGCCGCGCACGAGCTCCTTGCCGGAAAACTCCATGACAATCCGGCCGTGTCCGGCGGGAGAAATAAAGCTGTCGTGCTTTTCGGCGGTGTAGCCGGTCATGGGCTGGAACCAGTGGGTAAAATGCGTCGCGCCGTGCTCTAAGGCCCAGGCCTTCATGCCGTCTGCAATGTCGTTGGCGACGGCGAGACTCAGCGCCTTGCCCTCCTGCAAACACGAGCGCCATGCGTCCATGGCGGAGGACTGGATGTACTGCTCCATCGTCTCCTCATTAAATACGCAGCTGCCAAACAGGGCAGGAATTCGATTGGCCAGTTCACTCATGTCTGCATCCTCCTTTTCCGTGCGCAATCCGCGCACAAATGCTTAAAATTTCAAATATACGGATATTTTACGGCGCAGGAGGAACAAAATCAAGTGTGAATTACGACAAAGCAGCGAGGAAAAGAAGTTCCCGAGACGGACAAAAAAACGGAAACCGGCGCTTCTCTTTTTCGCCCGGATGCGGTAGAATAGAGAAAACGACCCAAGGAGGAACCCCATATGAAACTGATGATCGCGTCCGACCTGCATGGCTCTTCTTACTGGTGCACGCGCATGCTGGAAGCTTACAAAAAAGAGCAGCCCGACCGGCTCATTTTCCTCGGCGACATTCTCTACCACGGCCCGAGAAACGATCTGCCGAAGGAGTACGCGCCGAAGGAGGTTATCGCGCAGCTGTCGCCCCTCAAAGAGAAAATCCTCTGCGTGCGCGGCAACTGCGACTGCGAGGTTGACCAGATGGTGCTGCCGTTCCCCGTGCTGGCAGACTACGGCTTTTTAGAACTTTCCGGCAGAGCCGTCTATCTCACGCACGGGCACGTGATCAACAAGGCCCATCCGCTCCCCTTTTCCAAGGGCGACATTCTGCTCCACGGCCACACGCATGTACCGGCCTGCGAAGACTGCGGCGACTTCATGTATCTGAACCCCGGCTCGGTGTCGATCCCGAAGGAAAGCTCGCCGCACAGCTACATGGTTTTTGAAAGCGGCGTGTTCTCGTGGAAGAATATTGAGACCGGCGAGGTCTACCGCACGTTCGCGCTTTAACGGGAATTCTTAAAAATCCTTAAAATGCCGGAAACGGCTGCCTTTTTGGAGCATTTTCTGCTAGAATGGCACTAGATATTCCCGGAGGGTACAAGATGAGAAACATAAAACGAATCGCGCTGCTGCTTTCGCTCGTGCTGCTTGCTTCCATGACAGGCTGCGCGCGGAAAAGCCGCCGCCCTGCGCTTCCCGCCGCTCCCCTGCAAGCTTCGCTTACGGCTGAAAGCGCAGACACGGGCGAGACTGCCAGCACAGACGAAATGGCGCCGATGATGAAAAGCGCCGCAGTTAGCGCATCGCGGGCAGTCGTCATGGAAGAGCCGGTTGAAACGCTGCTCGAGCAGTTTGCAGAGCCGCTGGAGAACGAAGACGCACTCTATCAGGATTACGTGCAGGCGCACCGTTCGGCCTATGTGAAGCTGCGGCAGCGGCCGGAGGAGGTTATTCCGCTGATTCTGCCGGAGCTGCTGTCTGACCGGAAGGCGCTCGAGTGCTACAGCGACGACACCTCGCGCACGACGCTTTTATACTGCCTGTTCAAGGATATCTTGCAGGGCGAGCCCTTTTCGTGGGACGGCGACAGCTACCGCTATTTATCGGACATGCTGGCCGAATTCATTCAGTTTGTGAGCGAGCACGAATTGAAAGACAGCAGCTGGTTCGAAGAAAACGCGCCGCTGACCGGCCTCTGCGCGGCCTCGATGAAGACGAAGCCTTCTCTGCGGCTCAATATGACGGCATGCGAAGGCATGTCCAACGCGCAGGCACTCACAAACGCGAAGCGGGTCTTTGCCGCTGCGCTCGAGGGGCGGGATGAAGATACATACGGCTTTGCGCCCTGGCCGGACGGAATAGAAAACGGCTTCGATTTTACGACCACCTGGACGCTTTCTCAAGCGGAAACCGACGACGTGACGCTGACTGCTGTCGACCCCGATACCGGGGAAACGGTTTCGCTCCGTTATCTTTCGAACGAAGCCGAGCGCGAGAGCATCCTGAACGGGTTCGGGACGCTTCTTTGGACAAAGGCAGACGGCGAAACAGAGGAGCTTCCTTCTGAAAACGCGCATCTTTGTGCCAGCTGCGTGCGCGGCCGGGATACCCCTGTCCAGGACGGCGAGTTCGTGCTGGAAAACGGCGTGGAGACCGGGATGGACTATAACACGGTGCTTCTTCTCATCGGCAAGCCCAATCAGGTCTGGTCGGACACGATGGCGGGCGTGGGCATGGAAGCAAGCGGTATGATGTATGTTTTCCATTACGACGACCAGCTCGTTTGGCGCTTGCGCGGGATCAATTTCCGCTTCGCAGAAGACACCTCGACCGGCGTGACCTCCACGCTTCCCGCCGCGCGCGAAATTGCGCTGGGAGACACGATGCAGTCGGTCTTCGACAAGCTCCCGGACGGGGACAAGACGCTCAAAAAATGGGCGTGGCAGGAGGCCTATACGGACGAATCAGGCGCGTGCGCGAACCTTCAGTTCGTGGCCGACAGCTACTATGTGCTCGATATCGTCTCTCCCGGCGGCCATGTCCTGAGCATCACGTTTGCAAGAATCGACCAAACCGTCAAGTGGATGGATTTGTATTAAACCAGCAGAAGGCCGCGGCCTTTCCGATCATAACAGAAGAGACTGTCTCCCCGCGGAGGCAGTCTCTTCTTTCGCGAAACCGGGTGCTTACTTCTGGATGAACGACAGGCAGTCGGTGCACTGGTCCATCGACGGATGGCACTCGTGCGTGCCGATTCTCACGTGGTCGAGAGAGCAGTAGTCCTGCGAAGCACAGTGGTTGCGGCAGGAAACGACGTTGCATTCAATTGCCTTGTTTGCATGATCCATAATACAGACCTCCTTTTTGGTTTGCAGGAGTAGTATGACCCGCGTGCAAAAGTTCAATCAGGAAAAATTTTTCAAAAAATCGGCACTCCCAAAAAAGGAAGTGCCGATTGCGTATTTTATCTGCGACCGCCGCCGAAGCCTCCGCCGCGTGAACCGCCGCCAAAGCCGCCGCCTCGGCCGCCGAAGCCGCTTCCACGACTGCCGCCGCCAAAGCCGCGCGAGCTCGGTTTGAAGCCGGAGCCGCCGGGACGGGTGTTAAATCCGCCGGGTCTTGCGCCGCCGGAGGGCGGACGGTAGCCGGGTCTTGGACCGGGAGGCGGGGGCGGGCGATGGCCGCGGTTGCGCCCGAACATCGAGCCGACAAACAGCCCGCTCCAGAAGCCGGGACGGCTGCCGCCATAATATGTGCCGCCGCTGTAGTAGCGCCGTCTCGGGCGGAAAAGGATGCGAAGCACGATCAGAATGACAAATAACGTCAGCAAAACAGACCCGAAGCTCATACGTTCCTCCTGCCGGTAGGATACCGGCTGCGTCTGCACCTCTTCGTGCGAGGCTGCAGGAATGTTCGAAGCGTACCAGCTGAGAAGCCCCTTGTAAAGCCCCGTCACGCTGCTTCCGGCGTTTCCGGTAAAGAGGCTCCCTAGGTTTTCTTTAAAGAGAATGGAAAGATCATTGTCGACGTACGAAGCCATATCATTTCCATAGGCAAGGTACCACTGCTCCGAGTCCGTATCGATGAGCAGCAGCATATCGCTATCGCCAAGCTCCAACTCCGCGCTCTCGTCGATCGCGTAGTCCGCCATGCTCTTCCCGTCCAGATCGTCCGTGGTCACGAGCCCCATGATGCTGCCATAGGTATAGTCCAGCTGGGCGTTGTATTTGGCGAACGTCTCGAGCGTGGTATCGCTGAACAGGTCCGCGTCATCCTCCAGAAAATCTTCATACTGTCCGTAGTTCTTCTTTGCCCAATCGGCCGCGTCGGAGGACGCCGAGGCTGCCGTCTGCGACGTGGTGCTCGTTGCTGCCTGTTTGGGGGCGGAGGTAAAGCCGATGACCAGCGCGATGGCGATCACCACCAGCGTGATGGTCACGGCAACGTTTTTGCGATTGAAAAATTCTTTCATTTTGAAACCTTTCGTGTCTCAAGCAGCTTCTGCTTGAGCTCTCCTTCGATGCGGCGAAGCTCCTGCTCGGCCTCCTGCCGCTTCTGCGCGCCCTCGGTCTGGATTTGCAGCACCTCGTCGAGTGTGGAGATGAGGCTCTCGTTCGTGTGCTTGAGCGTCTCGATGTCCACAATGCCGCGCTCGGCTTCCCGCGCCGTCTCGACGGTCGCCATCTTGAGCATGTCCGCGTTCTTTTGCAGCAGCTGATTTGTCATATCCGTGACCTTCCGCTGCGCCTCCATGGCGCGCTGCGAGTCCTGAATGCCAAGGGTCAAAACCATCTGGTTTTTCCAGAGCGGAATGGTGTTCATGATGGAGGTCTGGATCTTTTCCATCATGAGCGTATCATTGTTCTGGATCATGCGGATCTGCGGCGCGGTCTGAAGGGAAATGACGCGCGTGAGCTCGAGGTCATGGAGCTTCTTTTCAAAGCGCTCGCATTTGTTTTCAAAGTCATTCGCCGCCTGCGCGTCCTCGGCAAGACCGCTCGTCTGCGCCTTTTCGCGGAGGCTTACCAGCGTCGTCGCCCGTTCGTCTGCGAGCTTCTGCTTGCCGGCCAGAATGTACATCGTGAGCTCCTTGAAATACGCAAGGTTCTTTTCGTACATCTGGTCCATGACCGCGACGTCCTTCATGAGCGTCAGCTTGTGCTTGTCCAGTTCTGCTGCGATCTTGTCAACGTTGGCCTCGGCCTTGGAGTATTTCGTCTTCATCTCCTGCGCGCTGACCTGCGCCTTACGGAAAAGCCCGGCAATGCCCTTCTTTTCGGGCTCGTCCATGCCCTTGAGCTCGACGACGAGGCTTGTGACCATGTCGCCAATCTCGCCGAGGTCGCGCGTCTGCACTTTAGACAGCGCCGTCTCGGAGAAGTCCGCAATATTTTTCTGCGCCGCCGCACCGTATTGGAGCACCTGCGCCGTGTCGGTCAGGTCGATCTGCTTGGAAAACGCCAGAACCGCCTGCTGCTCGGCCTCGCTCAGCATCGAAAGATCCGGGCCCGCCTCAGGCGCCTTTTCCGATTTTTCGATCAGGTCCTCCTGCTTGACCGGCTCGGGAACCGGCGCTTCTTCTAAATTCGGGGTCAATGTCAACTGGGGAATTTTCTCTTCCATCGTATTCACTCCTTAAAAATCCTTGCCCGTCAGGCCTTCGCTCGCCATCATCTGCTCCATGACCTGAATGTCCGCCGTGATATCCACGACGCTGCTTTCAAACAGGCTGTCGAGCTGCCGCTGGAAGGCGACGATGACCTTGTCCAGCATGTCTTCGATCTTCTTCATGCCCTCGTCGATGTTTCCCATGCGCATGCCCTGATTTTGCAGCACAACGTACTGCTCGAGCAGCTTGATGGTTGTCGGCAGATAGTAATTGAGGAACTGCCGGATCTGCCCCATATCCTGCGGGTGCTCTTTGACGTAGGCGAAAATTTTCTCCGTCAGAATTTCGATCTGCTTGATCTGCGCGGAGAGCTTGAAATCGGGGATCTCGTCGTTGAGCGACTGAATTTTGGAAACCGACTGCGCCCCCTGCTTCAAAATCGCGTCGAGCTCCGGATTGCCCGTCGAGGGCTCGGACTGCTTTTTTTCTTCCGGCTTTGGCGTGGAATCCTGCTTAGGCTCCGGCTGCTTCTTTTCCTCGGGCTTGGCCACATTGGGCGCGCTCTTATCTGCGCCGTCCGTCTGTTCTACCTTGTCCGGGAAAAAGATTTTCAATACGCCGAAGGCTACAGCCGACAAAACGATGGTGCTGATGATCCCGCCGAAGCTTGAAAGATGGCCGCTGATGGCCCGCGACAGCCACACAAGCCCCACCGCATAAATGGGGATCACCGATTGTTTCTTTTTCGTATCCATGCAAAAGCCCTTCCTGTCTCATCTTTTTTCCATCTTATCGCGTGCGGGATAGAATGTCAAGAACCGCAAATCCATTGCGCGGCAAACCCTGGCCGCATTGACATCCCTGCGCCCGTCCGGTATAATATTCCCGGTTCCGATGGGGCTGCCCGCGGGCAGCCCCTATGATAAGCGGCAGATTCCAGTCGCGCGGGACGAGAGCTCTGCCCGGTCTCCGCCGCACATTCATACCTATGCGCGCGCGCCCGGTCTGGTGCCGGTTTCAACAAATTTCGTATCGGAGGCAATCCTATGATCAAGGTATCCCCTTCCATTTTGTCCGCAGACTTTGTCAATCTCGAGCGCGACATCCGCGCGCTTTCTCCCGCGGGAGCCGATTATGTTCATATTGACGTGATGGACGGCGAATTTGTTCCCAATATTACGATCGGAATTCCGGTCGTGGCCGCCATCCGGAAAATTACCGAGCTGCCGCTGGACGTGCACCTGATGATCGACCGCCCGCTTCGGTATGTAGACGAGTTCTGCAAAGCGGGCGCGGATATTCTGACGATTCATGAAGAAGCCGACACGCCGGAAAACACGCGTAAGGCGCTGGAGAAAATCCGCGCAAACGGTGTGAAGGCTGCGCTGAGCGTTAAACCGAAAACGCCTGCGGAGGCAGTCCTTCCCTATCTTCCGCTTTGCAGCCTGATTCTGGTCATGACCGTCGAGCCCGGCTTCGGCGGGCAGTCGTTCATGGAAGACATGATGCCGAAGGTTCAGACCATCCGGAGCTGGATCGAAAAGGACGGCTTAGACTGCGAGCTCGAGGTCGACGGCGGCGTGAGCGAAAAGACCGCCAAAATCTGCACCGCCGCAGGCGCGAACGTTCTGGTCGCCGGCAGCGCCTATTTCAAAGCCCCCAATAAGGCCGCATTCGTCAAGGCCATCAAAGGCTAATGCTCCTTACATACTACTCTATTACAACCAACGCGTAGGGGGCGATGCCCACATCGCCCCATTGGGCACGAACGAATTCGCATTGGATTTCCGTAAAATCGGTTTGTACCGCCGGGTCGATGTGGGCATCGACCCCTATGAGCTTTTTGGAAATCTCGCCGAAACAAACAAAACGGCCACGACAGAACTTCCTGCCGTGGCCGCTATTTGCTTCTGCTCAGTCTTTTTACTTGAGCCGTTTGCTGATGGCTCTTGCCGCCTGCACGCCGGAAGCGCCGGCCTGTGCAAGACCTCTTGTTACGCCCGCGCCGTCACCCGCCGCGAAGAAGCCGGGGAGCTTGGTCTCGAGGTTCTCGTCGAGCTCGAGGCGCGCCGAGTAAAACTTGACCTCCGCGCCGTAGAGAAGCGTGTCGTAGTTCGCCGTGCCCGGGGCGATTTTGTCGAGCTGGTAGATCATCTCGATGATGTTGTCTAACTGCCGCTTGGGAAGCGTCAGCGAGAGGTCGCCCGGAACGGCTGCCGTGAGCGTGGGGCGGACGGTCGACTGCTTCATGCGGTGCTCGTTCGTGCGCTTGCCGTCGACGAGATCGCCGAAGCGCTGGACCAGAACGCCGCCCGCGAGCAGGTTCGAAAGGGACGCAATGTGCTTGCCGTAGCGATACGGCTCGTTGAACGGCTGCGTGAACCGGTTCGAGACGAGAAGCGCAAAGTTCGTGTTTTCGCTCCGGAGCGCGGGGTCCGCGTACGAGTGGCCGTTTACGGTATTGATGCCCTCGACGTTTTCCGCGACGACGTGGCCGTACGGGTTCATGCAGAACGTGCGCACCTGATCGCCGTACTGCTTCGTGCGGTAGATGAGCTTCGACTCATAGACGACGTTTGTGATGTGCTCAAAGACCGTCGCCGGGAGCTCGACGCGCACGCCCACGTCGACCTGATTGTTCAGTAAATGCAGCCCCAGACCCTTGCACACGTCGGAGAACCACTCCGCGCCGCTTCTGCCGGGAGCAGCCAGCAGGTATTTGCAGAACAGCTCGTCGCCGTTTTTGAGCGTGACGAGATAGCCGCCGTCGGCCTGTGCGATCGTCGTTGCCGAGGTGTTAAAGCGGAACTCGAGCTTATTTTTGAGGTCCTCGTAGATGTTTTGCAGAATCATGAGATTCTTTTCCGTGCCGAGGTGCTTGCATCTGGCCTGCAAAAGGTGCAGATCGTAGCCGAGCGCGCGTCTTGCCAGCGCCTTGGCCTCTGCGGTTTCGGTGGAGTAGACCTCCTCGGTTGCGCCGTGGGCGACGTTGATCGCGTCAACGTATTCGATGAGCTCCATGACCGTTGCCGGGTCAATGAAATCGGTCAGCCAGCCGCCGAAGGCCGTCGTGAAGTTGAACTTGCCGTCTGAGAACGCGCCCGCGCCGCCGAAGCCGCACATCGTGTGGCAGATCGGGCAGTGGATGCACTCGCGCACCTTGCCGGAGACGATCGGGCAGCTTCTGTGGTAGATGTCGGGGCCCTGGTCAATGGCCAGCAGTTTCAGACCGGGGTTTAATTTTTCCAGCTCGTAGGCAGCGAAGATACCGGCCTCGCCGCAGCCGAGGATCACAACGTCAAAATTTTCCCGCATGGTGATGCTCCTTCCGGATTTTTTCGTAAAATTTGTCGTAGTCAGGGAAATATTCTCCTGTTTCTCTCATTTTCTCCGCCGAATAGTATACCAGACGGAGCGCATCGCCGCAAGGCGTAATTTTCACAGAAAACGCGAAGCATCTTTCCCGGACGCTTCGCGTTTTTCATAAGAAAAATTACTTGTGATTAAGATTGCTATAAGTTACTCTAATGCCCCCTGCGCATCCGTCGTTTCCTCGGGCTCCTCCTGTACGGGGCGCTCGTGGTAGTAGCTGAGGATTGGGATGCCGTCGGTCACATTGTCGTAGATCGTTTTCATGGCCTCCTCCGGCGTGTTGACGCAGCCGTGCGAGCCTGCATAGAGATAGTAGTCCCCGCCGAAGTTTGTGCGCCACGACGCGTCGTGAAGCCCGTAGAGGTCCGTCATGCTGACCCAATATTTGACGAAGACGTGATAGTCCGGCCCGTCGAGCCAGATGTCCGTCGCCTTGTAGTACGTGTAGAAAAGGCCCGTGATCGTCTGGTGTCCGTCGGGAAGGCCAGTGACCACGTCAGTGAAGACGATGCGCTCGCCGTCTTTGTAGAACGTCACCTTCTGGTTCGTGATGTCGACCTCGATGTACGTGTCCTTGATATCGAACGGTTCGCCGTTTCGGCAGCAGACAATTTCGGGCACGACCTCGCCCGCGTCCAGCGTCCGCAGCCGCTCGCTGAGCTCCTTCGTCAGCGCGTCGCAGTCTACCTTGTAGCTTACGTCCAGAAACTGAATCGGAACGTAGCCGTCGACCTCAGATTTGAACTGATATTTCGTGTCGGGAATGTCATAGAGCGCTGCCCAGTCGTCTGCCAGTGCGCGCACGCCTGCCTCATCGACCATCACTGTCCCGTCGGCATTCAGGGTCACAAGTGCCTGCGCCTGCTCCTGCGAGATGGTCTGCGTGGGCGTTTCAAAGTTCAGCTGCGGCGCAGCCTTTTCAAAATTGATGGTAAGTGCAAAGCCATCAAGCGCATCTTCAAAGCTCTCTTGAATGTCAAACGCCGTATTTTCTTCCGTGATCTCCGGTACTTCGTAGCAGTCAATGTCGGTCAGCTCTGCCTCGATGGTCTGCGGCTCCTGCCCCATGTTCACTACGCCCGTGAGCGCCTGCGCGATCGCGTCGTGTACTGCGCCGTCTCTAAGGGTGTTGCCGCCCGTTTCGGCTTGCAGCGTGAATTTTCCGTCTTCAAACGAGACCCTCGCGTCCTGTGGAGCGGTCCGCTCCACTCGATTTGCATCGGCCTCGGGCTTTGCCGTATCGAGGCTTGCCGCATCCAACGTCACGTTCTGCGCGCTCCCGCGCCCTCCAAGGCTCCACGAGATCCGCTCGCGAAGACCGAGCGCTTCAAATTCCTCCTGCGGCAGAAGATCGAGCTGCGTAAGGCCCACGGTGATATACGAGCGTGCAGATTCCACAAGACCGAGATCGTCCAGCGTATAGCTTCCGAGCTCCGCGCCGTTTTCCGTCAACCGTACGCGCGTATCGGAAAGCCACGTTTCGCGCGCCAAAATCGCGCGCGAGAGCATCTCGTGCTGCTCCTTCGCCCTCGTATCCAGCCGCAGCACAACCGCCGCACCCGCACCTGCGAGCACAACCAGCACTGTCAGCACAATCAGCAAAACCCGTCCAGATCGTCTCATCGTCCCGTTCTCCATTCAGGCGGAACTCCCGCCAAATCTATGCGAAATATTATACCAGTTTTCCCGCCAATTGCAACCGAAAGCGCCCATTTATCCAGCGCTTTTGCAGCTTCAACGCCCTCGTAGAGGCGGGCATCTCTGTCCGCCCGACAAATTACACATTCAAAACGCGAAAATCACTGGCGAATTTGATACTTCCCTTGGGCGGACAGGGGCGACCCCTACGCGTTAACCGAAGGAAATGCCGTATTGCATGAAGAACCGCCCGTCGACGAATGTCGGCGGGCGGTTTGCGCGTCTTAAATTGCGGAAGAGACGGGCTCTTCGACGGGCAGATGCTGTGTGACTTGGATTTCCTCGATGCGGTGGTTATCGACCTTCGTTACCAACACGTCGAGTGGGCCTGCGGTGATGCGTTCGCCGCTTTCCGGTACGCGGCCGAACTGCTCCATGACCCAGCCGCTGACGGAGGTCATCTCCGAGTCGGTTTTGAGCTGGAAATAGGCCGCGAACTCGTCAAAGTCCATGCTGGAGTCGACAAGGAATGTATTCGCGCCCGTCTTTCGGATGAAGACCTCAATCTCGTCGTGCTCGTCCCAGATTTCGCCCACGAGCTCCTCTAAAATATCCTCCATCGTCACAATGCCGCACGTGCCGCCGTATTCGTCGACGACCACAGCCACATGCGTCTTGGCCTTCTGGAGCGTCTTGAGAAGGCGGCTGATCGGCTCATTTTCCAGCACGAAAAGCGGCGGCACGATAATTTCCTCCAGCGGCTTTTCCGTGATCCCGCAGCCGACGTAGAAATCCTTCTGGTGCACCGTGCCGAGAATGTGGTCGATGGAATCCTGATAGATGAGAAGGCGGGAATATTTCGTCTCCGTGAAGAGCGCCGCGACCTCTTCCTTGCTCGCCGTGATCGGGAGCGCCGCGAGGTCGACGCGGTGGATCAAGATATCCTGCGCCTGCTGCTCGGAAAAATCGATGGCGTTCTTTAGAAGCTCGCCTTCATTTTTGTCGATGCTGCCGTCCTGCTGCACCTCGTCGACGAGCATCAAGAGCTCCTCCTGCGACATTTTGCTCTCGCCGTTCAGGCGGAACACCTTCGCCAGCAGCTTTTTCCAGAGCGAAAACAGGAAATTGAGCGGCGTGAGGACGAAGAGGAAGACTTGCAGAATGGGCGCGGAGAACATCGCAAAGCGCTCGGCGCAGTCCTTGGCCACGCTCTTGGGCGAAATTTCGCCGAAGACCAGCACGACGACGGTCACCACGATGGTAGAGATCGTCGCGCCCGCGTCGCCATAGTGCCGGACGAAGAGCACCGTGCCGATGGAGGCCATGAGGATGTTTACAATGTTGTTGCCGATCAGGATCGTGGAGAGCAGTTTGTCGTAATGCTCCAGAAGCTCGCAGGCAAGCTTTGCTTTTTTGCTGCCCTTTTCCGCGAGGGTTTTGAGCCTCGTGCTGTTGGCCGAGGAAAACGCCGTCTCGGTGGCCGAAAAATAGGCGGACAGGATCAGACACGCCGCCATGATGATCAAACAGGTTGTGGTAGACAATGTATGGTACTCCTTTTCTGTCAATGGTTTGTGATTGCTTGTTCAGATGCTGCAAGCCGCTAAAGACGCAAAAAAGCACGTCTGCCCTGCTGCTCGCAGCGCAGATATGCTCGCAAAACCGTATGACAGATCAACGTGTTACCGGGATTGTCGCCGTCGGTATCCATATCCGAAGAAAACCTCCTTTTGTTTCATGTAAATTGCTAGTATTATACCGGAAACGCCCAGGCCTGTCAAGCACCGTGCCTTGACACGAACACATGCGGGGCGTATAATAACAACGCCGCAGGAGCGGCGTTTTACCGGAATATTAGTTAAACACATCTAACCACAATAGACACGCGGGAGGGATTTTTATGCTGCTTCGGCTGCTTTTGGAGGGACTGGGACTCGGGGCGCTTTTGGTGCTCATCTGCGCGCTCGGCATCCGGAAGGGCGCGGTCGGGATGGTGCACCTGTACCACGAGGACGTGCAGTCGCGCGCCATCGCGCAGGGGCTGATCACGAAGGAGCAAATCCGGAAAAACAGCCTCCGATTTAAGCGCCTGTGCATCCCGGGATACCTCGCCTACGTGCTCGTCTGCGTGTATGCGCTTAACGGCGCGCGGGGCTTTTTGCCGGGCTTCTGGCAGCTGTTTGTGATTTTGTCGATCATGAACGTCATCGACCGGCTTTTGATCGACGATTATTGGGTCGGGCACACGGACGCGTGGGTCATTCCCGGCACGGAGGATTTGCGGCCCTACATTACCGCGCAGGACAAGCGCAAAAAATGGTGCTTCGGGACGCTCGGCATGGCCGTCATTTCCGCGGTCCTTGCCGGGATTATGGCGCTGATTTTACATTGAATCCGAATTGAAAGGGGAATCTTCCATGTCATTTCTGGATAATACCCGTAAGCCCGACGGGCTGAGCAGCGAAAAATTCTGTGCCGGTGGCCAGATCCAGCTCCTCCTCCTGCGGGTAGGCGATGCCGTCGCGGACGACCTCGTTCCAGATCTCAACCATCGCCGGAACGTCGGCGGCGGCATAGGCTCTGACAGAACAATTCATGAAGATCCTTCCTTTGTAGGCCGCATGTGCAGCAGAGTATCGGGGTTAAATTTTGGACAGCAGACGCACCAGCGTTTCGGCGGCCTCTCGGAGCTCGAGCTGCTCGGGCTCTGACAGGGACGTGCTGACACGGGCTTTCAGCTGCGAAGAGAACTGCGCGCGAAGCTCGTCTGCAAGATTTTTTCCGTCGGCCGTCAGGCGCAGAAAGACCCGCGTCCTGTTTTCCGACTGCGCAAAGCGTTCGACAAGACCAGCCTCGACCAACGGCGCAGCTGCGCGCGTGGCCTGCTCCTTGGAAAATGAGAGGTAGGACGCGAGTTGGGACATGTGGAAGCTCTCGTGGTACGAAAGCGCTGTCACGATCAGAAGCTGCGTCTTCGTCAGCCTTGCGGACAGATGCGCCGGGGGGGTAAGGAACCGGGAAAGCAACGGCTGAAGCAACAAAAGCGGCGACGGCGTATCATCCGAAACAGGAACCGGCATGCGGCACCCCCCTCCTTCCCGACATTTTAGCAACCGCATCATACAACATAGCCCCGCAAATGTCAACACTTGCATTTCATCAATAATTGACAAACGTCAAACATTATAGTATGATACGATTATAAAATGTTTTGAAAGGAGATGCGCGCATTGAAAACCGTCGGATATGTCATCAGCCATAAGAATGGGGAGAACCGAAGAGCACTTTTTCCGGCCCAGTGCACGCAGCTGAAATTTCCGGGGCAGGCGATTTTTGAGACGGGCTACGGTCTTAGCCTCGGCTTTTCTGACGTGGACTATGAACGCGCGGGCGTGAAGATTGCCTCCCGGGAGGAGGTTTTGCGGGCGGATGTGATCGTAGACGTGAAGCTCGGAGATGCGGAGTATCTGGACGCGCTTGTGCCCGGAAAGATCCTGTGCGGCTGGGCGCACACGGTGCAGAAGACGGACTTTGCCGGAAAAGCCATCCGCGCGGGGCATACGGTCATCGCGCTTGAGCACCTGCGGGAAAACGGGCGGTATCTTTTTTACCGCAACCGCGAGATTGCGGGCGAGGCTGCAATTCTGCATGCGTTTCGCTATTGCGGCAAAATGCCCTACGACTGCAAGGTCTGCATCGTCGGCAACGGCCAGACGGCCAAGGGCGCGATGCGGATGCTGACGGGGCTCGGTGCGGAGGTCGATATCTTCGGGCGGAAGATGGAAAAGACGTTCCGCAAGCTCATGTTCCAGTACGATGTGATCGTCAATTGCGTCTATTGGGATACCGCACGCACCGACCGGCTCATCTACCGCGAGGATTTAAAGAGAATGCGCCCCGGGACGATGATCATCGATGTGAGCTGCGACCCGTATCTGGAGATTGAAACGTCCCACCCGACGACGATCGACGACCCGGTCTACACCGTGGACGGCGTGATCCACTACGCGGTCGACAACACCCCCGCGATGTACCCCTACACGACTTCTAAAATTTTCAGCCGGAACTTTTTAAAATACGCCGACGCGCTGGCAAGCGGCAGCTACCCTGAGAATCTCCGCCGTGCGATTGACATTGAAAACGGAAGGATCATAAATCCGGAGATCCGCCGCTTCCGTGAGGGGCGGGGACTGTTCTGCGAATAAAAAAACCGGCGCGGCAAATGCTGCGTCGGTTTTTTGCTTGACCCTACGGAATTTTGAAAATCTTCCGGGAGGTTCGTAGGGGGCGATGCCCACATCGCCCCATTGGGAAGTTACGAATCGCCGAAAAATAACGTATAATCGGATTTTCTGCTGCGCGTTGATTGAAGGCTTTATGCAAGGACTTACTTGTCCATCTCTTCAAAGTCCGCGTCCATCGCGTCATCCTCGAAGGAATTGTTGGGGTTTTCATAGGAGCCCTGATAGCTGCCTGCCTCGTCCATGTTCACGCCCGCCTGCTGGAGTAACGACTCCAATTGGTCTGCGGCGGAGACCATCTGCGCGCTGTCACGGGATTTTATAGCGCGCTTGACAGTTTTGGTCGCTTCAGCAATCGCCGCCTTCTGCTCCTTGCCTGCCGGTTTGACGCTTGCGGCCTTATAAAGAAGATGCTCGCAGCGATCCTTGGCGACGGCCTCTGCCTTGAGCTTTTCATCCTCGGCAGCGTATTGCTGCGCGTCGCGCACGGCCCGGTCGATCTCCTCGCGGCTCATGTTGGAGGTCGCAGTGATCGTAATGGCCTGCGCCTTGCCGGTATCCAAATCCTTGGCCGAGACGTTTACAATGCCGTTCGCGTCAATGGAGAACGTGACCTCAATCTGCGGAACGCCGCGTGGCGCTCTTCGGATACCGGTGAGCTGGAACCTTCCGAGCTCCTTATTCTGCCGCGCCATCGGGCGCTCACCCTGCAAGACGTGCACGTCGACGGAGGACTGGAAGTTGGAGGCGGTCGTGAAGATCTGGCTCTTGCGGATGGGAAGGGTCGTGTTGCGCTCAATGACCCTTGTGCATACGCCGCCAAGCGTCTCAATGCCAAGAGACAGCGGCGTCACATCCAGAAGGAGAAGCCCCTTGACGCTTCCAGAGAGCACGCCCCCTTGCAGACACGCGCCCATGGCGACGCACTCGTCGGGGTTGATGCCCTTGAAGGGCGCCGTGCCCGTGATCTGGCTGACAAGCTCCTGCACGGCGGGAATGCGGCTCGAGCCGCCCACCATGAGGACCTTGCTGATTTGAGAGATCGTAATGCCGGAGTCGTTGATGGCCTGATTGACCGGCGCTTTTGTCGCCTGCACGAGCTGGCAGGTGAGATCGTTGAATTTTGCCCGCGAGAGCGAGATGTCCATATGCACAGGTCCGGATTTGGAAACCGCGATATACGGAAGCTCGACCGAGGTCTGCGTCATGGACGAGAGCTCGATCTTTGCCTTCTCCGCCGCCTCGCGCACGCGCTGCATGGCGACCGGGTCGCGGGAGAGGTCGATTTTATTCTCGCGCTTAAATTCCGAGACAAGGTAGTCCATGATGGCCTGATCGAAATCGTCGCCGCCAAGGTGGTTGTTGCCCGCCGTGGCGAGAACCTCGATGACGCCCGAGGAAATGTCCAGAATCGACACGTCGAATGTGCCGCCACCGAGGTCATAGACCATGATCTTCTGGCTCTGCTCTTTGTCAATGCCGTAGGCCAGCGCTGCCGCCGTGGGCTCGTTGATGATGCGCTGAACATTCAGCCCCGCGATTTTGCCTGCGTCCTTCGTGGCCTGCCGCTGCGCGTCGGTAAAATACGCGGGGACGGTGATGACGGCCTCGGTGACGGGCTCTCCGAGATAGCTTTCCGCGTCCCGCTTGAGCTTCTGGAGGATCATCGCCGAGATCTCCTGCGGCGTATATTTGTGCCCGTCGATGTTCACGCGGTAGTTTGTGCCCATCTGGCGCTTGATGGAGGAAATAGTCCGGTCGTGGTTCGTGACGGCCTGCCGCTTGGCAAGGCTTCCGACCATCCGCTCACCGGTCTTGGAGAAGGCGACCACCGACGGCGTGGTTCTGCCGCCCTCCGCGTTGGGAATGATGACCGGCTCGCCGCCTTCCATCACAGCCACGCAGGAATTCGTGGTACCAAGATCAATCCCGATGATTCTGGACATACGTGAAACGCTCCTTACAAAAGTTCAATCAAACCTCGCCCCGCGGGGCGAGAAAATGTAAATACAGACTAATTCGCGACGACGACCTTCGCGTGCCGGAGGACCTCCTCGTCCATCGTAAAGCCGGTCTGCACGACCTGCACGATGCGCTCCTCGCCGACGGTTTTGTCCTCCACGTGGGAGACGGCCTCGTGGTACGTGGGATTAAAGCACTTGCCCAGGCTTTGCATCGGAAGCACTTTGAGCCCTGCGAGGATGGACAGAAGGTTCTGCATCATAAGCTCGATGCCCCTGCGGTAGGCTTCGTCCTGACAGGGGGCTGCGAGCGCGCGCTCTAAGTCGTCATAGACCGGCAGAAACGCGAGCACGGCCTTGCGTCTGGCGTCATTTGCCGCGCGTTCGGAGGAGTCTTCCGTGCGGCGGCGATAGTTTTTGAATTCTGCCTCCAGCGCCTCCAAACGAAGATCGGGCGCGGGCGCGGCTTTTTTCGTGAAAAGACCCATGGCACACCTCTCAGCTCTGCCGCCCGCTGCCGAAGCCGTACGAATTGTAGCCGGACTGCGGCTGGGTATACGAATCGGAATAGCCGGAGCTCTGTTGGGAAGGGTCGCCATAGTAATAGGGGGAGTACAGGCTGTACGAGCAGCTGGTCAGAAGCCAACCGAGCAGCTGCAAGATGAGATACGCGCTGATGATCTTGCGCAAAATCCCGCCGTGCCGCGGGCGGCGATACGTCCACTGGTACTGCGTGTTGGGGTCGGACTGGTCGCTGGACTGACCCGGCTGATAGGTGTAGGTATAGCGGTAATAGTTCTGGTTCTGACCGTTCTGATTGCCATTTTGCGACGACCAGAAGCCGAACGGGTCGTAATACTGCTGGTTCTGCTGCTGATAGGCCGACTGCTGCTGGCGGTAGGCCTGCTGATAGGCGGTTTGCTGCTGCTGTTGGCGATAGGCCTGATACGCCTGCGGGTTTTTGAGCAGGTCGTAGGCCTCGTTGATCTCGTTCATTTTCTTTGCGCACGCAGCGTCGCCGGGATGGAGGTCGGGGTGGTACTGCTTGGCAAGGCGGCGATAGGCCTGCTTGATCTCGTCCTCGCTCGCGCCATGCGATACGCCGAGCACCTCATACGGATCACCTGTCATCTCTCGTCCCCCCTGACCTTATTACATAGCATTTATTATATCGTTTATTTTATGAAAATTGTGAATCATTTAAAAACAATCCGAGAAAATAAGATGAAAATCCCGCCCAAACGCACGTTTGGGCGGGGCAGTTTATCGAAAAAGATTCCAGACGAATGGTTACGGAAAGGAAGATAGTGTGAAAGAAACCCATCAGGGGTGTCTTTCGCGTTCAATCAACCACTTTTTCAAACTTTTAAAGTTTGAAAAAGTGCTCAGCGTGTCAAAAGCCTTTTTGACACGCTGAACCCCGCCCGAATGCGCATTCGGGCGGGGTTTTGAGGATTGGTCAATCTTTCAGTGCCTTGAGGACCTCGCAGAGGTAGGCGTAGACGCGCTGAACGGACGAAATGGACATGCGTTCGGCGGTCGTGTGGATATCGTAGAGGTTGGGGCCGAAGGACACGGCGTCGAGTCCCGGGATCTTGCCGCAGAAAAGACCGCACTCGAGTCCCGCGTGGATGGCTTCGACCTTCATGTCCTTGCCGTACTGACTTTTATAAATCTCGCACATCACATCGCGCAGATGAGACTCCCGGCGGTATTCCCATGCGGGATATTCACCCGAAACGCAGAGCGTGCCGCCGAGGCTTTCGGTGAGCAGCCGAATCCTCCGGATGAGCAGCTGCTTGCGGCTGGCGACCGAGCTTCGAACCGAGCCCGAGCCCGCAAGACCCGTCTCGCCGACCTTGAAAATGCCAAGGTTGCAGGAGGTCTGCACGAGCCCCGGAATGTCCATGCTCATCGACTCAATGCCGTTGGGGTAGAGGTTCAGGAAGCAGCAGACCTTCTTGGTGTCCATCAGGCTGAGCGCCTGCTCTGCGACTGTGCCGGGGGTAAACGTGACGGTAACGTCGGGGTCTGCGGCTGCGTATTCCTTGCGGAGAGTTTCCTGCAATTCCTCGCAGATCGCCTGCGCGCGCGGAAGCTTTCCGTCTTCCAGCGCGATGACGGCGCGGGCCGCGTTCGGGATGGCGTTATCTTTAAGGCCGCCCTCGGCGGAAACGATGCGGACCTCAAGCTCGTCGACGAGCGCCTGCAAGACACGGCCGAGTGTGATCGTTGCGTTCGCGCGGCCTTTGTCGATCTCCGCGCCGGAGTGGCCGCCCTTGAGGCCGGAAATTCTGATCTCGGCGGAATCGAGCGCACATTCATTGGCGTGCATCTCGATATGAGCTGCCGCATGTGCGCCGCCCGCGCAGCTGACGGTGAGGATACCCTCTTCCTCGGAGTCGATGTTGAGAAGCCGCTTGCCTTTGAGAATCGATGCGTCGAAGCCGACCGCGCCGTCCATGCCGGTTTCCTCGTCGACGGTAAAGAGGCACTCGAGTCTCGGGTGCGCGAGGTCGTCAGAATCGAGCACGGCCAGGGCCATCGCAACGGCAATGCCGTCGTCTCCTCCGAGCGTTGTGCCCTTGGCGCGGACAAAATCGCCGTCTATCTCGAGCTCCAGACCGTCGGTCAGGAAGTTGATCGTGCTCTCGGGCGTTTTTTCCGCGACCATGTCGAGGTGGCCCTGCACGATGACTGTGGGCGCGGCTTCATAGCCGGGCGTCGCCGGCTTCACGATAACGACGTTATTCAGGCTGTCCTGATGGACCTCCAGACCGCGCTCTTGCGCAAATTTCACGCAGTAGTCGCTGATGGCCTTCGTGTTGCCGGAGCCGTGCGGAATGGCGCAGAGATCTTCAAAGAAGGAGAAGACGCGTTTCGGTTCAAGCTGGTCTAATACACGCATGACAATACAATCCTTTCAAATTTATGTGATTTCCGAGAATTATCAAGATTGATGCGATTGTGGGGAACGCCAAAAAAGGTGCGTAGGGGGGCGATGCCCACATCGCCCCATTGGGAAGTTACGAATTTGCCGTGGATTTCCGTAAAATCAGTACATTCCGACGGGTCGATGTGGGCATCGACCCCTACGAGTGTTCTGAGAGATTTCAGAAATTTCGTAAACGTGCGGAAATATGGGAGGCGTTAGCCTAATTTCTCAAAGTCCTCTGCGCCGTGCTTGCAGAGTGGGCAGATGAAGTCGGCAGGGAGGTCCTCGCCCTCGTAGACATAGCCGCAGATCTTGCAGACCCAGCCCTTCTGCTCGGCGAGGGCGGCAGGCTTCGGCTTGACGTTTTCAAAGTAGTAGCTGTAGGTCATGGCGGGGGCGCTCGAGAGCTCTCTGGCCTCGGTCACGTCGGCAATGAAGAGCACATGCGTCTCAAACTCGATGGTCTGCACGACCTTGCCGGACAAAAATGCCTTCGTGCAATACGGGACGTAATAAACGCCGTTGATGGCGCGCGGAGTGGTCTTCGCGTCGGCAAATTTGTCGACATCCCGGCCGGACTGGAAGCCGTAGTGCTGGAACATCGCAAACGGCGCGTCCTGCGAGAGAACGGAGACGTTGAAGACGCCGGTTTTCTTGATCATATCGCAGGTGTAGTTCGCCTTGTTGACCGTGATGCTGATGCGCTTGGGGGTATCGGTCTGCTGCATGACGGTGTTGATGATGCAGCCGTTGTCCTTCTCGCCGTCGCGCGCGGTGAGGACGTAAAGGCCGTACGAAAGCGAGAACATCGCGTTCTGCTCGACGGGCTTGGCCTCCTCATGGACGGCGGGCGCGGGATGATCCATGCTGTCATAGATCGCCTGAGCTAAGGCGTTCATCGTGTCCATCTGGCTCTCTTTGAAGGAGGACTTGATGGTGAGCGTTTCGTCCAGAATCGTGCAGCCTTTGAGCTTCTGGAATTCGGCGCGCATGAGCCCGCCCGCCGTGG
>CALCJW010000206.1:0-9112 GCA_937967235.1 uncultured Clostridia bacterium
CGGTACCACGGCCGGAGATGGTGAAGACGTCCTCAACGGGCATCAGGAAGGGCATGTCAGCCTTACGGTCCGGGGTCGGAATCCAAGTGTCAACAGCCTGCATCAGCTGCTCGATGCATGCATACTCAGGAGCCTTCGGGTCGTTGGACTCGGAAGCCAGGGCGTTCAGAGCGGAGCCGCGGATGATGGGGGTGTCGTCGCCGGGGAAGCCGTAGAAGTCGAGGGTCTCGCGGACTTCCATCTCGACGAGCTCGAGGAGCTCTTCGTCATCGACCTGATCGCACTTGTTCAGGAAGACGAGGACGGAAGGAACGTTAACCTGACGGGCAAGCAGCAGGTGCTCCTTGGTCTGAGCCATGGGGCCGTCGGAAGCAGCGATAACGAGGATCGCGCCGTCCATCTGCGCAGCGCCGGTGATCATGTTCTTGATATAGTCGGCGTGGCCCGGGCAGTCAACGTGGGCATAGTGACGGCCCTTGATTTCGACATTGTCTTCGCCGGTCTTGTAGTTGTGGCCAACGCGGTCGTTGGTCTGATACTCAACGTGCGCGGTGTTGATGGTGATACCACGCTCGCGCTCTTCCGGAGCCTTATCGATGGAAGAGTAGTCGGTGTACTCGGCATCGCCGAAGAAAGCAAGGTACTTGGTGATAGCAGCAGTCAGCGTGGTCTTGCCATGGTCGATGTGGCCGATGGTGCCGATGTTGACATGGGGCTTATCCTTAATAAAATGCTGTTTTGCCATTTGGATGAATCCTCCTTAGTTAATTCTCTTACATTTGGAATTGCTTTTTTACATCTTCTCCATCATACACGACAAATGCCGATTTGACAAGGAGATTTTGCAAAAAACATCGCAGAAAATCTGCTTAATTTCAATAACCCTTGCGCTTGGAAACAACCGCCTCGGTCAGCGCCTTGTTGAGCTCCACATAGTGGCTGGGCTCCATGGTGAACTGGCCGCGTCCCTGCGTGCGGGAGCGAAGGTTCGTCGCGTAGCCGAACATCTCCGACAGCGGGACAAAGCAGTCGATCTGCTGCGCGCCATTGCGCTGCGTCAGGCCCTGGATCGTGCCGCGGCGGGAGGTGACGTCACCGATGACATCGCCCATATACTCGTCCGGGACAATGATGCAGACCTTCATGATCGGCTCGAGCACGACAGGGCCTGCCTTCTGACACGCCTCCTTGAACGCCATGGATCCGGCGATCTTAAAGGCCATTTCAGACGAGTCGACCTCGTGATACGAACCGTCGAGCAGCGTGACTTTGACGTCCACGACCGGGAAGCCGGCAAGCACGCCGGACTCCATTGCGCCCTTGACGCCCTGTTCGACCGCAGGAATGTATTCCTTCGGAACCGAGCCGCCAACGGTCTTGTTGATGAACTCAAAGCCCTTGCCGCTTTCGTTGGGCTCAACCTGGATCTTGACATGACCGTACTGGCCCTTGCCGCCGGACTGTCTGGCGTACTTGGTCTCCTGGAAGACAGACTTTGTAATCGTCTCCTTATAGGCAACCTGCGGCGCGCCGACATTGGCCTCCACCTTGAACTCCCTCAGTAAGCGGTCAACGATGATTTCCAGATGAAGCTCGCCCATGCCGGCGATAATCGTCTGGCCGGTCTCTTCATCGGTGTAGGTTTTGAACGTGGGATCCTCTTCCGCGAGCTTGGCAAGTGCCAGACCCATCTTCTCCTGACCCGCCTTCGTCTTCGGCTCGATGGCCACGCGAATAACAGGCTCGGGGAACTCCATCGACTCCAGGATGATGGGGTGCGCAGCGTCGCAGAGCGTATCGCCGGTCGTGGTGTTTTTCAGGCCGACTGCTGCGGCGATATCGCCCGAGTACACGCAGTCCAGATCTTCCCGATGGTTTGCGTGCATCAGCAGAATGCGGCCCATGCGCTCGCGCTGGTTCTTGTTGGTGTTGATGACGGTCTTGCCGGACTCCAGCTTACCGGAGTAGACGCGGAAAAACGCGAGCTTACCAACATACGGATCCGTCATAATTTTGAAGGCCAGCGCGGCAAACGGGGCGTCGTCGGACGGTTCACGCGTTTCCTCTTCGTCGGTCTTCGGGTTCACGCCGGAAATGGCTTTCTTGTCCAGAGGCGACGGCATATACTCGACAATTGCGTCAAGCAGCTCCTGAACACCCTTGTTCTTATAGGACGATCCGCAGGTCACCGGCACGATCTTGTAGCCGATGGTCGCCTTCCGAAGCGCCGTCTTAATCATCTGCTCGGGGATTTCTTCTCCCTCGAGGTAGAGCATCATGATCTCTTCGTCCTCGTCCGAGATGGACTCGAGCATATGGTCGCGGTACTGCTTCGCAAGCTCCGCCATATCCGCAGGAATTTCTTCCTCGCGCATATCCTTGCCCAAATCATCATAGAAGACAAACGCCTTCATCTTAATGAGATCGACAACGCCGCGGAATGTATCCTCCTTGCCAATCGGCAGCTGGATGGGAACTGCATTGCACTTGAGGCGTTCGTCCATCATCTTCAGGACATTGTAGAAATCGGCACCCATCATGTCCATCTTGTTCACGTAAACAAGGCGCGGGACATGATATTTGTCAGCCTGTCTCCATACAGTTTCGGTCTGCGGCTCCACGCCGCCCTTGGCGCACAGAACTGTTACGGAGCCGTCGAGCACACGAAGCGAGCGCTCGACCTCGACCGTAAAGTCCACGTGACCCGGAGTATCAATAATATTGATCCGAACGCCCTTCCAGTGGCAGGTGGTAGCAGCGGAGGTGATGGTAATACCGCGCTCCTGCTCCTGCTCCATCCAGTCCATGGTGGCCGTACCGTCGTGGGTCTCGCCGAGTCTGTAATTGACACCGGTGTAGAACAAGATACGCTCGGTTGTCGTCGTCTTGCCCGCATCGATGTGAGCCATGATGCCAATATTTCTCGTATTCTCAAGTGAATATTGTCTTGGCATGCTGTACTCCTTTTTTGATTACCAGCGGAAGTGAGAGAATGCCTTGTTGGCTTCCGCCATCTTGTGGGTGTCTTCGCGCTTCTTCACTGCGGCACCGGTGTTGTTGCAGGCATCCATGATCTCGCCGGCAAGGCGCTCTCTCATGGTCTTCTCACTTCTCGCGCGACTATAGTTAGTCAGCCAACGCAGACCAAGGGTCTGACGTCTTTCAGGCCGGACCTCGATCGGAACCTGATAGTTCGCACCGCCAACGCGGCGGGTCTTGACTTCGACAGCGGGCATGATGTTTTCCATCGCCTGCTGGAAAGCCTCCAGACCGGACTTACCAGTCTTCTCTTCTACGATCTGGAATGCACCATAAACGACCTTCTGGGCTACGCCCTTCTTGCCGTCGAGCATAATGCTGTTGACGAGCTTCGTCACCAGAATCGAACCGTAGATCGGATCCGGAAGAATCTCTCTCTTGGGAACATTACCTCTTCTGGGCACTTTACTTCCCTCCTTCATATAATGATTTCATAGGTACTTCGCAGAAGCTTTCTTCTGCGTTTGTGCCTGCCAAGAGGTTTCTATAAAATATATATAAAAAACGCTTGGCAAGGCTTTGCCTTGCAAAAGGCAGGAAAAATGCTAATTGGACAGAAGAATCTTACTTCTTCTTGCCGGCCTTCGGGCGCTTTGCACCGTACTTCGAGCGAGCCTGCATACGTCCCTGAACGCCCTGCGTATCGAGCGTGCCGCGGATGATGTGGTAACGCACACCAGGAAGGTCCTTGACACGGCCGCCGCGGATCAGAACGACGGAGTGCTCCTGCAGATTGTGACCGACACCGGGGATGTAAGCGGAGACCTCGTAACCGTTCGTCAGACGCACACGGGCGATCTTACGAAGTGCGGAGTTCGGCTTCTTCGGGGTGGTGGTACGCACTGCGGTGCAGACACCTCTCTTCTGCGGAGAAGACAGATCGGTGGCGCGGTTCTTCAGAGTGTTGATACCCTTCTGCAGAGCCGGAGCCGTGGACTTGTAGGTGGACTGCTCTCTTCCCTTTCTAACCAGCTGATTAAAAGTAGGCATAGTGTTCCTCCTTTCTCAAAATGTTGCTGTTTCCAGCGATGTATAGTATCCCGGAAATATTGTAAAATATTCCGTTGGGACCAAAGAAATTTGCTCAGCGGACATATGCCGCGCAGGCCGCGCCGACCGCAATCGAGCAGGCCCTTCCGAGCTCTTTCATGGACGCGGTATGCTTTGCCGGAACACCCGCTTCACGGCAGGCTTCCTCCAAAGGCTCAATCAGCGCCGGGTCTGCATCATCCGCCAGAATCACTTCCAGCGCGCGCCCCTCGCGCAAGGCCTTTTTTACCTGCTTGATGCCCACAACCTTTTTGGATTCGCAATGTTCTTCCACTGTCGGGCACCCCCATGTATTTGCGCGGCAAGACTCTCGCGGCCATACCCACGCAAGGATGAATTATAGCAGAATAAACGAAATTCGTCAACTATATTTGTGCCCGGAAAAAAGAAAATTTTCAATTTTTTCTGCAATTGCAAGGCTTTCACCCGCCTCGGCACAATCACCAAAAGCATCTGCGTACCTTTGTCCATATCCCACGGATTCCCGCGCAAAAAAGCCTCGCAGAGTTTTGCACCCCGCATCCGTCTCGCAGAGTTTTGCGCCCGCAGGCGCAGCTCCTTTCAACGAAAAAGAGAGCGCCTAGGGCGCTCTCTTTTTCGTTGATGTCTTACATTCTTTCGTCGTCAATCATCTCTTCTGTGACCACCGACTCCGGCGTCACGCCGGGCTCGAAGTCGCGGTAGGCCTGCAGACCTGCTCCGGCAGGAATGAGCTTACCGATGATGACGTTTTCCTTCAGACCGACCAGATGGTCGACCTTGCCCTTGATGGCAGCGTCCGTGAGGACCTTCGTCGTCTCCTGGAAGGAAGCGGCGGAGAGCCAGGACTCGGTTGCAAGGGAAGCCTTCGTGATGCCCATGAGGATCAGGCTGTCGGTCGCGAGCTTGAGGTCGGTCTCGCCCGCATCGATACGTGCCTGCACCTCGGCATTTGCATCTTCAAATTCGTACACATCGACAACCGTGCCGCTGAGAAGCTTCGTATCGCCCGGCTCTTCCACGCGCACCTTGCGCATCATCTGGCGGATGATAACCTCGATGTGCTTTTCGTTGATGTCAACGCCCTGCTGACGGTACACGGCGAGAACGCCCTGCGTCAGATAGTCCTGCACAGCCTCGACGCCCGAAATTCTCAGAACGTCATGCGGGTTCAGCGCGCCATCGGTGATGGGATCGCCCTTCTTCACGCGCTTGCCGTGCTCAACCTTGAGGCCGACGGAATACGGAACCTGATACTGCTTGACCTCGCCGTCGTCGGCGGTGATCGTAATGTTGCGAAGCGCGGTTCTGTGGGAATCGTCAACATCGGCAACACCGTCGATCTCCGAGATCTGCGCCATCTTCTTGGGCTTTCTTGCCTCGAAAAGCTCTTCGACTCGGGGAAGGCCCTGCGTGATATCGTCACCCGCGACGCCGCCGGTGTGGAAGGTTCGCATGGTCAGCTGCGTACCGGGCTCGCCGATGGACTGAGCGGCGATGATGCCGACCGCTTCGCCGGGGTTCACGAGTTCAGAGGTTGCGAGGTTCATGCCGTAGCACTTCGCGCACACGCCGGAACGTGCCTTGCAGCCGAGCACCGAGCGGACATAGACCTTGTCGATGCCGTGCGCCAGGAACTTCTTGGCGTCGTCCTCGCGGAGCATAACATCCTTGGAGTGCAGGAGCTCTCCCGTCTGCGGGTCGGTGATGTCGTGTACCGGATAGCGGCCGCGGATGCGGTTTGCAAAGGAGTCAATCAGCTGACCCTTTTCATAGTAGTCGCCCTTCCAACTGCCGTTCGTCGAGCCGCAATCAAACTCGCGGATGATGACATCCTGGCACACGTCGACCATGCGTCGGGTCAGGTAGCCGGAGTCCGCGGTACGGAGCGCAGTATCGGTCATGCCCTTTCGAGCGCCTCGGGAGGAGATGAAGTACTCGAGAGCGGAAAGGCCTTCACGGAAGTTTGCCTTAATCGGAATTTCGATCGTGCGGCCGTTCGTATCTGCCATCAGGCCGCGCATACCGGCCAGCTGACGAATCTGGTTCATACTGCCTCGAGCGCCGGAGTCGGCCATCATGAAGATCGGGTTGAACCGCTTCAGGTTCGACTGCAGTGCATCCGTCACGTCCTTAATGGACTTCTCCCACTGCTGAACGGTCAGACGGTAGCGTTCGTCGTTCGTGATAAAGCCGCGCTTGAACTGGCGGTCGATCTTGACGACCTCTTTTTCCGCCTCGTGGATGAGCTCGTATTTCTTCTCCGGGATCTCCATATCGGCGATAGAGACCGTGATGGAAGCTCTCGTGGAGTACTTGTAGCCGAGCGCTTTGACCTTGTCGAGCATTTCGGTCGACAGGGTGAAGCCGTTGATGCGAATACAATTGTCAATGATCTTGCCGAGCTGCTTCTTGCCGACGACAAAGTCGATCTCAAGCCCGAACATATCATCCGCCGTTTCGCGCTTTTTAAAGCCGAGGTTCTGCGGAATTGCATCGTTGATGATGAGGCGGCCAACGGTCGCGTCAATGATGCGGTGCTGCTTCTGGCCTTCGACCTCGAGTTCCTTCCAGACCTTGATCGGGTCGTGCATGTCGATGAGCCCGTCGGAATAGGCCATCATGGCCTCGTCCTCGGAGTGGAACATGTGGAAGTATTCCTTCGGCTTGGAGCCGCCGTTGTTATACGCTTCTTCGGCGTAAGCGCCGACGGTGCGGACAAAGATGTGATTCTCTTCTTTAATATCGGCCGCCTTGTCCCAGACATTCCAGATATAGATCACGTCGTCCGCGGCAATCTCGCCCTTGTCGAGCGCCTGCACGGCCTGCTCGAGCGTCTGGTAAGAGCCCGGAATCGTCTCGGGACGGTCCGTCTCGTTTTGCAGCAGCTCGCCCTTCGTGCGAAGGTACATCTGATAGTCTGCCGCTTCTGCGTCGTCCCAGATATTTTTAACCCAGATGGGCTTTTCGGGCTTGAGCTTGCCGCAATCGAGCAGCGGGAAAATCTCATGCAGCGTCTCAAACGCGTCGATGTCGTAGCGCTGATAGGTCAGGTAATACGTGCCGAGGATCATATCCTGCGTCGGAACCGTGACAGGCTTGCCGTCCTGCGGGCGCAGGAGGTTGTTCGCCGAGAGCATCAGCATACGTGCTTCCGCCTGCGCTTCTGCCGACAGCGGCACGTGAATTGCCATCTGGTCGCCGTCAAAGTCCGCGTTGAAGGCGGTGCAGCAAAGCGGATGCAGCTTCAGCGCGCGGCCTTCGACCAGCACGGGCTCAAAGGCCTGGATACCGAGGCGGTGCAGCGTCGGCGCGCGGTTGAGCATGACGGGGCGATCCTTGATGATGTCTTCGAGTGCGTCCCAGACCTCGTCCTTGCCCTTGTCGATCATCTTCTTGGCAGACTTGATGTTGTTGGCCAGACCGTCTTCGACGAGCTTTTTCATCACAAACGGGCGGAACAGCTCGATGGCCATTTCCTTCGGCACGCCGCACTGATAGAGCTTGAGCTCCGGTCCGACAACGATAACCGAACGGCCGGAATAGTCGACACGTTTGCCGAGCAGGTTCTGACGGAAACGTCCCTGCTTGCCCTTGAGCATGTCAGAAAGGGACTTGAGCGCGCGGTTGTTGGCGCCCGTGACGGCTCTGCCGCGGCGGCCATTGTCGATCAGCGCGTCGACCGCTTCCTGCAGCATGCGCTTTTCGTTGCGGATGATGATATCCGGCGCCGAGAGCTGAATCAGGCGCTTTAAGCGGTTGTTGCGGTTAATAACGCGGCGATACAGATCGTTCAGGTCAGAGGTCGCGAAACGGCCGCCGTCCAGCTGCACCATCGGGCGAAGCTCGGGCGGGATGACGGGCAGCACGTCCATGATCATCCACGTGGGATCGTTATTGGACTTGCGGAACGACTCAACCACCTCGAGGCGCTTGATGATGCGAAGCTTCTTCTGCCCCGACGCGTCCTTCAATTCGGCGCGCAGCTGGCTCGAGAGCGATTCAAGATCGATCTCCTGCAGAAGCTCCTTGATGGCCTCTGCGCCCATACCGGCCTTGAAGTCGTCCTCATACTTTTCGCGCATGTCGCGGTATTCTTTTTCCGAGAGGATCTGATTCTTCGACAGCGGGCAGTCGCCGGGGTCGGTGACGATGTAGCTGGCGAAATAGAGAACCTTCTCGAGAATGCGGGGGCTGATATCAAGAAGCAGACCCATTCTCGAAGGAATGCCCTTGAAATACCAGATGTGGCTGCACGGGGCAGCGAGCTCAATGTGGCCCATGCGCTCGCGGCGGACCTTTGCGCGCGTGACTTCGACGCCGCAGCGGTCGCAGATTTTGCCCTTGTAGCGAATCTTCTTATACTTGCCGCAGTGGCACTCCCAGTCCTTTGTCGGGCCAAAGATTCTTTCGCAGAACAGGCCGTCGCGCTCGGGCTTGAGTGTGCGGTAGTTGATGGTTTCCGGCTTTTTTACCTCGCCGTAAGACCACTCACGGATCTTATCCGGGGAAGCAATACCGATTTTGATTGCGTCAAATGTTGCATAGCTCATTGTATTGCCGCCTCCTTACTCTTCATCCTGCGTGTCCGTGTCGCCGCCGAGATCGTTCAGCAGACCGAACACGTCATCCTCGTCCTGAATCTCGTAACCGTTGTCTGCGGCCTCGTCGCTCGAAACGTCGTTGCCGACCGTGTTCTCATCGTAGAGGCTCAGATCCTCGTCGCTGAGTGTCACGCGGCCGAAGCTGGTATCTTCGTCATCGTCGTCCTTGAGTTCGATTTCATCGCCGTTTTCATCGAGCACCTTGATATCCAGGCACAGCGACTGGAGCTCCTTGACCAGAACCTTGAACGATTCCGGAACGCCGGGCTTGGGCACGTTGTGGCCCTTGACAATTGCTTCATAGGTCTTCACACGGCCGGTCACGTCGTCGGACTTGACGGTCAGGATCTCCTGCAGCGTGTACGCAGCACCGTAAGCCTCCAGCGCCCAGACTTCCATTTCGCCGAAGCGCTGGCCGCCGAACTGCGCCTTGCCGCCGA
>CALCJW010000207.1:0-43834 GCA_937967235.1 uncultured Clostridia bacterium
CGGAAGCTTCATCACCGACTCCGGCGAAATCACGCTGGACGGTGCGGATATCACGCTGACCCCCGAGTACAAGCGTTCCAAGCAGATCGGACGTCTCTTTCAGGACCCCATGCGCGGCAGCGCCCCGGGCATGACGATCGAAGAAAATCTCGCGCTGGCAGCCGGAAAGGGCGGCTGGCTCCATAGGCTTACAAAGCAGGAGAAAAAGCAGCTTCGCGAGCGCGTGGCGCTGCTCGGCATGGGGCTAGAGGACCGCATGAGCCAGCCCGTGGGGCTTCTTTCCGGCGGGCAGCGGCAGGCGCTGACACTCATGATGGCGACCTACAATCCCCCGAAGCTGCTGTTACTTGATGAGCACACAGCCGCGCTTGACCCCGGAACGGCAGAAAAAGTGCTTGCCCTCACGACAAAGATCGTCGAGGAAAACAAGCTCACCTGCCTCATGATCACCCACAACATGGCCTCGGCGCTGGATCTCGGCAACCGGACGATCATGATGAACGCCGGAAAAATCGTTCTGGACGTAGAGGGCGCGGAGCGAGACGCGCTCACCGTCTCCGACCTTCTCTCCCGCTTCCGCGAAATCTCCGGCAAAGCGCTCGATAATGACCGGATGCTTCTCATTTAAGAATTCTCCCGTTTTTTCTTCGCGGGGACGGATATTTTCTCAATTCGTGCGGTCTTCTGCGGAAGGCCGCGCGTTTTTTGTTTTCGGGCTTGTCTGCGGGATGGTTTCGCGGTATACTATATTAGAATAATAGCGCCGTGGCGCAGTTTGGAAAACGCGGAGGAAACGCGATGAAAAAGGAATTTTTGGAGACGGGGAAAATCGTCTCGACACACGGGCTGCACGGAGACGTGAAGATTCTGCCGTGGGCAGATTCCCCTGAATTTCTGCTGGAGTTTGACCGGGTGTTTGTCGGCAAGAAGGAATACGCCGTAGAGGACGCGCGTGTGCAGAAGACGTGCGTTCTGATGAAGCTCGAAGGGATTGACACCGTCGAGGAGGCGGCTAAATTACGCGATCAGGTTGTTTTCATCGCGCGGGACGATATCGAGCTCGAGGATGGCGCGATGTTCATTCAGGACCTACTCGGCCTTCCCGTGCTGACAGAGGACGGCGCAGAGCTCGGCAAGCTCAAAGAGGTCATCTCCACGGGCGCGAACGACGTGTTCTATGTCAAGGGCGCGCACGAATACATGATTCCCGCCGTGCCGGAATTTGTGCTCGAGCGGAACATTGACAGCGGCTTCATCCGCGTGCGGCTCATTGAGGGGATGCAGACCGATGCGCTTTGACATTCTGACGCTGTTCCCCGAGCCTGTCGAGGCGATGATGCACTCGAGCATCCTTGGCCGCGCGCAGAAAAAAGGGCTCATCGAAATTCACGCCCACCAGATTCGCGACTATACCGCAAACCGCCAGAATCAGGTTGACGACTACCCCTACGGCGGCGGGCGCGGCGCGATTTTGCAGTGCGATCCCCTGTACCGGTGCTGGTGCGCGATCTGCGACGATATCGGCGCGCCGGTACATACAATCTTTCTCTCTGCCTGCGGAAGTGTGTTCAATCAGGAAAAGGCAAAACAGATGCAGCGAAGCTTTGAAAACGTGATTCTTGTTTGCGGGCACTATGAAGGCATCGATCAGCGCTTCATTGACGAATGCGTAGACGAGGAAATTTCCCTCGGCGACTTTGTCTTAACCGGCGGCGAGCTTCCGGCGATGATGATCGCGGACGCGGTATGCCGCTTGGTTCCGGGCGTTCTGGGCGACGAGGTCTGCTTCACGGACGAGAGCCACTGGGACGGACTGCTCGAGTACCCGCAGTACTCGCGCCCCGAAGTCTGGCACGGTCTGGCCGTTCCGGAGGTGCTTCTCTCCGGCAACCACCAGAACGTCGACCGCTGGCGCAAGAAGCAGTCGATTCTTCGCACGATGTACCGGCGGCCCGACATGTTCAGAAAACTGCGCTTCCCCTATAAAACGCGCGCCGAACGCAAATTTGTTGCAGAATTGGAGGCAGAAAATGAAGACTTCCGAAATCGCGACCCTAAAAACCTGGATTACCGAAAGTGATAACATCGTCTTTTTTGGAGGCGCGGGCGTGTCCACGGAGTCCGGCATCCCGGACTTCCGCAGCGTCGACGGCCTATACCACCAGAAGTTCGACTACCCGCCCGAGACCATCCTGTCCCATAGCTTTTTCTATAGCCACACGGAGGAATTTTACCGCTTCTACCGCGAAAAAATGCTCCCCTTGGATGCAAAGCCCAACGCCGCGCATCTGGCTTTGGCAAAGCTCGAGCAGGAAGGAAAGCTCAAGGCCATCGTCACGCAGAACATCGACGGCCTGCACCAGAAGGCGGGAAGCAAATGCGTCTACGAGCTCCACGGCTCTGTGTACCGCAACCGCTGCCAGCGCTGCGGCAAGCAGTATCCCCCGGAGTTTATCCGCGACTTCCGGGGCATTCCGCACTGCGATTGCGGCGGGCTCATCAAGCCCGAGGTCGTGCTCTATGAAGAGGGTCTGGACGAAGCGCGCATCGACGGCGCCATCCGCGCCATCTCCAAGGCTGATGTTCTGATCGTCGGCGGCACGTCGCTCACCGTCTACCCAGCCGCAGGCCTCATCCGCTACTACGGCGGCAACAAATTAGTTTTAATCAACCGCGACGAGACGCAATATGACTCGTACGCAAACCTCATCTTCCGCGACCCGATCGGGACCGTCCTGTCTCAGGTCGTGTAACGCCAAAAGGAGTCCCTATGAACCGCACAGAATTCCAAAACTGGACAAAACATCACATCCGCCTGATGGACGGTGCGACCGGCAGCAACCTCATGAAGGCCGGCATGCCGCGCGGCGTCTGTACCGAGCAATGGGTGCTCAAGCACCCGGACGCAATTCTTACCTTACAGAGCGCATATAAGGCCGCAGGCAGCGATATGGTCTACGCGCCGACGTTCTGCGCCAACCGCATCGCCCTCTCCGGCTACGGCTTGCAGGATGATGTTTCCCGCATGAACCGCGAGCTGGTCGCGCTCAGCAAAAAAGCCGTCGGCTCCGGCGTTCTCGTCGCGGGCGATATGACCACGACCGGAAAGCCCGCCGACCCCGAAGATAGCGAGGGCTACCAGCTTCTGCTGGACGCGTACCGCGAGCAGGCCGAGGCCCTGATTTCCGCGGGCGCCGACCTCATCGGCGTGGAGACGATGATGGGTGTGAACGAATGCGTCGCGGCCATCGAGGCCATCCGCTCGCTTGGCGATATTGCCGTCATCTGCACGCTCTCGGTCCAGTCCGACGGCAAGTGCTACTTTGACGGCAGTGTCTTCGAGGCCGCCGAACTTTTAGAAGCGCTGGGCGCGGACGCGATCGGCGTGAACTGCTCCACCGGCCCCGACCAGCTGGAAAGCGTCATCCGGACGCTCAAAAACACATGTACGCTTCCCATCATCGCGAAGCCGAACGCTGGCATGCCGAAGATCTCGGATTCCGGCGAGGCCGTCTATTCCATGGAGTCAGGCGAGTTTGCGCAGCATATGGAGCGGCTTGTCGAAGCCGGCGCGAGTCTCATTGGCGGCTGCTGCGGAACAACACCGGAGTTTATAGAAGCCCTGCGAGGGCTTAAGCAATAAGTTTAAATTTGGCCGTGCCTGCCGGGGCTGTCTTTTTACTTCTTGCCGTGGCGCAGTCGCCAGAGTTCCACTGGCAGAAGCCTGCCAGCCTGGTGATTCGACCCCACGCTTCTTAGCTGCGCAAAGAAGCGCGGTGTCGAGCCGCCGCGAAGAAATTGCCCAAAGGAAACCCTTGGGAATGGTTTCCTCTGGACTCCTTCCGAAACAGAGGGGCAGCGGCCCCTCTGGCACCCCGGGCTGCCCGATACAGACGGTTGTACCGGTTGGGCGTGCTACGTACTTTTGAACGCTCTGTAGTCGGGGGTACGACAAATTTGTAAGACCCGACTCGGTGCAAAGCAAATTTCCTCTGGAAATTTCTTTGCGCGGGGACCGCGTACTCTGCGATGAGGAGCCCCGTCCCCCATCGCAGCCCGCCCCGCAAGGATTTTTGCTCTGCAAAAATCCTTGCGGCGGATAAGTGCCCCCAAATTTGCTGCTTGGCAGCATAATCGTCAGTCATCTTGCAAACCAGTAAGTGCTTACAAGCCAGAAAGAGAGTGCCTCCAAAACCCGTAGAAGATTGCCCCATTAGAAGGCGCTTCAAATCTGGAACTCCCGGGATCTCAAAAGGGCCGCAGCCCTTTTGTTTCCGAAGGAGTCCAGAGGAAACCCTTTCAAGGGTTTCCTTTGGGCAACTTCTTCTTGACGGCCGACGCCGTTCTTCTTTGCGCAGCTAAGAAGAATGGGGTCGGAACCCGGACAAGCTGGCATGTAACGCCAGAAGCACACTGGCCATACCTGGCCACGGCAGGTAAAATAAAAAACACCGCGGGTGTAACCCGCACAAAGGAAGTACCATATGGCAGAATTTTTGCCCATCAATCAATCTGATATGAACCGCCGCGGCTGGACGCAGTGCGACTTTGTCTATGTCGTCGGCGACGCGTATGTCGATCATCCGTCGTTTGGACACGCGATCATCTCGCGTGTTCTGGAAGCCCACGGCTACAAGGTCGGCATCATCTCCCAGCCGGACTGGAAAAATCCCGATTCCATCTCCATCTTGGGCGAGCCCCGGCTCGGCTTTCTGGTCTGCAGCGGCAACATGGACTCGATGGTGAACCACTATTCCGTCTCCCGCCGCCACCGGAAAACTGACGCATACACGCCCGGCGGCCTCATGGGGAAGCGCCCGGACTACGCCGTGACGGTCTACTGCAATCTGATCCGTCAGCGCTACAAAAAAGCCCCCATCATCATCGGCGGCATTGAGGCAAGCCTTCGGCGGCTCGCGCATTACGACTACTGGTCCGATAAGCTCAAGCGCTCCGTTTTGCTCGACGCGCAGGCCGACCTTCTCATCTACGGCATGGGCGAGCGCGCCATCGTTGAAATTGCCGACGCGCTCAACGACGGGATGGACGTCCACGACATTACCTACATTGACGGCACGGTTTTTAAAGTCAAAGCGCCGGACGAAAATCTATCGTATTTAAAGCTGCCAAGCTACCCTGAGCTTCAAAAAAGCAAACGCAAATACGCCGAAAGCTTTTATCTCCAGTACCAGAACACCGACCCATTTTCGGCCAAGCGGCTCTTAGAGCCCTATTCCGACCACGAATTTGTCGTCCAGAATCCGCCGCAAAAGCCGCTTTCGCAGCAGGAGATGGACGCGGTCTATGATCTTCCCTACTGCCGCACGTATCACCCGAGCTATGAAGCGCTCGGCGGCGTACCCGCGATTTCTGAAATTCAGTTCAGCCTGACCTCCTGCCGGGGCTGCTTTGGAGCCTGCAATTTCTGCGCGCTGACGTTCCATCAGGGCAGGATCATCCAGTCGCGGTCGCACGCATCGCTTTTAAAGGAAGCCTGCCTCATGACGCGCGAGGCCAATTTCAAGGGCTACATCCACGACGTCGGCGGCCCCACGGCGGATTTCCGGCAGCCGGCCTGCAAAAAGCAGCTCACGAGAGGTACCTGTCAGAACCGGCAGTGCCTGTTCCCTTCGCCGTGCAAAAATCTGATCGCCGACCACTCGGACTATCTCGCGCTTCTTCGAAAGCTCCGCGCGATCCCGGGCGTCAAGAAGGTCTTCATTCGCAGTGGCCTGCGTTTTGACTACATTCTGGCCGATTCCTCGGACGTGTTTTTCAAAGAGCTCGTGCGCTATCACATTTCCGGGCAGTTAAAGGTCGCACCGGAGCATGTGTCGGACGCGGTTCTGGAGAAGATGGGAAAGCCGCGCCACAGCGTCTATCTGCGCTTTGCGGAAAAATACGCCGAGCTCAATAAACAAGAGCGCATGAACCAGTTTCTGGTCCCCTATCTCATGTCGTCGCACCCGGGCTGCACGATGAAGGACGCAGTCGCGCTGGCGGAATATCTGCGCGATATTTCCCACCAGCCCGAGCAGGTGCAGGACTTCTATCCCACGCCCTCAACACTTTCAACCGTCATGTATTACACGGGTCTCGATCCCCGGACGATGCAGCCGGTCTACGTTCCCAAGGACCCGCGTGAAAAGGCGATGCAGCGCGCGCTCATGCAGTACAAGGACCCGAAAAACTACACACTCGTGCATGAAGCGCTGGAGCTTGCGCACAGAGAGGATCTGATCGGTTTTGGTCCTCAATGCCTCATCCGCCCGCGCAAGGGAGAATCCGCCGGAAAAGCTTCCTCGCAGCAGGAGAAAAAGCCGCAGATGAAGTCCGGCGCAAAGCAGTCTCAAAAGCCCGCATCCGATGCAAAGCAAAGCAGCCAGCTGCGTCCGCCGCGGAAAAACGCCGCGCCTTCAAACTCTCCCAAGCAGGCAAATGCGCCCAAAAAGCCCCTGCCCATGAAAAATGCCCAGTCGCCAAAATCCGCCGCAAATGCCAGAAAATCGCCCAACGGACACGCGCGCAAAGCGCCTGCTAAGCGGAACCCCTGATTTTCGTTTCCGGCATAAGCGGCCGCTGCCCCTCATATAGTTTCCCATACGAACTAAATGAGGTGGAAGAATGGAAAACGCAGCCAACCGCATTGCGCTCACCGGCGCGCTGGATACTCTGCCGGAATACTCGCACACCAACCACGACCGGAACTTTTACCGGCTGACGCTCTGCGTCGAACGACTCTCGGGCGCGGTCGATCTTCTGCCCGTGCTCGCGGCGGAGGACGTTCTGAACGAGGCCGACCTCTTTCGCGGCGAACGCATCGCCATCACCGGGCAGGTTCGTTCGTTCAATAACCGCGCGCCGGAGGGCCGTCGGCTCATCATCTCGGTCTACGCTGAAACGCTCACGACGACCGACCAGCCCGCGCAAAATGACGTGAGCCTCACGGGCTCTGTCTGCAAGCCGCCCATCTATCGCAGAACGCCCCTTGGCCGGGAGATCTGCGACGTGATGCTGGCCGTCCCCCGGCCGTACCGCCGCACGGACTACATCCCCTGCATTCTCTGGGGCAGAAGCGCGCAGGAGGCAGCAAGCGCCCTTCCCGGCTCGAAGCTCCATGTGACCGGCCGCCTGCAAAGCCGGGACTACATCAAGGTCATCGACGGCGAGAGCTTCACCCGCACGGCCTACGAGCTCTCGGTCACGGAGGCGGAATTTCTGGCGGAGCCGGATTTTTCGGAATAAGAAAATTTTTCAAAAACCATGCAACCCTTCCCCTGTTTTCTCGTCTGGATAGATGACCAACAAACTTCAACACTATCCCCGTACAAAAGAAAGGAGCAAGGATCATGAAAAAGAACACCCGTTTACTTGCCGTTCTGCTGGCCTTAGGCCTTCTCGCGCTGAGTTTGACTGCCTGCGCGGCCAGCAGCAAGTACGTCGCCGAAACAACAGCCTCGGTATCCAACAGCGCCGCCTACGACTCTGCGCCCATGGAGGAGCCCGCCTCGACGACGCCCGAGTTCGAGGAAATGAAATCCGAAAACGGCGCGCTCTCCATGACGACCGAGGTCACGCAGGATGACGCGCCCGAGGCCGCTTCGACCGACGTTGCCTCCAAGATCATCTACTCGGCAGACCTCTCCGCCCAGACGACTGACTTTGACGCAGCCATCTCGAAGCTCGACGCGCAGATCACAGCTTTCGGCGGCTTCATCGAGCGCTCGGACATCAACGGCGACACGCGCTACAATGACGACGGCACAACCACCGTCATCAACCGCTGGGCGTATTACACCATCCGCGTCCCCGCCGCCCGGTTTGAGGAATTCCTCCATCAGACCGAGGGCATCGGAAACGTCACCTCCATCAGCCGGTACGCCGAAAACGTGACCTCGCAGTACACAGACTATGAGGCGCGGCTCTCGTCTCTGCGCACGCAGGAGGAGCGGCTTCTTTCGATGCTCGAAAAGAGCGAGGATGTAGAAAGCCTCATCGCCCTCGAGCAGCGGCTGGCGGATGTCCGGTACGAGCTCGAATCCATCGAACGAAACCTCAAAAATCTTGATCTGCAAATCTCCTATTCGACGATCACCTTGAACCTGCAGGAGGTCGAAATTTACACGCCGACCGTTCCTGTGCAGCGAAGCTTCGGCGAAAAGCTCTCGAGCGCGTTCTCCGACGGCTGGCGGAGCTTCGTGCGCGGCCTTCAGTACTTCTGCATTGACTTGGCCTCGATGCTGCCGGGTCTGGTGCTGTTCGTGCTGATCGTCTTCGCGCTCTTCCTTCTGGTTCGGAAAATCGTCCGCAAGACAAAAGCCCGGCGCGACGCCAAAAAAGAAGCTCCCGCGCCGCAGGCACCAACCGATTCTGAAAGCAAACCCGAATAACCGAAAAACCGGAACGCTTCGCGTTCCGGTTTTTTTGTGTGATGTGCGCTTTTGAGGATAGCGCAGCAAACGGACTACTGCAAGCCCAGAAAATAGACGATCAGCGCCGCGATCGCAAACACTGTCCAGCTGATATAGCGCTTCATCATCTCCCACTCCGACGGCTCCGCAGCTTCGGCGTTTTGAATCTGGAAAGATAGATCCCAACGGAACAGTTCGTCCGCGTACAAGATGGAAACTGCCGTCAAAAAGCTTATAAACACAGCGCCGAGCCACGCGAGCCATGTTCCCTTGTGCGTCAGCTCCGGTCCATAGACCAGCCGCAGGATATCGGATGCAGACGGCTTCGCCGGGTCGATGATATTCCCATCGGAATCCTTCTTCACACCGTTTTCGACGACATAGGTCTGCATACCGAGATCCATGCTTCCGTCCGCATTGCGCAGCCAGAAAGAACCGTCGGATTGCCAGAAGCCACCGCGAAACAGAAGCTCCTCCCCGTCCCGGATCTCTACGCCCGTCATGCCCTCGCGTCCGAACTCATCCTCCGGCCGCGCCGTCGGGTCTTCTTTGACCGTATAGGGACCATAGGTCTGCCCATCACAGCGGAAGCTCACGGTTTTATCTGCCGATACGGTAAACTCCGCTTGCTTTCCCCGGAGTTTGCCGGAATAGACCGTAACGCCGTTTTCCTCAGCGGGAACAAAAATCGCGTTCTGATACAAAACGCCCACGCGCGCGATCGTCATATGGTAGACCACTGCGAACACCAGCGCCATCGCAAGCATCAGAAGCAGGAGCCCCTTCTGGTAGCCATTTAAGTTTTTGATTCTCTGCATGTTCCTGTCCTCCCATCCGGATTCTGATTCTCATACAGTTGTCCGCGGCGTTTACGTTTCGGCTTCCCGGCGCGTCTTTTCGTATTGCTCAAAAATTTCGGCGGCCTGTTTGCAGAGCTCGCCGCACGGACGCTTTTTGTAATACCCTTCCGTACGCGCCTCGGGGGGCTTTGGCTTGAAATTCTCGTCCAGTCCCAAAAGCTCGCGGCAGATGATCGAGCCGTTTTCTTTTTTGAATTCGTCCGCCAGCGCCCGAACGAGCTCATACTGCGCAGTCTTCCCGGCTCTGTCCTTGGGGTCAGCATACCCGTATTTGAGCCCCAGCGCCATCAGCATCCCGCTGACCGCGCCGCAGACCTGCCGCATGCCGCCCATGCCGCCGCCGAAGGACGAAGCGATGCGCGCCCTCGTCTCGGTGTCGAGGCCCATATCCTCCGTGCAGGCCAGAAATACCGCCTGCGCGCAGCTGTAGCCACTCTGAAAATTTTCCTTTGCCCGTTCGCCGTAATCCATAACAATTGCTCCTCTCTTTTTTCTCACTATACCACAGCTTCCCCGTCTGTTCAAGCGGCAGTTCGTGTGATAGAATATAAGAACTGCCACAGGAAGGAGCCCGCCATGCGCTTTTCCAGATGCTATCTTGAAATCACGAATCGCTGCAATCTCTCCTGCAGCTTCTGCCCGAAGACAAAGCGCCCCGCGCGCACGCTGAGCCCAGCGGAATTTCGCCTGCTCGCAGAAAAAATCCGGCCCTATACGGACTACTTATACCTGCATGTGCTGGGCGAGCCCCTGATGCACCCGGAGCTGGAAACGCTTCTTGGCATTTGCGGCGAGCTGAATTTCCGCGTGGTCATCACGACGAACGGAACGCTCCTTCCCGCGCAGGAAACTATGCTTCTTTCCTCGCCAGCGCTCTATAAGATCAACGTGAGCCTCCACTCGTTTGAAGCAAATGCTCCAGGTGCCTTCAGGGCCTATCTATCCGGCTGCTTCTCGTTTGCAAAAAAGGCCGGCGACGCGGGAAAGCTCGTCGATCTCCGGCTCTGGAACCTGGACGGCGAGACGACGCGGGGGCAAAACGCGCAGAACGATGCGATTTTAGAAGCCCTCGAGGCCGTTTTCCCCCAGCCGTGGGTCAGAAATACATGGGGCTTTCGCCTCTGCGACCGCGTGTTCGTCCACTACGCCGAAAAATTTGACTGGCCGGATCTATCGCTCGAAGAGCAGTCCGATTGCGGCACGTGCCGCGCCCTGAAAGATCAAATTGCCGTGCTGTCCGACGGAACGGTCGTCCCGTGCTGCCTCGACCATGAGGGCGATATCCCGCTTGGAAATCTTTTTTTGCAGGATTTGCCGAAAATTCTGGCCGATACGCCCGCAAAGACGCTTCTTTCCGGATTTTCCGCGCGGAAGCTATCGCACCCACTCTGCCGCCGCTGCGGCTATGCCAAGCGGTTTCGTTAGACATTTTCTAAATTTGAACGGTTTTTAAGAATTCTTCATGGTTCGTTTACAGTCTGTTCACCAACAAAAGCCCGAAAAAAAGTATCCTATAGTCACAGGGAAGCTGGTGAGCGGGAAATCCCGCAAACAGGCAACAGCTGATCTGTTTCTTCATAAATGCTTTCACCAAATCTCCTCTCTTTCACAAAAAACATGCGGGCGCTCAGACGGGCGTCCGCATGTTTTTGCTTTTTTTCGCAAAACTGTTTCAATTTCACTTGCAAAACTTCGTCTTCCAACCGAGGCGGACTTTGGCAGACATAAGCTTTTGCGTTCCGGTCAAACTACGACTGAGGAAATCACCAAATGATTTTCCACAATTGAAAGAAGGAGAACATTCAAAATGACGAACCGTAACAGCAACAACATCAACATCCCCGAGGCTCGCGAGGCTATGGACAAGTTCAAGATGGAAGCAGCGTCTGAGGTTGGCGTCAACCTGAAGAACGGCTACAATGGCGACCTCACCTCCCGTGAAGCCGGCTCCGTCGGCGGCCAGATGGTCAAGAACGTGTGCCCCATACGAACTGCGAGATTTACGAGAAAAAACCGGATCATGGAGGGGCATATGCAGGCGGTGCGGTACATAGTGCGGATCAGCGTATAAGAAAAAAGCACGAACTCTCGGAAGAAATAACCGGAGTTCGTGCTTTTCTTATGCAGAAATAATTTACAATCTTTAGAGGTCGCCTGAATAGATAACCACACCGTACTGTCGAATCAATTCATTTTCTCCTTTTATTGGAATCTACGTCAATACTGCATCATTTTTATGCGACCTCTTTATAACGCTTATAGACATATTCATAAATTCGCTGAAGATATACGGGAATACTTGGGTCATCGTAGCAGGCAGGCAATTCGCTCCATAGGTCATCACGAATCAAATTGTATACGATCGAGCGAGTCTCTTGCTTGTCTGTCCAATGGTCGAGTTCGGCAATTTTGCTTTTCACTTTTTGCAGAAGTTCAACCGCCACAGCCTTGATTTTTCGAATATCCGGCTTAGAGAGGTTCTCAGAGAACAGCATATCATAAAGAGACAACTCCTCGTCGCTGGAGAAACCCTCACGGACATACCGTCGTTCTTCCTGATCCATGTCTTTTACAATCTGCATCAGTTCATCAAAGGTTTTCTCAATCGTTGCGCGATCCTGCTGGCTGTTATAGTCCTCAATGATCTGCTGATAGCGTTCATGATATATGATGCGATCGGGATTATTCAACAACATGGAATCCAATCGGCTACGGATCAGTTCTGCGAGGTCTTTCATTACCAGATTCTTTTTCTTTGTTTTGGCAAACTCGCGGCGCAGTAAATCAAAGTCGATCTGGCTGATGTCAAACTGTCTGGAAAGAACCATTCCAGAAGCGGCATCTTCCACATGGACGTACTCGCTGATGATATTGTTGATCTCCACCATCAAATCCACATTAGAGGCTGTTTTTCGTTTTTTCTTCAGTTCGCCGTAGATGGCGGTAATTGCCTCATATCGCGTGCGCACTTCTGGTGCAATATCCCCGCGATCGGTATATTTCATCAGGCGCGACAGTTCTGAGGCATAGGTTAAAAAGGTTTTCTTTTCTTCAATTGTGGCAGAAACTGCATTCGCTGCCGTTTGTATCTGCTGCAGCTTTTCAAAATCTTTTGCATCAATCAGCGATTGTAGAGAAAAGCTGTGTCCCAGAAGGAAACTTTCCGTTGCAGCGACAGTCTCCAAAATCCGGGCAATCAGTTTTTCCTTATCCACCGTCGGGTCAGCACCACCGCTGCCGTTCACATTGGCAGTATAATCGGCCAGCGCCTTCCGAAGCGCCTTGACGATGCCGATGTAGTCAATGATCAGGCCGTTGCTTTTCCCTTCTGCCACGCGGTTGGCACGGGCGATGGTCTGCATCAACGTGTGCGCTTTCAGCGGCTTGTCCAGATACAGGCAGGACAGGCACTTCACATCGAAGCCGGTGAGCCACATGGCGCAGACAAACACGACCCGGAGCGGGTTGGCAGGATCTTTGAATTCCTTGTCCAACTCCCGCTTTTCCATTTTTTCGCGGTGCGTCTTGATATCCAGGCCCCACTTTTGGAAGGTCTGGATCTCATTTTGCTCCTGACTGATGACCACAGCCATTTCCGTTTCCTGCATCCATTGCAGCTTGCGCTCCAGCTCCTGGGTCTCTTGCTGCGTGGCGTGTTTGATCTGAATTTTCAGCGCTTCAATTTCAGCCGCCCAATATTTTTGGACCAAATCATACATGCGAACACAGGTCACCTTATTCAGGCAAACAAACATGGCTTTCCCGCTTGTCCACAAATCGGAGTAATGACCGACAAAATCTCTGGCAATGGATTCCAGACGCGGAGTCGCCGTCAGTAGGTGGATTTCTTTTGCAAACTCTGCTTCCAGCTTGTCCTGCTGATCTACATCCAAATCTGCCTGCTCAATGGCATCCAGAATGCGGTCTGTAATTTCCGGGTTGTCTTTCACATCCAGAATTTTCTCGCCGCGGTTTTCGTAGTACAGCGGCACAGTTGCACCATCCTCCACAGCTCGCTTGAAGTCATACACAGATATGTAGCCACCGAAGGTGCGCTCGGTGATGTTATCGCTGGACAGTAGCGGAGTTCCCGTAAAACCGATGCGGGACGCCGTGGGCAGAAGGCGAACCATATTGTCTGCAAAGATGCCGTACTGACTACGGTGGGCTTCGTCCGACATGATGACAATATCGTGGTCGGGATAGATTGGCTCCACATCCGTCTTGTTGAATTTCTGGATCAGCGTAAAGATGAAGCTCGGGTTGCCTTTCAGTTTATCGATCAGGTCGTCGCCGCTGGACGCAATAAACTGGCTTGCTTTTGCTTTTCCAAGAATACCGCAGTTTTCGAAGGTGTCGCTGATCTGTGTGTTCAGTTCGTCGCGGTCGGTCAGGATCACGATAGTGGGCGAGCCGGAGAACTTGCGACGAATCTTCTGCGCCAGAAACACCATGGAATAGCTTTTGCCGCTGCCCTGGGTATGCCAGAACACGCCCAGCTTACCGTTGTTCAGCTTTCGGGCTTCGTAGGCTTTGATTGCCTCGTTCACGCCGAGATACTGGTGGTTCCGGGCCAGTATCTTTGCCGTATGTCCTCCGGAATGGTCAAAGAGGACAAAGTTTTCCAGCAGATCCAGGAAATTTTCCTTTTTGCAAATGCCGCGAAGCATGGTTTCCAGCGCCACGCTGCCCTGTTCCTGCTCAGACAGACGCTTCCATTCATGGAAGAACTCATACTTGCTGCCCAGCGTACCGACCTTGGCTTCCGTTCCATTGGAGAGGATCAGGAAAGCGTTGTAGTAGAACAGATGGGGAATGGTGTCTAGATAGTCGGTGTAGTTGTTGGTATAGGCATCCTGCACGTCCACCGTGTTCTTCTTCAGTTCGATGAACAGCAGAGGAATCCCGTTGACAAAGCCGACAATATCCGTGCGGCGGCGGTACAGGTCGCCGTGGATCTTCAGTTCCTTGATGGCGAGGAAATGGTTGTTATCGGGATTCCGGAAGTCGATGACCGTGGCATATTTGGTTTCTGTCCTGCCGCCGGGCTTCTTCACGGTGACAGGGATACCATCCCGAATGAGGAAATACTTCTCCTCGTTGATCTGCAGCAGGGAGGCGGTGGACAGTCGGTACTCCAGTGTGCGCTGAGCCTCGTCCATCTGAGCGGGTGTGATCCACGGATTCAGGCGCAGCAGAGCCTCCCGAAAATACCGGGCCAGCAGAATCTCCCTGTAGCTCTTGCGGCCAAACGTGCCGTTTTCGCCCAGCTTCTCCGTGTTGTAGGCAAAGGCGACCTCCCAGCCCAGCTCATTCTGAAGCAAGTGACCAGCGCTTTCCTGTACAAGTATGTTTTCGGAATAGTCGTAGCTCATGGTGTCACCTCCTAAACTCTTGTTTAATAAACGAAATGCCTGCCTCCTTCATTGCCTTCCATTCGTCCTTTAAATCCGATTTGGGCAGCACTTCGTATATGAATAACCAGTTTTCATCTAACTCATCGTTATTTCGCGATAAAACACGCGCGTGGTCTTTCAATGCCTTGATTTCTGCTCTGTTTTTTCTTCGATTGAAGTATATCCAAGTGAAAATCTTAAATAAGCAACTGTTTTCCTGGATAGCGAAGGCCGCTGAAATTCCAGAGATGTCAAAATCATATTTCAGCGAGAAAAAAATGGCATAGATGAGCGCTTCATAGTTCTTTGCTTCTTTTGCATTCATGTAATCCGAATAATTCTTGCTCATATGAGTAACGCCCTCAAGCACCTAATTTCATCTGCATAACTAAGCCCATAATCGTAATAGCCACATCTGCGCCCTTGTCCAAGGCAAATTTCAGAATTGGCTTCACTTTTTCCCATTTCTTTTTCTTTGGTGTTTGCTCTTTTGCGATATTCTCTAACTCGTCAATTTGGGACTTGATTTTCTCTGTATCTGCATCTGTCAACCCTGGCATATCTTCTATTTGCTGTTTTGCCTGCTCAAATGTAATATCTATGTTGATTTCGTTTGTAACAGGTACAGTAACGCTAATATTATTCTGCGATGCTGCCGAATCCGTTAATGCAGGAAAATCGCAGATATATCCCTGCAGTTTCGCTTTCATAAGTCCTAAATTATGTTTAAGGGCTTCGCCTTCGATGCATTCGTAATTAAAACCGAACTGCGGGTTATAGCCATACATGCTATGCCCAAAATTAGGAATATAAGCTCCATATTTGCCCTCAATGGAAATATGAACTGACTCAATTTGGCTTATATTACCTGACCTAATCGTCTGTTCTATATTTGCAATATCGGCTTCAACAATTTGTTTTCTACGTTCTTCGTTTTTCTGCTTAGCAGTCTTTACAGCAGTGAAACCACTGCAATCATGCTCTGTGGTCATACTTACACCTCCAATTCTCCGCTCATCAATTTGGGCAACAGGCGGTCACGGGATTCGACTAAAAGGTTGTTTTGCAAATATACCGCTTTGATTTTACAATGAATAGCGTTCAAGACTCTATCTGCTTTCAAAAGGATATCTTGACTGGGGCAAAGGACTACAAGCCGTTCTATCACATCGCGGTATAGTTCCTGCTGATTTGTAGACCCACGACCCATTCCCATCAAGTATTCCTGTTGACTTTTGACTACATGATAGATATAGTTTGGATTCTCTTTTGCGCGGACAAGCGTAACATGAGAGTCAAATGTCGTATTTGGATAGTCTCCATATACTCGCCCAACGCGTCCAAGCGTTCCTGTCCCTGTGGAACAAATCACAGTATCGCTATCCTGTAAATTTAAGGTAGGCACATACTCCTTTTCCTGCCGTCTTGATTCGGAAATATCCATAATCGAACTGCGAATACATTTCTGGTTAATTACGGAATACTTCCCGTTGTCAGAATACTTTGGTGATATTCCTCTCTTTAGAACTGAAGTTACTTCAGACAGCACCATTCTTTCCCACCCCTGCGGGATGCCATCCACGATAGGCGTGGTTTCGTGACCGGGAAAGCGCAGGTCTACGAACCATTCCTTATACAGCCGCTGCGCCGCTTCCTCCAACAGCTTGATCTGCTTCTGGTTGTTTTCAATCAGGTCATCATATCCAGCCAAAAATTCCACAATCCGCTTTTGGACTGGAGAAGGTGGACATGGAATCTCTAACCCCTTGAGTGATGCAATAGTCAATGCTTTCTGAGAAGAACCAATAGTGGTATTGTTCAAAATACTTTGTCCTTCGGAGGATTTTACCCAAAAGTACAAATATTTTGAATCTAACTCATCACTAAAATTGCGAAACCAAGTCAAATTACCATCTTTGAAATAGAAATAATCTTTTTCGCGAACGATATACGGAACACCGATGGTTCCCACGGAAGTAAGTAGCATATCACCCGACTGTGGCACGCCAAAGTGGTTTTTGATTTCATCGTATTTCTCTTGGCTGATAAACAGAGGTTCGCTGATTGCTTGCCCATTGGAACTCTCGATGATTTCCTTGGAACGGTAAAATGGAACGCCGGAATCAACATATTCGGAAAAGAAGATGCGTTTGCTGGAGGTTACCTCACAACAATCTCCAACTTTTACTTTTCCCCACTTCATAACCCCATCTCCTTCATATTCTCAGAGATGGTCTGCATCAGTTCATTGGATTCCGCCTGCAAGGCCAGCAGCTCCTGATGGATTTCCGCCATGCGCAGGGCAAAGTCCACGCCGTCGTCCTCCGCCGCGGCCACGCCCACATAGGCGCCGGGGGTCAGGGAGTAGTTCTTCTCTGCGATCTCGGTGCGGCTCGCCACCTTGCACAGGCCGGGAATGTCCCTATACTCGCCCTCGCCAAACTTCTCATAGAGCCATTTGGCTTCCTGAATGATCATCACACACTCTCGGATGCTTTGCTCATGCGCAGATACCACACCATTCAGTTCCTTCACATACCAGTTGACTCTTGCGGGGCCTCTTCCTGCCCGGCTGGCCAATAGCTGCTTGATATCGCTTTTCAATTTGTTTTCTTCCAGATATGGCGCAAATTTCGCGACTGCGGCTTTTTGAAGGCGCAGAAATTCCTCCAGCGACTCTTGAATTTCTGCGCAGTGCTTCAACGTCCTCATCTGATTGACTTGTTTCTTCAGGGCATACGCCTTGTTGTTTGCTTCCTGATAGAATTCAGGCAACATTTCCGTGCATAATGTCCCAGTCTGAAAGTCAACAATGGCAGACACAAAACTTTTGATCCGGTCTATGTATTCGTTAAGCAGCCTTTGATATTTCTCTGTCTCACCACGGTACAGCCACACGATGGCGTTCAAATTCTTGAGCTGCCAATCGCTCCACTCATTCAGGGTGCGGTCGACCACGGTATAATAATTCCGGGCGTCGATGAACAGCACTTTGTCCTGTAATTCTTGGGGCTTTCCCTTATCAAAGAACCACAGAGAACAAGGTAGGCTCTTGGTGTAGAAGAAGTTATTTCCCACGCTGACCATCACATCCACATGACCGGTCTCAACCAATTTTTGACGGATGTCCCGATCCTTGCCGGAACTGTCTGTTGCGGAAGATGCCATAACGAAACCCGCTCGACCGTGTTCATTCAGATAGGAGTAGAAATAGGAGATCCACAAATAGTTGGCATTGCCGAACTCCTTTTTTGCGTTGACGGAAGGCAGGCCAAAGGGCAGACGGCCTGCGCTCTGGGCAGACTCGGCATTGACCTTGTCCACATTGAAGGGCGGATTGGCCATGACATAGTCGCAGCAGCCGTCCAGATTGTGGGCGTCGTGATAGAAGGTATTTGCTTCGTCGCCGGACTTAATGATACCGTTGAGCCCGTGAACAGCCATATTCATCAGGCAGAGCTGGGCATTGTACTCCACTTTTTCCTGTCCATAAAAGGTCATGGCGGAATTGGCTTCCATCCCGGCGGCATTGACAAAGTCGCCGGTCTGGACAAACATCCCGCCGCTGCCGCAGGCAGGGTCCAGAAGGATACCGCCGGATGGTTCCAGTACATTGACGATCATCTTGACCAGGGATTTGGGCGTGAAGAACACACCATCGTCCTGGGCGATGTTCTTAGCGAATTTATTGAGGAAGTATTCATAGATACGGCCGATGATATCGCCGCCCACTTCGTCCAGTGCGCTATTGTTGAAGATGCGAAGAAGTTCTGCCAGCAGTTCGTCAGAGAACATGGTGTAGTCCTTAGGCAGCACACCGATGAGCTGCTCGGACTGGGCCTCCACTAACTCCATGGCGTTGTTGACCACTTCGCCCAGGCTGTTCATGATGTGACCACTTTGGTTGGTTAGCCCCGCGGATGCGATGTCGGCAGGGAGATTGACCAGATACTCATACTGCGCTTCCTTGGGGAGAAACAGTGCGCTCTTAGATGTAAAGTCGCTAGCTTCCACGGGTATGACGCGGCCATTGCGTACCGGGCGGTTCTTCAAAATCTCTGCTTCTACCAGTTTGAAGCGGCTGTAGGCATAACGCAGGAAAATCAGGCCCAGCACGGGCATGCAGTATTGATTTGAGGTCAGCTTGGAGCCTGCACGAAGCAGATCAGCGGACTCCCATAAATCAGATTCCAATTTTCGAATGTTAATCACTAATTTTTCTCCTTTGGCACGGGTTGGTTTCTTTCGTTGCTCTCTATATTTGTATCAGAGTGAAAACTGATGATATAATTTAAGAATTATCAAATTGCCTGTAAAATGAACTACAGAACATAACACCTACAGTTCTTCTGCCTTAAATGTCGTATACCCCTCGTAATAATAGCTGTGGTCGATGCCCTTCATAAAGACCTCACGGCTATCCACGTCATCCGTCAGCGCGGCTTTCAGCAGCACCTTGATCTCCACGTCCTTAATCGGGCTGCGCTCCATGGCAAGCAAATAGTCCTCCTTATCGACCTTGCTCCAATCCACGACCTGTCCGATACCGTTTTTCAGCATCAAATCGAGCCAGATGCGCATACTGCGCCCATTACCCTCGCGGAACGGATGCGCGACGTTCATTTCCACATACTTTTCGATGATTTCATCGAACGTGCCCTGCGGCATTTTCTCGATGTTGGCCAGCGCCGCTTCCAGATACATGAGCGGCGCGAAGCGGAAATTGCCTTTCGCCAAATTCACAGTGCGAAGCTCACCCGCAAAGTCATAAATGTCATCAAAAAGGTACTTATGAATTGCCTTGAGCGACGCGAACGTGCCGACAGGCAGCTTGTCCAGCGTGCCGCTTTCAAACAGCCACACGGCCTTTTTCTTGCTGATCCGTTCCTCCTCCCGCGCAAGGTCTGCAGAACTCGTCAGCCCCAATTTATTTTCCAGTGCCATAGCGCACCTCCAAGTTATTTCTGCTTATGAGCATTTTCAAACCGTCGATACTCAAGCTTGGTTCAGTCGAATATAGCATCATCACAATTTCGACAGCTTCCCGTGCTGACTTCGACAAGGTATTTCGAAGTGCCTTATTCTTCGTTCTCAATGCTCTCGTCAGATTCTTCAGACACAATATTGAAAGAAAACTGCGAACGATCAAAACCAAACTCTGAAATCAGATTATCAATAAAGCGAATACAGGACCATGCAGACAAATTCGCTTCCAAATAGATCGTATCGGAAAGCTTCCAAGGCCACCGCATACCAACTCCATCTGTATTAAGGTGGACATGTTTTCGCTTTGTTGAATTGAATGAGTAGTGACGATTCGCAAGTTCCTGCAATTTACCGGGTTTCTTTTTGTCCAGAAGCTTGATAACATCCAACAGCATCAATGCATACTTGTTTTGTCGATAGGTTTCGCCGAAGAGTTTGAAAGAAACCAACTTTTTACCCGTAACTTCGTCATAGTGATCGAGCGTTATCGTTTCGACATACTCAAACTCAATCGAATCGTCCGTGATTCGGTCGATTGCGTATCGGTTTGCTACAATGTTTGCCAGTCGCTTTGCGCGTGCCTGTATCTGCGGAATATCCCATATATCTGCTTCCAAAACGTCCCTGTTTAAAACAACTGCCTTCGAGTTCTCGCGGATAATCTCCTGCTTTTCCTTGAAACTCTTGTTGGAAAGTTCGGAATTATATCCGGTTACGGACAGATTACCAAGCGTATGTAAGTATTCCTCGTGTTTTTCAGGATCAATGTAACTCCAATCGGCACTCAGTGTTTGCGGCATAATGTGTTCAATCGTCAGATTCTCCACTTGCAATGTTTCTTTATTATCACCATTTTCAATATCAAGGAGCAGGAATCGGCAGAGCGCATTATTGCCATAAATATTGGCTGTCAGCAACGCTCGTTCAAACTCGTTTTCAGATGGAACAGCGTCCTTGGATGAAACTGTACAAAGGAACTTGTTTAATGACTCGTAGTATTTCCGCTTGTTCGCAGTAACTTTAAAGATGCGATTATAAAGGTATATGAACAATCCGCGTAACGTATTGGATGGAACACCGCAAACCAATCTGCGAAGCAGATAGGCGAGGATAAACTGAAGAATGCGCTCCGTTGTTTCCACATTGATTACTTCGCGGTGGAAATCGTCAAACACATGGAACAAAAATGGATAGCACGTTGTCTGTTTCAGAATTCTAATTCGTTGCAGCAGTTGATTGATTCGTACTGAGTAGTCCTTGTTTCCGTAGACAAAGGCACCATAGATTTTTGCATAGTACCTGAGTTCGTCCAGGATAGCCTCCTGTGTATAATCACTGCCTTTAAACAGCTTAACAAAGCTGTGGTAGAGTTGACGGCTATTTACGGGTTTGCCCGTCTTATAAACGATATACTGCATGAAAAAGTCGTCAAGATTGGAATAGTCCATCTTATTCCGAAGTGTCTTTTCGATAATCAGCCAATACTCTTCGTACAGCCGTTCCTGGTCATCGGCGTTCATCAGAAGAAAATTCCGAATCAGGTCTGCGTTTGACAAATCCAGTCCAGTGGAGTTGATGCTTTCGAAGATAACTTGTGGATCATCCTCACCCTTTGTCAAAACAATCTCAACGATCTCAAGTTTTGTAAGCGCATCAAGTACCTGTGATGGACAAATGCCCTTTTCAGCCCATCGTTCAAACCGTTCTTTGCAAAGCCGATAGTTCTGGAAAATATGCGTATCCTCATCCATTTCATCAGTTTTATTTGCCAACAAAAGCAAGAACTGATTGTTGTCCGATTTAATCGGCTTTAGCTTCACCTTGTATTTTTCATCGCAGTATTTGTTATGCAGGTATTGTTCGTCAATTTCCTGAAAGCAGGTATCGCCGACTGTTTCGGCAACAACGGCAAGTGCCTTGAGAATAAGCATCATAGTAGTCAATCGCTGTTGACCATCAATAATTGTATATTCCTGCAGCGTAAATCCTCCGCTTTTGGCAGCCATAAATACGATTGTTCCAAGAAAATGCTTGTCCCCGCTGTTGATAATCTCATAGATATCATCAAGCAAGCGGTCACAGTTGGCTTCTGACCAATCGTAATTTCGCTGATACACTGGAATCCGAAACAGGACTTTATTTGTTCCAATAAAATCTCTCAGCATCCAAAGCTTATGCGCGTCCATATCTGCACCTCATTTCAATCTATACGTTTTCTCCGCCCCTCTGCCGACGATCTCGATCAGCCCTTCCTCGCTCATCTGGCGGGTCAGCAGATAGGCTCTGGTCTTTTTGATATGCAGCAGCTCCTGCAACTCCTCATCGCGCATTTCGCCGTATTCCTTGAGGTAGTCCAGAACGATTTTCATCTGCGGCGTAATGACCGGCGCGGCGGGCTTTGATTCTGCCGCAATTTCTGCGCCCGCAGAAGCGGCGTTCATGTTCGGCAGCACGATTCTAAATGCATTTGTCGTTGCCTCGATGCCGGGCTGGACGGGGCAGCTTGCGTAGAGCTTGAAAATGCGGCGGATGCCGGTGCCGTAGCTTTCAATCAGGCGCAGGCGGTGAAAAATCTCTGCCAGCTTTTTATTCCTCGGCTGAGAAACGCCGAGACGGATATCCTCCGTGGAAAGACCGGGCAGGAGACCGCCCAGAGAAATAAACTCCATTTTGCTGTCGTTCACGTTGATGATAATGCTGCCGCTGAAGCTGTAGTCCCGATGCACCAGCGCATTGAGCAGCGCTTCGCGGATGGCTTCCTCGGGATAGTCCTGCTTATCCGTGCGGACGACACCCTTGATGGTAGAGACTGTCCTGTTGCACAGCGCCAGATAGTTGATCGAGTTTTCAAACTGCTTGAAGATCGAGCCGCCAAACTCCTTGCTGTCCCGGAACTCTGTGCAGGATTCATCGTTGAATACGGCAATTTTCGTCGTGTGCTGGCACTGGTCGGACAGAAGCAGCGCCAGGTTGGTATACTGATCGTCGTGGATGTTCCGAAGCCCCAGCGCAATATACTTGTCCTCTGAAAAATCCACCTTGTACCGCTTGAACGCGACCGCAGCTTCGTCAAAGGTCAGATCCTGCTGCACGGTGCGCATTTCTTCAAACACGTCGCCGTCCGAGTCCTTAATCATCTGCCGGATCTGCTCCGGCGATGCCTGCACACTCGTCGCGCCCTGCCGGACGTAAACGCCAGCGGGCTTCAGTCCTTTGCCCTTCAGATAATACGGCTTATAGCTGCCCTCACCGACTTCAATGCGAATGACCTTGTTCTCCTGCAGCACATAACGCACGAACATCGTCACGTCCGGCTGGATCGCGTCGCGGATGCCGTTCGTCAGCCGCGTGTATGTCTCGTCCACATTGTCAATACCTGTCACATTGCCCTGATCGTCAATGCCGATATAGATCACACCGCCATCCGTGTTCGTAAAGGCGATGACTTCCTTGTAAATATCATCTGTCAGCTGGGATTTAAATTCCATGCGCTCGTTTTCGTACTGCATCAATCACACCTCCGTGTTGGTTATTTTTATTATACCACTATTTTCACATGAAACAAGTGAAAATAGTGAAAATTCACATAAAGATTTACAGAAATTGAACATTCAGAACGTCTCTGCTCGAACATAAAGACCTGCACCGCTTTCACCAATGCAGGCCCATTTTATATGTCTTTCAGCGCATGATACACATCCCGCCAGAGGTGCAGGCCGCTGCCAGGGTACCGGCTGCGCAGGCGCTCCAATGCGGATTTTCTGGCTTTTGTCACGCCATCCGGCGAGAGCATTTCGCGCAGGCCAAGCTCGTCCGCAGACAGCTTTTCGTAGCCGAATACGCCATAGGTATGACCGAGAATTGCGCGGTCTTTCGCGCTGAGCGTACGGAAAAGCCGCTCCAGTTCCTCCGTGCAGACCTGCCGGTAAACGGTTTGCTCCGGCGTGAGGATGTGCTGGTCGAGCAGCAGCCACGCAAGCGGATCATCGTCCGGATCGGTATCTGAAAGCGCAGAGACGGGAAGTGCGTTCGTCTTACAGCCAATCAACTGTGCAGCCTTTTCAGCGGAAATGCCGAGCGTCTGTGCAACTTCATCCAGAGGAAGCATCTCCTCCTTGTGCAGCCGCTGTGCCTGCTTTACGCGCTGCATTTCGTCTTTTGGCAACGCCGCTGCACCGAGATTTGCCTCCAAATAGCGGTACATTTTCCCGCGCAGAAACGGATGCAGATATGTGGTCAATTTTCCGCGATCCTCGTCATACACCCCGGTGGAAAGACACTCACAAAGTTCCAAAGCACCTTCGGCACACAGCTCGTCCAGCGTTTCTTTGTCCGAACAGCCAAAGCTCTGCGCCGCGTCTTTTGCAACAGAAGCGATGAACCCCTGCATTTGCAGATAGAGCCGTTCAAAGGCTTCCGTGTCGCCGCTGAGATATTGCCGGTACAGTTCTTCGTTCGTCATAAGCTGTCACCTCCTCACGCAGCACCGTCAGTTTTGCTTTCTTGGGCGTCCTACGGGCTTACCTTTGCGCTGCACATCGCAGAGCGGATAGAGATTTCTGGTTGCCAGGGATTCGTTGAAGGCTTCATAGGGCATACCGGGCTGCGTTCGCGCTTCGTGATAAAGTTCTTCCGCCTTTGCGCGCAGTCGCATCTGCTCCTCTGCCGTGATGATGCCGCGGGCTTTGTCCTTGTCGATGCGCTGATAGCAGCGGGAAAGCGCCTGTGTCAGTGGACTGTCCGCTGCTGTTTCTTTGACGCCGCGCGTCCGGTAACCAAGCTGCGCACAGGAATAGCGCGGGTTATCCGGATTCGGGGAATCGCAGTATTTTGTGTGATAGCCCTTTTGCAGCAGAAAGAGCCTGCCGCACAGTTCGCACTTCCGAATCAGATGTCCGGCTTCCAGTCCTTTATAAAAATCCAGCTTCAAAAGCGTTTGTAAATGCTCTGTTTCGTAGTATTCAAAAACCCTGAATTGCCCCGAATCCGGTGCTGTTTCCCGCGGTACGAGATGGATCCTGACATCATCAAAGAGTGTATAATTTCCGGTGCCTTCTATCGGATTGGCGATCCACTTGTGCCGGAATTCCGGAAAGAGAAATCCGTTCAAGGCCGCAATATATTGGTTCGGTGACAGATGTTCGAGCGTGGAAAGCGCCTCCCGAATAAATGCGCGCAGCGTCTGACAGACGGAGGCAACATCTTTAAGCACCTGCGCATAATTCATACAATATGCTTTATACATCTGCCACTTCAAATCCAGCGGCACGGGCGCGATCAGCAGCGCCGGCGTTTTCGCCTCCGGCTTTGGCGGAATGGGTGGATACAAGTTCAGATACCATTCCCGCTGCGTCTCGCTCAATTCCTCCGGATTTTTGATTCTGCCGTATTTCTTCGGATTTTCCAAGTAGTCTTCATATGCACAGATCTGACGTAAAATCTCGTGGTCGTGCGCATCCATTTCAAGTGGATCGCCCTCTGTAATCGGCATTTCTGTGAGTTGCTTTGCCTCTGCCAGAATGTACGAGTCGGTCTGAATCAGACGAAAAATACGGCGGCGACAGAGAACTTCATTCAGCTGGAGCATCTGCTCATTGGCCTGATGCCAGTCGGTTAGCTTGTGCGTTTTCTCATAACGTGCCATACCTTCTATAGCAGATTTCAAACTGCCGTCAAGCGCTTGATATTCCTCTGGCTTGATATTCAAAACCTCTGTTGTCAGCGTTCCAAGCGGATATTCTTCTCCGTACAAGCCGAGTGTTTTCTCTCCGATATAAAAAACAATCGATCCGAACATACGCCTCATCTCCCCGGAATTTTGTCAGCAAATGATTTTAATTTGTCTGCTATTACTCTGAGTGTATCAGAAAAATCTCCATACTACAAGTAGAAAGGTGCGTGCCGCGAAAAACGTGGTACGCACCTTTACTTTTTGAATCGGAGGCGATTTTTTGGAGAACAGTACACAATTAAATCTGATTTCCATGAGCGAAATCAACGCAGAGGAGGTACATTGGCTTTGGTATCCTTACATTCCGCTTGGCAAGTTGACGATCATTCAAGGCGATCCAGGCGAAGGAAAAACGAGCTTCATCCTGGCCGTCATTGCGGCACTGACACGCGGCGAGCCGCTGCCGGAGTGTGCGCAGGCGGCGAAGCCCATGAACGTGATCTACCAGACAGCCGAGGATGGACTGGCAGATACCATCAAGCCAAGGTTAGAGAGCGCAGGTGCAGACTGCACACGTGTTCTGGTCATCGACGAGGGCAAACGGGAGCTGACGCTCTGCGACGCAAGGCTGGAAGAAGCGATCCGCAGGACAGGGGCAAAGCTGATCGTACTCGACCCGCTGCAGGCGTATCTCGGAAGCAATGTGGATATGCACCGCGCAAACGAGGTGCGCCCGGTACTCAAACGGCTTTCCCTGATGGCGGAGCGCACACAATGCGCCGTCATTCTGATCGGACACATGAACAAGGCGCAGGGCTTGAAATCCGGCTATCGCGGTCTCGGCTCTATCGACTTCCGCGCATCAGCCAGAAGCGTTTTGATCGTCGGGCGGCTGAAAAGCGGCGATACGCTCCGCATTGTCGCGCAGGACAAGAACAGCCTTGCACCGGAGGGCGCAGCCATTGCATTTGAACTTCATCCGGAGCACGGCTTTCAGTGGAAGGGCTTCTGCGACGCGACCGTTGACAACATCCTGAACGGCACCGGGCAGGTGCAGACAAAGACCATGCAGATGGAAGACGAGCTGCGCAGGTTTCTGACGCAGCCGAGACCAGCCGAGGAAGTCCTTGCGCTTGCAAAGCAGCTCGGCATTTCAGAGCGGACGCTGAAAATCGCAAAGCGAAATCTCGGCATTCTTTCGGAGCGCCGCGCCGACCAATGGCTCTGGCGCTTGCCGGAGCAAGAGGGTAAGGGGGTAACGCCTTGAACGGTTTGCATCCTTGCACCCTTCCACAGCGGGCACCGTTCGCCGCCGTGAGCCGCGTGTCGCCGCTGTGTGCGGCTTTCCGGGCAGACTGCGAGTGTGTGCGCGACAGCACAGCAAAAGCCCACGTTGCGCCGACGTGCGGGCAATGTGAAAAAACGCAGGCGCAATACGCCAGCCCAATGCAGAAAAGTCCCGCCGCGGCGGGGAAAATCCTCCCGTTCGGGAGGAGCCAGCATCGCATTTGGCTAGTCGCCGGTGTCCCGGCTCCCCGCCAAATGCTGTTTGCGGGCAGCAGCCCACACCCACTTCAATAGAAACAGAGGAAACATGAAAAAAGACAAACAATTCAGTATTCGAATTTCAACACAGGATTTGGAAACGATACGCCGGAAAGCAGCACAAGCCCATATGAGCCAGAGCGACTATGTGACCGCCTGTTGTCTCGGAAAACGCATTGTGATTCTGGACGGACTGAAGGAAGTCCTGCGGCAGCAGAAGGCCATCGGCAACAATCTCAACCAACTGGCAGTGCTGGCGAACATGGGCAAGGTACAGTTCGCCAATTTGGATTCTGCCGTGCAGGAATTCTCTAAGATCAATACCGCTCTGAGGAAAATGCAGGAGGGAGGTGTGGCAAAATCGCAATCGTCCATTTCGTGAATTACAAAAAGGGGACGCAGACGCGCGGGTGTATGAAAAGTGTCATGCGATATGTGTCGCAGACGAGCAAAACCCTCTGGGATGGACAGCAGCTCATCAGCGGCATTGGCTGTCAGCCGGAAACAGCGTTCGATGAGTTTCTGAGTACGAAGCTGCTGCACCATAAGGAAGGTGGCGTGATGTTTTATCACATGGTGCAGAGCTTCCCGAAGGGCGCAGACGTTGACCCGCGCACGGCGCACGAAGCCGCACGGCGGTTGGCAGGATATTTTGAAGGTTGCGAGGTGCTGGTCTGCACCCACGTTGACCGTGAACACATTCACTCCCACTGTATCATCAACAGCGTGAACTTCGAGACGGGAAAGAAAGTACACATGGCGGATGAACAGATTCAGGAGCTGCGCGTTCGCAATGACCAGATTTGCGAAGAACTGAGACTGCCGAAATTTCAGAGGGATGAGCAAAAACGCTCCTGCGGGATGTCCAATGCGGAATACTACACGGCATCCAAAGGTGAGAGCTGGAAGTTCGAGTTGATGCGTGTGATCGACGAGTGTATGCGCTGCGCCGGGAATCGTGAGGAATTTCTAGTACTGCTCCGGTCGGAAGGTTACAACGCTACTTGGACAGATGGCCGGAAGAATATTACCTACACCACACCGGACGGACGCACGTGCCGTGACAGCAAATTACATATAGAAAAATACTTGAAAGAAAATATGGAGGCTGAATTTGGATACAGAACGGAGAATGACAACACAAGAAATGTTGACGCAGCACAAAAAGCTGATGGACGAGGCGCAACGGCTGGAACCCAGCGTGATGGTCACGGAGCGGAACTGGAGCGCGCTGCTCGAAATGCAGGACAGGCTGTTCCGGCAGCAGATGCAGTTGGACACCGATCTGAAAATGCTTCTGACGAAAGCAGAAGCGCAGGAATCTCTGATCAAGATGCAAACGAGCGCAGAAAATTTCGAGAAACAGGCTGGGAGCCTGAACGAGAGGTATTCTTCCAACTGCAAGGCGCTGACAGAGAATACGAAGCTCTCCCTGACCGCGATCCTGAACGATACGAAGAAGCAGCTTTCGAATACGGTGCAGGAGACGCGGAAGAAAATCCGGACGTGCGCGTGGATCTCGATTACAGCGGTGATCTTGTGCGCGGCGCTGTGCGCCTTGGCCGTACTGTGGAGCAGATGATGGACGATGCACCGACGCGCGACGGAACGACTATGCCGCTGCATATTGACAGCAAGCGCCGCAAGAAGCTCCGGCAAAAGAAAACCGCCCTCGGTCATGCCGAGGACGATCACGAAGAAATGCGAATGGACACGATGTAGACGTTGGGGGGTGGCGAAGAAGAACTGCATGATTCTAATTTCCGCTGGGAATACTTACAACAAAAAAGGAGGTGGACAGCATCAGTACACAGAGGAAACCGTCGCCGGAGCAGGCAAAGAAAGAGCTTGCCGAACAGCTCTGGCTGAGCTACTACAATCAGGTTCTGTTTGAAGCCGGACTGATTACGGAGACGGAACGCAACCGCATGAAGAACAAAATCAGTGCATTGGCGCCGTCCGCTTCCAATGGGGCTGACAGGAGCATCCTGACATGATGTTCCTGTCAGAAACTCACACTTGCTTGTTTCGCGCAGGTGTGATATGGTAGAAAAAACATGATAAAACGAAAAACGAAGGAGCCAATCAAATGGACATACATACGATCAGAATGGAGCTAAGAACAAAGTCCATTTACGATTTGCCGCTGCGCGTGACCTACTATGCGCGTGTGTCGTCTGAGAGTGACGAGCAGCTAAACTCACTGGGCAATCAGGTTTCCTACTATGAGGATCTGATCCGAAGGAATCTCCCGTGGACATTCGTGCCGGGGTACATTGACGAGGGCTTGTCCGGTATCTCTACGAAGAAGCGTGAAAACTTCAACCGCATGATCGAGGACGCCGCCGAAGGCCAATTCGACTTGATCATCACCAAAGAAATCTCCCGCTTCGCCCGAAACACGCTCGACTCTATCCAGTACACGCGCCAGCTTCTGAGCTACGGTGTCGGTGTATTCTTCCAGAACGACAACATCAACACGTTCGATGAGGATGCCGAACTGCGCCTGTCCATCATGTCGTCTATCGCGCAGGATGAACTGCGCAAGCTGTCCTCGCGTGTGAAATTCGGTCACCAGCAAGCCATCAAGTCGAGCGTCGTACTCGGCAACAGCCGCATCTTCGGCTACACAAAAGCAGACGGAAAGCTGGTCATTGACGAAACGGAAGCGCCGATGGTACGCGAATTGTTTGAACTTTACGCGACCGGCGAATACTCGATGAAGCAGTTAGAGACACTGTTCTGGGACAAGGGCTATCGCAACCACAACGGCAAAAAAATCGCGCACACCACCATGTCCAACCTGATTTCCAACCCCAAATACAAGGGCTACTACGTCGGCAACAAGGTCAAGGTCGTGGACATGTTCACGAAGAAGCAGAAATTCCTCCCGCCGGAGGAATGGGTCATGTTCAAGGACGAAACAGGCGAGATCGTACCGGCGATCGTGTCTGAGGAGATCTGGGATGCGGCGAACGCCATCCTGAAAAAGCGCAGCGAGGACGTGAAAGCGCGGCAGGGTGTTTGCAACCACGCCAATCTCCTGACAGGAAAGCTGTGGTGTACGGAGTGCGGACAGCCCTACTACCGCCGCGAATCCGAGGACAAGAGCGGCAGAAAGAACAGCAAATGGCTCTGCTCCGGCAAGATCAAAAACGGCGCGGATTCCTGCAGATCCTTTGCCATCTACGAAAGCGAGATCAAACCGCTGCTGTTCGAGGTGTTCCGTGACACGGCGGCAGACGCCGATGCGATGGTGGAAGAATATATCCGTATGTACAATGAGCTGACGCAGCACGGCTCGCTCCGGAAAAAGATCGAACAGCAGAATAACATCATCGATCAGGCAAACCGGAAGAAGAACAAGCTCCTGCAGCTTGCTGCAGACGACAGTATTACGAACGCGGATTTCAAGAAGATGACTGCTGACTGCAATCGTGAAATTGAAGAAGCCGAAAAGGAAATCGCAGAACTGGAGCAGACAGCCGCCGAGGGAGACGCCTTCAAGCAAAAGATCGACGAAATCCGCAGAGTCCTGACGAATGCCCAACGTGACGCGGCGCAGGGGATCATCACGAAGGAGTTCATCGACAAGTATATCAGCAAGATCTTCGTGACACCGAAGGACGACACGACTATGCTGCTTCAGGTCAAGATCTTCACCGGGGAAACGACGGAAAAGTACCTCCGGAAACTCGAAAGCCGCACGGGTCACATCACCCGCGATTTGACTGAACAGTCAGAAAAGCCAGACGCCGCAAGGGTTTTCGACTCTGACGATTCTATGGGTCACACGTCTAAGAAAATGATTGAAGCTTACGAGCGCTCCATGAAGTAAGGCATCTTCCGAACCTTTTCAGAACGTGCCAAAAGGCCCGACAAATGTCGGGCCTTTTCCCCATCTCGGCGAAAGTGTTCACAATTCTTTTGATTCTCGTTCATAGTTCCGACATGATTGAGGCGTATCCTAAGACTCAGGAAATCCAGTTTTCCTCTTTCTTTTCTCTTTTTCTTTTTCAAACCACAAAGCCCCACAGCAGAAATGCTGTGGGGCTTTGTGCATCATTTCGTATATTCAAATTCAAAATCGAAGATGCTCACCGTATCGCCGTCCTGAATGCCCATCTCCTCGAGACGTTCAAACAGGCCGGACTTTCGCAGCTGGCGGTCAAAGTACATGCGCGACTCGTAGTCGTCAAAGTTGATATCGTTCATCAGCTTCATGATCCACGGCCCGGAGACGACCCACAGATCGTCGTACTGCTGAATCTGGAGCTCCTTCGCGTCTCCCGCCTCGGCAAGCGGCTTGACATATTCCGGCTCGTAGACCGTCACGGGCGGAAGATTCGCGAGCTTACCCGCAATCGTGCGCATGAGCTCCTTCGTGCCCTTCGTCGTGGCGGCGGAAATCACGTAGAACTCATACCCCTGCGCCTCGACGTGCGCCTTGAGCCGCTCGAGGTTATCGCTCTCCGGCGGAAGAAGGTCCGCCTTGTTAGCAGCGACGATCATGGGTCTGGCCGCAAGATCGGGAGAATACTGCCGGAGCTCTTCGTTGATCTTTTCAAAATCATCGACCGGGTCGCGGTCCTCGCTTCCCGATACGTCCACAATGTGCACAAGCAGGCGGCACCGGTCAATGTGGCGCAGGAAGTCATGTCCCAGACCAACGCCCTCTGCCGCGCCCTCAATGATGCCCGGAATGTCCGCCATCACGAACGACACGCCGTCGGCGACGTAGATGACGCCCAAATTCGGATAGAGCGTCGTAAAATGGTAGTTCGCAATTTTCGGGTGCGCATTGGATGTGACAGAAAGAAGCGTCGATTTGCCGACGTTCGGGAAGCCGACCAGACCCACGTCCGCGAGCAATTTGAGCTCCAAAATGACCTCGTGCTCCTCTCCGGGAAGACCGGCCTTTGCAAAGCGCGGCACCTGCCGGGTCGGCGTTGCGAAATGCTGGTTGCCCCAGCCGCCGCGGCCGCCCTTGCAGAGGATGTAGTCCTCCGAATCGGACATGTCCTTGATGACCTCGTTCGTCTCGCTGTCGCGCACGACCGTACCGCGCGGGACCTTGATGACGAGGTCTTCTCCGCGCTTTCCCTTGCAGCGGCCGCCCTGGCCGTCCATGCCGTTGGGCGCGACATATTTGCGCTTATAGCGGAAGTCCATGAGGGTGGACAGATTATCGTCGACCCGCAAAACGATCGAGCCGCCGTTTCCGCCGTCGCCGCCGTCGGGCCCTCCCGCCGCCACGTATTTTTCCCGATGGAAGGCAATCGCGCCATTACCGCCCGCGCCCGCCTTCACATAAATTTTTGTTTTATCAATAAACATTAGGGTTCCTCCTTATCGCAGGGAGTTCGGCCTCGCAGAGTTTCGCCATCCGCAGATGGCGAAATAAAATGAAAATCCATTGTATCCGGCGGCTCTGCCGACCGGAACAATTCCTCTCACCGTGCAAGTGTGAGCTTTTTGCGCAACGCGCAAAAAGCTTGCGCGCAGTTACGGTGCAATCCTTTTCAAGAAGGCGCCCCGCGCCTTCTTGAAAATAAATCCCCGAACGCGGGAAGCGCGTTCGGGGGTTGGCTGCAAATTACTGTTCAGCGTACACGGAGCACATCTTGCGATCCTTACCCATGCGCTCGAACTTGACTTTGCCATCGATCAGAGCAAACAGCGTATCGTCCTTGCCGATACCGACGTTGTTGCCCGGATGGATGTGCGTGCCTCTCTGGCGAACAAGAATGTTGCCAGCCAGAACAAACTGACCGTCTGCGCGCTTTGCGCCGAGGCGCTTGGACTCGGAATCACGACCGTTCTTGGTCGAGCCGCCGCCTTTCTTGTGCGCGAAGAACTGGAAACCAATGTTAAGCATCTTTTGACACCTCCAAAACTTCGATATAATCAGGATACTCGTCCCGCAGAGAGCAAAGCGTGAGCATCATGCCGGTCAAAACGGCCTGCACCGCCTCTTCGTTTTCGCATGTTGCGGGAAGCGTGAGGGAAATACGAGCTTCGTCTTCCTTCACTCTGGTCTTTGCGCGCTCGCCGAGCACATCGTTGATCGTGCACTCCGCGAACCTCACGGCTGTGGAGACGCTGGCGCACACAATGTCGCTGCCTTCCTCCGCGTAGCCACTGTGGCCGGAACAGCTGAATCCGGTGATTCGGCCGTCCTGATCGAAAAACTCGACTCTGGTCATAGCTTACAGAGCGATCTTTTCAATCTGAACCTTGGTATAGGGCTGTCTGTGACCCTGGAGGGACTTGGAGTCCTTCTTGGGACGGTACTTGAAGACGCGAATCTTCTTGCCCTTGCCGTTCTTCAGAACCTTCGCCTCAACCTTGGCGCCATTGACAACGGGAGTACCGAACTTGGAGTTCTCACCATCGACAACTGCCAGAACCTGATCGAAAGTAACGGTTGCGTCAGCCTCCGCCGCGAGCTTCTCGATGTAGATCACATCGCCCTCTTTGACGTTGTACTGCTTACCGCCGGTAACGATAATAGCCTGCATAGTCATTTGCACCTACCTTTTTTGTAGACTCGCTCGGAAGGCGTGGGCATACGCCCATCTTTCTGCCTCTTTGATGCGGCCTAAAAATTATAGCATCCGATTGCTGGCTTGTCAAACACTTTTTGCGTATTTCCAAAGATTTTTCCGGCTTTTCCTCGTTTTTTCCGCCGCTTCAGTCCAGATGGCGCACCGGCGCGCAGATCTCGCTGAGGCATTCGCCCGCTTCCATCGAAAGATCGTCCACACGCGAGAGATCCGCAAGCGTCAGATAGCCCACAAGGCCGCCCTGCCCCGTGACGGGAAGTCGTCTTACCTGCTCTTTGGCCATCACGCGCGCGGCCATGGTCACGTCCATCGTCTCCGGCACGCTCACAAGCCGCTTTGTCATCACGCTCCCCACGCGCACGCTCCCGGGCGCTTTGTCCCCCGCCAGACACCGGACGACCAAATCCCGGTCCGTCACCATCCCGGACAGGCTCCCGTCCAGCCGCCTTACGGGAAGGCTCCCGAGATTATAGCGCGCCATGAGCCTTGCCGCAACGTCTGCGCTCTCAAACTCGCCGACACAGATCACATTTTTCGTCATGCAGTCTTTGACCTTCATTGCACTTCCTCCATACGTAAAATGGCTCCGGCAGCAGTGCTGCCGGAGCCTTGCTTATGGAAATTGTAACCTGTTTTTCGGGATGTAAACCTTACTTGTTCTGAAGCTTGCGGTCGATGGCTTCCGCAGCCTTCTTGCCGGCTCCCATCGCGAGGATAACGGTAGCCGCGCCGGTGACAGCGTCGCCGCCCGCGAAGACGTTCTCGCGCGTGGACATCTCGTTTTCGTCGACGATGATGCCGCCCTTCTTGTTCGTTTCCAAACCCGGGGTCGTGGAACGAATCAGCGGGTTCGGGCTCGTGCCGAGCGACATGATGACCGTATCGACGTCCAGCACAAATTCGCTGCCCTCGACCGGAATCGGACGACGGCGGCCTGAAGCGTCGGGCTCGCCGAGCTCCATCTTGATGCACTTCATGCCGTTCACGCGGCCATCCTCGCCGCCGAGGATCTCAACAGGGTTCGTGAGGGTCATGAACTCAATGCCCTCTTCCTTGGCGTGGTGCTGCTCTTCAAGACGTGCAGGCATTTCGGCCTCGCCGCGGCGATAGACGATGTAGACCTTTTCCGCGCCCATACGCTTTGCGCAGCGCGCCGCGTCCATCGCGACGTTGCCGCCGCCGATGATGGCAGCCGCCTTGGAGTGCAGAATCGGGGTGTCGTACTCTTCCTTGTACGCCTTCATGAGGTTGATACGGGTGAGGTATTCGTTCGCGGAGCAAACGCCCTTGAGGGCCTCGCCCGGAATGTGCATGAACATCGGAAGACCTGCGCCGGAGCCGACGAAGACGGCCTTGAAGCCGAGCTCCTCAAACAGCTCGTCGATCGAGAGCACCTTGCCGATGACCATGTCGGTCATGACCGTAACGCCCTGCGCCTTGAGCTTTTCGACCTCGTTCGCGACAATTGCCTTCGGCAGACGGAACTCGGGGATACCATAGACCAGAACGCCGCCTGCGGTGTGGAGCGCTTCGAAGATCGAGACCTCGTAGCCCTTCTTGGCAAGCTCGGACGCGCACGTAAGACCGGAGGGGCCGGAGCCGACGACGGCGACCTTAATGCCGTTGGGCGAAACCTTCTCGGGCATAGTGTTCACGTTCTCACGGTACCAGTCGGCAACAAAGCGCTCGAGACGGCCGATGGCGACCGGCTCGCCCTTCACGCCGCGCACGCACTTGGACTCGCACTGCGTCTCCTGCGGACAGACACGACCGGAGAGCGCGGGCAGCGCGTTCGTGGAGGTGATCACTTCATAGGCCGCAGCGAAATCGCCCTCGGCGACCTTTGCGATAAACTCCGGGATCCGGATGTTGACCGGGCAGCCCTCAACGCACTTCGGCTTCTTGCACTGCATGCAGCGCTGTGCTTCGTTGATGGCCATCTCGGCGGTGTAGCCCAGGGTGACTTCTTTAAAATTCTTATTGCGGACGTTCGGGTCCTGCTCCGGCATCGGAGTTTTCGTCATCTGCATATTAGCCATTGTTCTTCTCCTCCCCTTACTTGATGAGCTCTTCGCCCAGCTTCTCGAGCCGGCACTTGTGCGTCTGGCGAACCTCAGCCTCACGCTCGCGGTACACGCCGTTGCGGTTCATGAGCTCTGCATAGTCTACCTTGTGGCCGTCGAAATCGGGGCCGTCGACACAGGCGAACTTCACTTCGCCGCCAACCGTCACGCGGCAGCCGCCGCACATGCCGGTTCCGTCGACCATGATGGGGTTGAGAGAGACGATAGTCTTCACGCCAAAGGGCTCGGTGGTCTTGGAGACGAACTTCATCATCGGGATCGGGCCGATGGCGAGCACTTCGTCATACTGGGTGCCGGCCTCGAGCAGCTGCTGGAGCTTGACGGTAACGAAGCCGTGCTCGCCGTAGCTGCCGTCGTCGGTCATGAGATACAGATGGTCGCAGGCGGCCTTGAACTCGTCTTCCAGAATGACGATATCCTTGTTGCGGAAGCCGATGATGACGTCGACCTCAACGCCTGCCTCTTTGAAGGCCTTCGCCGACGGATACGCAATCGCGCAGCCAACGCCGCCGCCGACCACGCAAACGCGCTTTTTGCCCTCGACGTCGGTGGGCTTACCAAGCGGGCCCACGAAGTCCTGAATGTAGTCGCCCTCGTTGAGGCTGCCGAGCAGCTCCGTGGACAGACCGACCTTCTGGAAGATGATTGCTACCGTGCCCTTTTCGCGGTCGTAACCCGCGATCGTCAGCGGCACGCGCTCGGATTTGTCATCGACGCGGAAAATGATGAACTGACCGGCTTTCGCCTTTTTGGCAACGAACGGAGCTTCGATCTCCATGTACGTCACCGCGGAATTGAGTTCCTTTTTGCACGCAATTTTGTACATTTTTTTCATCCCTTCAATATGAATCATACTTTTCCAAGAAAAGTCCCATACAGCCGTATTATAACACGCACTCTGCTATCTTGCAAACCCTATTCGCTCTATTTTTACGGATTTGCGATAACAATATTCTCTTTTCGCACCATCCGCCATGAAAATTCCCCTGCAAGCTCGTCCGCGCGAACTGCTTCGCTGTGAGAAAGAAGCCCGCACGCGTGTGCGAGAAGCCCCAGAAGCGTCTCCGGCGTATAGCGCTCGCGCAGCGCGCCCATGTCCAGGTCCCGCTCGCGCTTGGAAAGCCGTCTTCCATCCGGCGCGACGAGCAGCGGCACATGATAATATGCAGGCTCCGGAAAGCCGAGCTGCCGCTGGAGCCAGATCTGCCGCGGCGTGGAGGAAAGAAGGTCGCTGCCTCTGACCACCTGCGTCACGCCCGCTTCTGCGTCATCGGTCACAACCGCCAACTGATAGGCATACACACCGTCGGCCCGGCGGAGGATAAAATCCCCGCAGCCACGCGCTAAATTCTGCGTATACTCGCCCTGCACGCCGTCGGTAAAGGAAACGTCTTCATCCGGCACGCGCACCCGCCAGCACGGGGCTTTCGTTTTGGCCGCGCGCTCGGAAGGTGTTAAATTCCGACACGTTCCGGCATACAGCACGGTTCCGTCTGACGCATGGGGCGCGGAAGCGGCGTGAAGCTCGGTGCGCGAGCAGTAGCACGGGTAAATAAGCCCCCGCTCTTCCAGCCGGGAAAACATCTCCCGGTAGGCCTCCGAGCGTCGGCTCTGCGGGGTCTGCTCCGTATCCCACGTGAGCCCGAGCCACTCGAGGTCACGCTTGAGCGTGTCCGTATACTCCGGCCTGCACCGGTCGGGGTCCAGGTCCTCGATGCGCAGCACGAGCCTTCCGCCGCAGCTTCGGATGGACAGCCACGCGAGCATGGCCGAAAAGACGTTTCCCAGATGCACTCTGCCGCTGGGACTTGGCGCAAAGCGCCCGATCTGCTGCATATTTCCTCCCCCTTCCGCGCTATCCTAACACACATCAACCGTGTTTGCAATCGCAGATACAGCGCAAAATGCCCATGCGTGCAAAAACGCATGGGCAAAAAGCTTTACAGTGCAAACTGCTGCCGGTATTCCTCATAATAGCGCTCATAGGCCGCGGATTTCATGGCCTTGACGCTGCTGAGATATTCGTGGGTATCGAACGAGTCTGCCTCAAGCTCGATCATCGCAACGGCGATGTTGGAGCAGTGGTCGGCGACACGCTCGTAGTTGGTGAGAAGATCGTTGAAGACAAAGCCCTGGCTGAGCGTACATACGCCCTTTTGAAGTCTGTCAACATGGTGGAGCTTCATCTCGTCGCACAGCGCGTCGATGAGCTCCTCCAGTGGCTCGACTCTCTTGGCAAGCTCAAGGTCCTCCATAATAAACGCGCGGATGGCGTTGTGCAGAATTTCGCGCAGGGCGTCTGTCAGAACGGAAAGCTCGTGCCGCGCGTCGCCGGAGAAGGTGATCCCCTTCTGGTGAATCTCCTGTGCAGCCTCGGCGACATTGAGCGCGTGGTCGGAGATACGCTCAAAATCGGAGATCGTATGCAAGAATTTCGAAACGTCCGCGCTCTGGCGGCCGGTGAGCTCCCGGCCGGTCAGCTTGACAAGATACGTGCCCAGAATGTCCTCGTACCGGTCGATCATGCCCTCCATCCGCTGCACCTCGGCAAAGTCCTCGTCGGAGTAGTTTTCCAGAAGCGCCAGCGCGCCCGAGAAGTTGAGCTCCGCGTCGGCGGCCATAGAGTTGATCGTGATGCGGCTCTGCTCGATGGCAAGCGCCGGGTGCTGCAAAAAGCGCTCTTCCAAGTGCATCGCGGCAGGCTCATTGGCGTTCTTTTCCTCGCCCTTGTCCTTGACGAGCGCGTTCACGACTGCCTCGATCACATCTGTGAACGGCAGCAGGATCACGACCTTCACAAAGCGGAAGAGGGTGTTGACAAACGCGATGGAAACGCTCGTCATCGGCATATCCATAAAATCGAACCGGAACACGGCGTTCGCAAGATAAAAGACCGCCGCCCAGAACACAACGCCCGCGACTTCGACCACGAGATAGACCATGGCCGTGCGCTTGCCGTCGACGTTCGCGCCGACTGCGGACAGAAGCACCGGCAGCGCCGCGCCGATGGCAATGCCCATGATGATGGGAAGGGCGATGGAAAAATCGATCACGCCCGTAGACGCCAGCGCCTGCAAAATACCGACCGCCGCCGACGCGCTTTGCAGCACGCAGGTAAAGAGCGTACCAAATAAAATGCCAAGCAGCGGGTTGGAGAACGAGGTCAGGATGCGAAGGAAGACCGGCTCATCGCGCAGCGGAGACACCGCCGCCGACATCGTCGACATGCCGAACATCAGAACCGCAAAGCCCATGAGAATATCGCCCACGTGCTGCTTCGTCTGGTTCTTGGAGAACATGCGAAGCACGATGCCGACCACGGAAATGACCCCCGTGAGCGTCGCTGTGGAAAAAAGGTCGATCCACCCGCCGCCTCCGCCGAGGTCGGAAAGACAGATGATCCAGCCCGTGATGCTCGTGCCCAGAATCGCGCCCATAACGATGCTGATGGCCTGTCGCACGCGCATCATACCGGAGTTGACAAAGCCGACCACCATCACGCTCGTCGCCGACGACGACTGGATGACCGCCGTCACCGCCGTACCAAGCAAAAAGCCCTTGAGGGGCTTTCCGGTCAACTGATATAAGATCACTTCCAGCTTGTTGCCCGCGACTTTTTTCAGCCCGTCTCCCATCAGCGCCATGCCGAACAGGAACAGCGCGATACCGCTGAGCAGAGAAATCACATTTGAAATACTCATGTCTGGCTCCATATCCATAGAATCACAAATTTAATATAAGCGTGCTGTGTTAAATGTACCGGCATTTCAATATTAAATCTATGTTAAATCTTGCGTGCATCATAGATTTTGCGCCTTTTTTACGATACTATCAAAGTACAAACGGACGGGAGGGCTTTACGTGATTTATTTTCTTGAGGACGACGACAGCATCCGAAAGCTCGTCATCTACGGTCTGGAAAGCCAGGGCTTTGCGGCCGAGGGCTTCTCGCTGCCGTCGAAATTCTGGCGGGCGATGGAGCAGCATCCGGCCGAGCTCGTGCTGCTGGATATCATGCTGCCCGAGGAGGACGGTCTGCAAATTCTGAAAAAGCTGCGCGCCGCGCCGGAGACAAGGCGGCTGCCGGTCATTTTGCTGACGGCGAAAAACTCGGAATTCGACCGGGTCATCGGCCTTGACAACGGGGCGGACGATTTTATCTCAAAACCGTTCAGCATGTTAGAGCTCATCGCGCGCATCCGCGCCGTGCTCCGCCGCTCGCAGCCTGCGCAGTCGGTGCGTGAATACCGGCTGGGGCCGCTCTATGTGAGTCCCGAGCAGCATATTGTGCGCGTGGACGGACAGGACGTGGCGCTCACCAACAAGGAGTTTGAGCTTTTGTGTCTGCTTCTCGATAATCAGGGGCTTGTTCTCACGCGGCAGGTGCTGATGGACAGAGTCTGGGGCTTTGAAGCCGAGCGTGAGAACCGGACGCTCGATGTTCACATCCGGACGCTTCGCGTCAAGCTCGGCGCGGCAGGCAGCCTCATTGAGACGATCCGCGGCGTAGGCTACAAGCTGGGGTCCGGCACATGACGGGAAAAATTCTCAGAAATTCGTATCTCGTCGCCATCTCGGCGCTTCTTGCCAGCGCGCTTTTGTTCTTCGGCGTCATGTACCGCGACTATGAGGACGAGGCGTTTGCAAGACTCCGCGCAGAAACGTCCGCCATCGCGCAGGGGCTTTACACGCAGGGCGCTTCATATTTTGACGGCTTCGTACCAAGCGACCGCGTGACGTGGGTGGACGCCTCCGGCTCGGTGCTCTATGACAGCGCCGCACCGGCAGAGCAGCTTTCCAACCACACCGGCCGCGAGGAGATTGACCGGGCGCTGGAAGACGGCGAGGCGCAGTCGTCCCGCTATTCCCAGACGCTTTTGCAGCGTACATTCTATTATGCCCGGCGCATGGCGGACGGAACGGTTCTGCGCGTCTCGTGCACGCAAAATTCCCTTCCGGCAATGGTTCTCATGCTGCTCACTCCCTTTTTATGGGTCGCGACGGTCGTTCTCATCCTCTGCGGCGTGCTGTCTTACCGGCTCGCGCAGAGCATCACAAAGCCCATCAACGCCATTCATCTGGACCACCCCACCCCGCTGCCAAGCTACCCCGAACTCACCCCGCTTTTTGACAAGCTCCGCGAGCAGAACCGCACCATCGGCAAGCAGATGAACGAGCTTCAGCTGCGCCAGCGCGAGTTTACGGCGATCACGGAAAACATGCGCGAAGGGTTTCTTCTTGTCGACTGCAAGATGCATGTGCTTTCGAGCAACCACAGCGCGCTCGAGGTCCTCGGCGGGCACGAGCTGAAGCCCGGGTGTCTGCTCTACGACGCGGGGTGCAAGCAGGAGATTTTTGACGCGGTCGACACGGCGCTCTCGGGCTCTCACGCGGAGCTGCTTCTTACCATCGACGAGACGAGCTGGCAGGTGCTCGCGAACCCCGTTGTGGCCTCCGGACAGGTGGCGGGCGCGGTGATTCTTTTTATGGACGTGACCGAGCGCGAGCAGCGAGACCGGCTCCGCCGCGAGTTTTCCGCGAACGTGTCGCATGAGCTCAAAACGCCGCTCACCTCAATTTCGGGCTTCGCCGAGCTCATGAAGGAGGGCCTCGTCCCGCCGGAGAAAATTCCTGAGTTTTCGGGTGATATCTATAAAGAGAGCCTGCGCCTCATCGGGCTTGTAAACGACATCATCCAGCTATCGAGGTTAGATGAAAACAGCACGCAGTTCCAGCGCGCACCGGTCGATCTCTACGATCTGGGCGAAGCTGTGATCGAGCGGCTGGAATCTGTTGCGGCCAAGCAGTCGGTCGCGCTCCATCTCACGGGCGAGCACGCGGAAATTCTGGGCGTGGAGCAGCTGCTCAAGGAGATGATCTACAATCTTCTCGACAACGCCATCAAATATAACGTCCCGAACGGCAGCGCCACGCTCAGTATCCATGAAAGCGGCGAGCACGTCATTCTGACAGTCTCCGATACCGGCATCGGCATTCCGTACGCGCACCAGCCGCGCGTCTTTGAGCGGTTCTACCGCGTCGACAAGAGCCACTCCAAGGAGGTCGGCGGCACGGGTCTCGGCCTTTCCATCGTCCGCCACGCCGCACAGTACCACGGCGCAAGACTCGAGCTCAAAAGCCAGCCCGGCAAAGGCACGACGATCACGGTTACGTTTTAACGCACGGTTTCAAGCCGGAAGGATGTGTTTTCTCGCGAATCGCATAAATTTTCCCTGTCCATTTTGGTTCTTTTAACAAAATGGGCAGGGATTTTACATACGTTAACAAAAGCGCCGAACATTTGACATGGATTTTACATTGGCCGGGACGCAAATTTTACGAAGCAGCGGTATGATTTCTTCTGTAAATAGAGGATCAAGATTACGTAAGAAAAAGAGGAAGGTATCATCCATGAGTTTATTTGACGTTCTGAATTTAATTGGAGGCCTGAGCCTGTTTTTGTTCGGCATGCACGTCATGGGCGCGGCGCTCGAAAAGCGTGCGGGCGGGCAGCTCAAGGCGCTGCTCGGGAAGCTCACCGGAAGCAAGCTCGCAGGCTTTTTGACCGGTCTCGGCGTGACAGCCGTCATCCAGTCGTCTTCTGCCACAACGGTCATGGTCGTGGGCTTTGTCAACTCGGGGCTTATGACCCTCAAGCAGGCCATCCACGTCATCATGGGCGCAAACGTCGGCACGACGGTCACGGCGTGGTTGCTCAGCTTAGCAGGCCTTGACGGCTCGAGCCTGTTTATCCAGCTCCTGAAGCCCTCGTCCTTTACCCCGATTCTCGCGCTCATCGGCATCATCCTCATCATGGCGGGCAAAGAGCGGCAAAAGGACACGGGCTCTATCTTACTTGGCTTTGCCGTCTTGATGTACGGCATGGAGGCGATGAGCGGCGCTGTGTCCCCGCTTCGCTCGAGCGAGAGCTTCCGCAATCTCCTGCTTTTGTTCTCGAACCCGATTCTGGGCGTGCTCGCGGGTGCAGTCTTTACGGCGATCATCCAGTCATCGTCTGCTTCCGTCGGCGTTTTGCAGGCCTTGGCCAGTACGGGCGCAATTACCATGGCCTCGGCCATTCCCATCATCATGGGCCAGAACATCGGTACGTGCGTGACCGCGATGCTCTCGTCCATCGGCGCAAACACGAATGCAAAGCGCGCCGCCGTCGTCCACCTGAGCTTCAACATCATCGGCACGGCGGTCATGCTCATCATCTTCTGCGTTGTGCGCGCCATGCTCCAGCCCGCATTTTTGTCCCTTCCCGCCACGGCGGCGACCATCGCCGTTGCGCACTCGCTCTTCAACATCGTCTGCACGGCGATCCTCATGCCCGCAAGCGGTCTTCTGGAAAAGCTCTCCATCGCGGTCGTCCCGGACAAAACGGCCAAAGAGAGCACCGACTCCATGCTCGACGAACGCTTGATGACGACCCCGGCCATCGCCGTGGAGCGCTGCCGCGTGGTGGCGCTCGACATGGCAAAAGAGGCCGCCGAGGCACTGAATCTCTCGATCGATTCTCTTTCGTCTGCAAATCCCGCACTGGGCGAGCGCATCCGGAAACTGGAAGACAGCACCGACCGCTATGAAGACCATCTTGGCACCTATCTTCTCACGCTCGCCCGCCGCCCGATGGCCGCAAGCGACTCTGACGAATCGGGCCGCCTTCTGCACCTCATCAGCGACTTTGAGCGCATCGCGGACCACGCAGTCAACATCCTCGAGTCCGCCGAAGAGCTCCACGCAAAGAAGATCGCCCTTCCTCCGGACGCGCAGCAGGAGCTCTCCACGATGGAGCGCGCCGTGCAGGAGATCACCACTTTGAGCATCACCGCCTTCCAGACAGGAGACCTCACCGCGGCCAGCCGCGTCGAGCCTCTCGAACAGGTCATCGACACCCTCAAGGGCCAGCTGCGCACGCGGCAAATTGCGCGGCTGCAAAAAGGCGCATGCAGCCTGGAGACCGGCTTTATCTGGACAGATTTACTAACCAACTTCGAGCGCGTGGCCGATCATTGCTCAAACATCGCGGGCTGCGTCCTCGAGACTCAGCACAGGAGCTTGGACCTTCACGAATACCTCGACGGCATCAAGCAGAGCGCGCCCGAGTTCCGCCGCGATTACGAAATTTACAGCCGCAAATACGCGCTGATTTCCGCGTAAGCTCTTTCGCTTTTTAAATAGCACAAAGGGGACGATGCACCGCATCGTCCCCTTACCGCTTTTTTGGAAATAAAAAACGACCGGCGAAAACCAGTCGTTTTATGGAGCGGGTGACGAGGCTCGAACTCGCTACCTCCACCTTGGCAAGGTGG
>CALCJW010000208.1:0-13055 GCA_937967235.1 uncultured Clostridia bacterium
TCGCCCCCTACGAGAAGAGAGGAAAACGATGCGGAATACTTACTTCCGCAGAAGCGCAATGCCTTTTTCAATTCTGGCGAGGGATTCCTCTTTGCCGAGAAGCGCGCACAGCTCGGTTGCGCCGCCGGGGGTCGAGGCCTTGCCGGATACGGCCACACGAAGCGGCCAGAGGATGACAGAATTTTTCACGCCGCGCTCCGCCGCGACCGCGACAAGCTTTTCATAGAGCGCCTCGTTGCTCCAATCCTCCTGCGCCTGCAGGATGGGGAGCAGCACCTCGAGCGTCTCGAGGGAATTCTCGAGATTCGTCTTGGACTTTTTGTGGATATAAAGCTCCGGCTCGTAGTCCGGGAGCGTATCAATGAAATCGACGCGCTCGGGAAGATCGGAGAGAATTTCACATCTCGACTGTACGAGCGCTGCGACCTTGCGAAGATCGATCGCCGGGTTCGAGATGGCTTTTTTGAGCCACGGCTCAGCCTTCTCAAAAAATTCCTCGGACGAGAGCTTTTTCATATACTCAGCGTTCATCCAGCGCAGCTTTTCAATGTCAAACACAGCAGGGGACTTGGAGATGCCGGAAATCTCGAAAATTTCGGCAAGCTCGGAAAGGGTAAAGAACTCGCGCTCGGCGTTTTCTCCCTTCGGGCTCCAGCCGAGAAGCGCCACATAGTTGAGAACAGCGGGGGTGAGATAGCCCTGGGCAATCAGGTCTTCATAGCTGGGGTCGCCATGCCGCTTGGACATCTTGTGCTGGCTGTCGCGCATGACGGGCGAGCAGTGGACATAGGTCGGGATGTCCCAGCCGAAGGCTTCGTAGAGAAGATTGTACTTGGGCGCGGAGGAAAGATACTCGCTGCCGCGCACGACGTGGGTAATGCCCATGAGATGGTCGTCGACGACATTTGCAAAGTTATACGTGGGAAGACCGTCGGATTTTAAGAGCACCTGATCTTCAAGCTCTTTGTTTTCTACCGTAATGTCGCCGAAGGACACATCGTGGAACGTGGTCGTGCCCTCCTGCGGGATGCGCTGACGGATGACAAAGGGCTCTGCGGCGGCGACTCTCGCTTCTGCTTCGGCAAGCGGAAGATCCCGGCAGGCGCAGACGTGCTTTTTGATCTCCTTGCTGTCCGTCTCTTCGGCGGGTTCTTCTTCAGATTTCTGGCAGAAGCAGTAGTATGCACCGCCCTTTTTGCACAGAAGTTTTGCATATTTGCCGAAGAGGTCGCGCCGCTCCGACTGGACATAGGGACCCACGGGGCCGCCCACATCCGGACCTTCATCGTGCGTCAGGCCGCATTCTGCCATGGTCTTGTAGATCACGTCGACCGCGCCGTCCACGAGACGGCCCTGATCGGTGTCTTCAATGCGGAGAATGAACTTGCCGCCGAAGTGGCGGGCGATGAGCCAGGTATAGAGCGCCGTTCTCAGGTTGCCGACATGCATATAGCCCGTGGGGCTGGGCGCAAAACGGGTGCGTGCTTCACCCTTCGGGATGCGCGCTTCCATCTCTTCAAAAAAATCCATCTTGGATTCCTCCAATGCTATATTTTATCTTCCATAATATATAGTTTTTTTCGTCAGTAGTCAATGACGGATTGCGAAAATTGCAGCTTTGTGATAAGATAACCTCAACTATGGAAATTTACGCAAAGAAGGTTACAATATGGAACAGAAAAAACGCATCTTTTCGGGCATTCAGCCGAGCGGCGATCTGACGCTTGGCTCTTATATGGGCGCAATCAAAAACTGGGTCGCGCTGCAGGACGAGTATGACTGCCTGTACTGCATCGTGGACATGCACGCCATCACCGTGCGGCAGGTTCCGGTGGACCTCAGAAGAAGAAGCCTCGAGCAGCTGGCGCAGTACATTGCCTGCGGTCTGGACCCCAAGAAGAACATTATGTTCATCCAGTCCCACGTGCCCGCGCACGCAGAGCTTTCCTGGGTGCTCGGCTGCTACACGCAGTTCGGCGAGCTCTCGCGCATGACGCAGTTCAAGATGAAGTCTCAGCAGCACGCGGACAACATCACGGCCGGCCTTTTCACGTACCCCGTTCTCATGGCGGCAGACATCCTCGTCTATCAGGCGGACCTTGTCCCCGTGGGAGAGGACCAGAAGCAGCATGTCGAGCTCTGCCGCGACATTGCCACGCGCTTTAATAACTCCTTCCCCGATACCTTTACGCTGCCCGAGCCCTTCATTCCGAAGATGGGCGCGCGCATCATGAGCCTGGGAAGCCCGGAAAACAAGATGTCAAAATCCGACCCCGACGGCTGCGTCTACATGATGGATAAGCCCGAGGACATTATGCGCAAGTTCAAGCGTGCAGTGACCGACTGCGAGACGGCGGTGCGCTATGATCGGGAGAATAAGCCCGGCGTTTCGAATCTGCTGACGATCTACTGCGCGGCAACCGGCAAGACGATGGCCGAGGCGGAAGCTGAGTTTGCGGGACAGGGCTACGGCGTATTCAAGCCCGCCGTCGGCGAAGCGGTCGTGGAACTGATGCGCCCGATCCGCGAGGAGACGGAAAAGCTGCTCGGCGACAAGGCGTATCTCGAGTCCATCTATAAAGAGGGCGCGGAGAAGGCATCGTATCTTGCCAATAAGACGCTTCGCAAAGTATACAAAAAGGTGGGCTTTGTTGCCCGCTGATGGGAGTGTGACGTATGAACACCGATACGGCGATTACCATGCTGCTGGCCATGGGTGTGGCGGCAGTGGTATCGTTTTTGTCAACGCCGATGGTCAAAAGCCTTGCTTATAAAGTCGGCGCCATCGACGTTCCAAAGGACAACCGGCGCATGCACAAGGTGCCGATTCCGCGTTTGGGCGGCCTTGCTATCTTTCTGGCGTTTTTGCTGTCGGTTCTGGTCTTCGCGAACATCGACCGGCAGATGCAGGGAATTTTGCTTGGGGCGACGATGATCGTCGTGCTGGGCGTGATGGACGATATCATGGCGCTGAACGCCCTGCCGAAGCTCATTGTGCAGATTCTGGCGGCCGGCATTGCGGTCTACCATGGCTGCGTCATCCAGTTTGTCTCGAACCCCAACGTCTTTTCGAGCATGACGTATCTGAATCTTGGCTGGTGGTCGTATCCGATCACGATCATCTGGATCGTCGCGATCACGAACGCGGTGAACCTGATTGACGGCCTCGACGGCTTAGCGGTCGGCGTGTCCGCTATCTCGACGGCCTCGATTACGGTCATCGCGCTCATGGTCGCCGAGACGAATGTCGCTGTCGTGCTTGCGGCGCTCTTTGGCGCGTGCCTCGGCTTCATTCCTTACAACATGAACCCAGCAAAAATCTTCATGGGAGATACGGGCGCAACATTTTTGGGCTACATTCTCGCGACGCTTTCCGTGACCGGCCTCTTTAAGATGTACGCGATCATCTCCTTTGCCGTGCCGTTTCTCATTCTCGGCGTGCCGATTTTTGATATCTGCTTTGCCTTCCTGCGCCGCATTGCAAAGGGGCAGAACCCCATGAAGGCGGATCGCGGGCATGTCCACCACCGGCTCATCGACATGGGATTTTCGCAGAAGCAGGCTGTCGCGATTTCCTATATGCTGGCGGGCATTCTGGGATTGGCCGCTGTGCTGCTTACGTCGTCGGGCGAACTCAAGGCGCTGATTTTAATTGGCGCGATCTTCGTTGTCGGCGCGATCGGCATGCGCGCAATTTTCGGCGCGAAGGAGCCGACGCAGGAGCAGAAGTCCGAACAGCCCAATCAGCCGGAAGATGCGTCTTCCACTTCGCAGGAGGAAAAACATGCAGAAAATTAAAGTCATGTCCGTCTTCGGCACACGGCCGGAGGCGATCAAAATGGCGCCGCTCGTCAAGGAGCTTGAGCGCCGCGAGGAAATCGAATCCTACGTCTGCCTGACCGGCCAGCACCGCGAGATGCTGGACTCCGTGATGGAGATCTTTGACCTCAAGGCAGATTTTGACCTCAATATCATGGAAAAGCGGCAGACGCTCGCCACGATCACGACGAAGACGCTTCTCGGCATGGAGAAGGTCTTCGAGGAAAAGAAACCCGACCTTATTCTGGTGCACGGCGACACGTCCACGACATTTGCCGGAGCCCTGGCGGCATTTTACCATCAGGTGAAGGTCGGCCACGTCGAGGCCGGTCTTCGCACGTGGGACAAGTATTCGCCCTTCCCGGAGGAGATGAATCGGACGCTGGTCGGCGATATCGCGGATCTTCATTTTTCACCCACGAAGGCGAATGCGGAGAACCTCCGGCGCGAGGCGGTCATGGGTGACGTGTTCATTACCGGCAACACGGCGATCGACGCGATGCGCTACACGGTAAATCAGGATTTCCGGTTCGATATTCCGGAGCTGGACAGCCTCGATTTTGCGGGAAAGCGTGTCATTGTTGTGACCTGCCATCGCCGGGAGAATTACGGCCAGCCCATGCAGGACATCATGCACGCGATTTTAGAAGTCGTAAACAGCCATCCGGACGTGGAGGTCGTGTACCCGGTGCATTTGAGTCCCGTGGTGCGTGAATGTGCATTCCCGATTTTGGGCGGACATGAGCGGATTCATCTGATTGACCCCGTGAACGCCCAGCAGATGCACAACCTGATGTCCCGCTGCTACATGGTCATGACCGACTCCGGCGGACTTCAGGAGGAAGCGCCAGCACTTGGAAAGCCCGTGCTTGTCATGCGCCGGGAGACCGAGCGGCCCGAGGCCATCGCAGCCGGAACGGCGAAGCTCGCGGGTGTGGAAAAGGATATGATCGTGAAGCTTGCGTCTGAGCTTCTGGACAGCCCGGAGGCCTATGCAAAAATGGCGAAGGCCGTCAACCCCTATGGCGACGGCCATGCCAGCGCGCGCATCGCGGACGCAATTTTGTGGCATTTTGGCATGCGGGAAGAAAAACCCGCGGATTTCTGCGCAGAATAAGCCTATAACCGGACGAAAGGAGGCGCGCTTTGGAGCAGGAGCATAAAAATTTTAAACCGCTGCTTCTTGCGGCCACTGCTGCCGTGACAGTGATCGCAATTCTGCTCGTCTTCTTTTTCAGCGGCAGAAAAAGCAAAAGCACGCAGACGATCATTCTTCCCGAGCCTCCAATGCAGGAGCAGACGCCGGATGAAGAGCAGCCGGAGGCCAGTCTTGCTGAGCTCACGCGGGAGAATGTGCAGAGCGTTCTGAAAAAAAGCGTTGCCCGCCCGTCGAGCTACCATCAGAGCATGCAGATCGTCATCACTTCCGGTGATATCCAGCGCACGCAGACGGCGGAGCTCTGGGTCAAAGGAGAGCTCGTCAAGGCGCAGATCACGGACGAGCTGGAGACAAAGACGATTCTTGCCGACGCGACGACGCTCTATGTCTGGTATGACGACGAGGAGCCCGTTCAGATGGCGCGCGGCGCCGGGATGCGCACAGACAACCTTGCGGGAATTCCGACCTACGAGAGTATTCAGGATTACAGCAAATCGCAAATCGAACAGGCCGCATTCGTGACCCTGTCCGAGCAGGCCGCCGACTGCATCTATGTCAGCGCGCAGGACGGAAGCGTCTTGCAGGACTACTGGGTGAGCCTTGACAGCGGGCTTTTATGTAAGCAGACGATGACAAGCGGCGACGATCTGGTCTATCTGATGGAGCAGACCGCGCTTGAAATATTCCCGGAAAATGACGAGTCGCTCGAGGGCGTATTCTGCCTCCCGGACGGCACGGAGCCGTTTTCTACAGAAGCATAACGGCGGCAACGGTGAGCAGCAGCGTCAGGCTGTCGTCCTCGTCCGTCTCCATGAGCACCAGCAGCAAAATCAGCAGCACCAGCAGATCTCCTGCGTCGAGCCCCGGCGGCAGAAGCTTTCTCAGCGGCCGGTCGGGGGGACAGGCGGCAGGCGCTTGTAGCGGAGGTGGCTTTTGCAGTGCAGGAGGACTTGCGCAGGGTTCCTTCTGTGCAGGCGGCCTCGGAGGAATTTCCGGCGGCTTTGACATGGGGCGCTCCATACGGGGTGGCTCCGGCGGCGGAGCCGGGGCAGAATTCTTACCGGATGGCGCGTCCGGGACGACGGTGCGCTGGAACGTTCCGTCCGGCGAGGGCGTATATCGGTTATACATGCGCATCCCTCCTGTCTACTCTTTCTGATCGCGGCCGCGCAGCGCTGCGCCTGCCAGACGCGAGATTCTGGCGGCCTGCATGGCGCGGTCGATTTTTTCGCGGCGCTCGGGCTTTAAAAACGGCTTGAGCGCGTTCAAAAGGTTTTCCTGCCTGCGGTCGAGCGTCCCCGCCTTCTGCAAAAGCTCACCGAGCGCCTGCTGCCTGGCATCCGGCGGCACAGCATCCTGCCTTGGTGCAGGCGGCGGAGAAACCGGCGGCTCGGGCGGTGGGGGAGGCGCTTGCTGTGCGGCGGGCGGAGAAAAGCCCAGAGACTGCGCCAGCGCGAAGATTTTCTGCATCTGCTCCGGGTCCTGCAGCATCGCGCCGATGCTCTGCTCAAACGAAAGATCACTCATGCCTGTTCGTTGATTTTTGCAATCAGCGCCTGCGCCTCATTCGATTGCAGCATGGGGCTGACAAGGCTTTTGGCGAGCTCCGCGTCGCCGTTTTTGAGCGCCTGCGCCGCCTGAGAAAGCGCGCTTCCGCCGTCGCGGCTGAGAAGCGTCAGAAGCTGCCGGCCTTCATTTGTAGAGAGTACGGCGGCAAGCTGCTGCTTGGTGAAGGAAAACCCGGCGTGATCCCAATGATTGTTGTCCATATTCCGCCTCCTGAAAGAAGTTCTTGTGTATTGTATGCGGGGAGGCTATGATAGGTGAACCGGATTTGAAAATTCTTGTGCTTTCTGATTCGCACCGTGCAGTCGGCGCGATGTATGACGCGGCGATACTGGAAGACCCGGATGTGATTCTGCATCTGGGAGACCACGTCTCGGACGCGGAGGAGCTTTCCTACGCGCTCGATCTGATTGATTTTTATATGGTTAGGGGAAACTGCGACTTTGGCGCGCAGGCCCCCGAGACAATTTTAACGGAGCTCGGCGGCGTGCGCCTGTTCCTCACGCACGGGCACCTGTTCGGCGTGAAATCGGGCATGTCCCGGCTCAGGCTCGAAGCGAACCGCGTGGGCGCAAACATCGCGCTCTTCGGCCACACGCACAGGCCGTTTCTGGAAGAGGACGGCGGCGTATGGTTCATGAACCCCGGCGCGGCCAGGGATGGGCGCTACGGCGTGATCGAAATCAAGAGCGGAAGCTTCAAATGCGAGCTCAAGGAGCTGCCGGAATAAAAAATAACTGCCGAGCGGCAGTTTTGGAGGAAAGTTATGCTGTTAGCGATCGACATCGGCAATACGAATATTGTCATCGGCTGCATCGAGGGAGAGAAGATTCTCCATGAGCTGCGGCTGGCGACCGATCTTGTCAAAACGTCCGACCAGTACTGGATGGATCTCAAGGGTGTGCTCGCGCTCTATGATCTGCGGGCGGAGGAAATTGAGGGCGTGATCATCTCGTCCGTCGTGCCGCCGGTTCTGAACTCGCTGCGGACGGCAGTTATGAAGCTCACCGGAAGAACGCCCATGGTAGTCGGCCCGGGGCTCAAGACGGGGCTCAATATCGCGGGCGGAAACCCCGGACAGGTCGGAAGCGACCTTGTTGTTGCGGCAGTGGCTGCGCTGCGGGACTACCCGGCGCCGCTGATCATCATTGATATGGGAACGGCGACGACGATGATGGCTGTCGACGCGTCAGGAACGTTCCTCGGCGGCAGCATCTGCCCGGGCGTGAAGGTTTCGTCCGAGGTGCTGACCACCAGAACCTCGCAGCTTCCCGGTATCAGCCTGGAGGCGCCGAAGCACGCCATCGGCCGCAACACGACCGAGTGCATGCAAAGCGGCATTATGCTGGGCACGGCCTGCATGATCGACGGCATGGTCACGCGGATGGAAGAAGAGCTCGGCACAAAGGCGACCGTCATCGCAACGGGCGGTATTTCGCGCTTTGTGCTTCCGATGTGCCGGACGCAGATTCACTATGACCGGGATCTTCTTTTAAAGGGCCTGCGGATCCTCTATGAGAAGAACAAGAGATGACAGCGAAAAAGGACAAAAATCCGGACGGCCTTCCGCCCGCGAGGCTCCTGAAAAAGCTATTGCAGGAGCAGCCGACGCCGTTTTATCTCTACGACGCGGAAAGCTTTCACAAGGCGTGTATGGACCTTCGGCTGGCGTTTTCGTGGAACGACGGCTTTGAGATCTGCTTTCCGGCGAGAATGAACCCAAACCCGGAAATTCTGCGCGTGCTGGCGGACGCGGGCTGTCAGATCCTCTGCGGAAGCGAGGCGGAGCTTCGTTTATCGCGCCGCGCGGACATTGACGGGGCGCAAATGATCTACGCGCCCATGGCGGAGGATGCTCACGCAGGCGCTTATGCCCGGAGAATTGGGGCGGCGTATCTCATTGACGCGCCGCACGCGCTGCCGTCCGTTCCGCCGGAGCATGTTCTTCTCAGCGTCAACCCCGGCGGGAGCTTACAAATGGAAGGACGCACGGTCTGGGACTTTGAAAAGAGCAAGCTCGGCATGAACACGGAAGAGACGGTCTCCATGTGCCGCCGGTTCCAGGCGAGCGGTGTGGAGTCCATCGGCCTTGCGGCATTCCTGCGCGATCAGGAGCTTGAGCCGCTGCGCTTTTTTGCAGTGCAGGAAATGCTGTTCCATCTGGCAGTCCGGATCAAGCGGGAGCTCGATCTCGCGGTGGACAGTATTCTGATTTCGGGCGGACTTGGCGTGAGCTACCGCGCGTCGGACAATGCGCCGGATCTGACGGCGGTCTCCGAGCGTGTGCGAAGAAGCTATGAGACGCTTCTGACGCCCGCGGGATTAACGCCGAAGCTGATTTTAGCCGAAGGGCGGCTGATGGCGGCGAAGGCGGGCGTGCTTGTTTCGCGGGTGCTCGCCGTCAAACGGCAGCAGACGCCGCTTGTCATTTTAGACGCAGACTGCGCGCAGCTTTTGCGCGAGATCGCCTTCGGAGCGAGCCATCGGATCGCCGCGCCGCTTGCGCCAGAAAGCCGGGGAAAGCAGCTGGTGCACGTAGCGGGGGCAATTTCTGATCTGCGTGACCATTTTTCCGGGAGCTTCGTCCTGCCGGAGTTGAAGCTTGGCGAGTGCGTCGCGATTCTGGATACCGGTGCGGACGGGCGGAGCTTTGGAAGTAATTACGGCGGAAGCCTCGGCTGCGCGGAGTTTTTGATTGAAAACGGCGCGGTGCGCTGCATCCGAAAGCGGCAAACGATGGACGAATTGATGGCAAGCTTCGATGCGGATTAGAGCATGGTAAAGACCAGCCCGAAGCACACCAGAACGCCGACGCCGATTGCCGCGGTCACAGTGAGATCGACGATGGCGGCTGCCGTCCGAAATGCGCGGATGGCTTTTCGCGATGGACGCGGGGACGGTCTGGTTTGAAACTCCCGCTGCGGGTATAATGAAATCACACGGCCTGTCTGCATAATGGGTACCTCCTTTTGTTATCAAGGCTATCATAGCAGACAGCATGTACGATAATTTGGACTCATTCCCGAAAGGAGCGATTTTATGGAGGAATTCTATCTTCCCTCGAACGGCGCGGGCCGCATCCACTGCGCGCTCTGGACGCCGGAGACTGCGCCGCGCGCGGTGGTGCAGATCATCCACGGCATTGCCGAACACATCGGACGCTATGACCATTTTGCAAACTTTCTGACCGAACGGGGCTTTGCCGTCTGTGCGGACGATCACATGGGGCACGGCCTTTCCGTAGAAGCGGGCGGCACGTATGGGTATTTCAGCGGCGGCTGGATGGCGGCGGTCAAAGACGAGAGGACGCTCTTTGAAGAGATGAAGCGCCGCTATCCGGGCCTTCCGTATCTCATGCTGGGGCACAGCATGGGCTCGTTCCTGCTGCGCACATATCTGTATACCTATCCCGGTGAGCTCGCGGGCGCGATCATTTCCGGCACCAGCTGGCAGCCCGAAATGGCGCTCAAGGCGGGGCTTGCGCTCTGCAAGCTTGAGCAGCTTCGCGTGGGCGAGACTGGATGCAGCGGGCTTTTAAAGGAGCTGATGTTCGGCGCGTACAACAAAAAGTTCAAGCCCAACCGGACGGCGAACGACTGGATCTGCTCGAAGGAAGCGGTCGTCGACGCATATACGGCCGACGAGCTCTGCGGCTTTGACGCAACGGTCGGTCTCACGCGCGACATGCTGACGGGGATTTCGATGAACCAGAGGAAAGAGAACCTTGAGAAGATGGACAAAGCGCTTCCTGTGCTCTTTGTCTCCGGCATGCAGGACCCCGTCGGCGCGATGGGAGAGGGTGTTCTTCGCTGCATCGACGCGTTCAAGCGCGCGGGGCTCAAAAATGTCACCATCCGCCTCTATCCCGAGGGACGGCACGAGATGCTCAACGAGACCAACCGGACGGAGGTCTACGCGGACATTCTCTCATGGATGGAGCAGAGACTCTGAGAAAAACGGCCTCCCGGAAAATATTCCCGGGAGGTTGCATTTTGTCATTCTTTCTGCTATAATTGTAGCAATTTTGTAACTGACTCCGGTGTTTCCGGAGCATTCAGAAAGGAGCGTGCGCGGATGTCGAAGAGATGGATCCTTCGTCTTGTCCTGAGCATCATGCTGCTTGCCGCCTTATCTGCGGCAGTCTGCGCGACCGATGAAGAGAACTGGTACGACGCGGAGCAGCAGGAATATTTCTGGGAGGAAGAGCAGCTGGAAACGGTTTTTCCGGACGTTGCGCCGGGGAGCTGGTACTATGACGATGTGATGTACCTCTACCGGAACGGCGTGATCGGCGGCTTCCCGGACGGCACGTTCCGCCCGGAGGATAAGGTCACGACCGGTCAGGCGCTCAAGATGATCATTCTGGCTGCGGGCTACGCGGAACCCGAGCAGGCCGCCAGCCACTGGGCAAGAGGCTATCTCAACTTTGCTCTGGAGGCCGGAATGCTCGAGCGAGGCGAGATCACTGACCTCGATATCAATATGAGCCGCATTCTCACCGCAAAGGTCACGGCGCGCGCGCTCGGCGCAACACGGCAGGATCTGACGCAGAAATTTACCGATACAAACGACGATTTTGCCCACGCGCTGAGCGAGATCGGCATCATCGGCGGCTATCCGGACGGTACGTTCCGCCCGGAGGGCTTCCTGACCCGCGCGGAGCTGTCGACCATCGTCAGCCGAATCTACGCTTTCCGGATCGACCAGACCGGCGGCAGCACCGATAGTGGGGACGACCCCGGGGACTTAGACGACGACACGCCCATCGAGCTTCGCACGACGGACGACGGCGTTGAATTCATCAAGGCGCGCGAGGGCTTTACGGCGACGGCCTATTGGGACTATCAGCAGTATTCCATCGGCTACGGCAGCTACTGCGAGAAGGACGAGTACCCCGACGGCATCACCGAAAAGCAGGCGGACCATCTGCTTCGCAAGCGGCTGCAGGGGTTTGAAAAGAAGCTGGATGCGTTCCTCGATAAAAACAACATCCGGTTATCAACGAACGAATACGACGCGCTCATCTCCTTTACATACAACAACGGTGACTACTGGATGAGCGAGAAGAACCCGAGCCGGCTTGCAAATCTTCTGATTTCCGGCAGATACACCACCAATGAATTTGCTTCCGCGTTCGGCATCTGGTGCCACGTGACGACAAAGTCCGGTACGGAAATTTATGACGGACTCATTGAGCGCCGCCTGCGCGAGCTCAAGCTGTTTTTCTACGGCGATTACAACGCGAAAAATTCCGACGGCTTCAGCTATGTGATCTTCCAGACGGAAAAGGGGTCGCTGGAGGTCGACGTGGCGGTCTACGAGACGGGAAGCTATTATGACCCGATGTTTGAGGCACACTGCGATGACGACGAGTTCTTCGGCTGGGTCGCGGAGGACGGCACGGTCATCGACGAAAACACCCGCGTGGAAGAAAGCCTGAAAGTAACAGCGCTCTGGCGAAGCGAGGCTGAGGGCCGGTTCTGAGAAAATATGAAGCCGGGTTAGAAAGTCCAAATTATTGGACAGGTAATATGATATTCTATCTCCAGAAAGCAAAAGGAGCGATGCTGAGATGGAATATCGGATGGAGTATGTCAGAGGTCATATTGAGGTCTATTCGGCAAGAGGGGAGTTCCTCTTTTCCGCCGATACCATGGCCGAGGCGGACGAGATGCTGGAGGAGTAAGATGAACATCCAGATTTTTGGAGCGAATAAGTGCTTCGACACGAAAAAGGCCGAGCGCTGGTTCAAAGAGCGCAGGATCAAATATCAGTCCATCGATCTTGTCCGCTACGGCATGTCCGGCGGCGAGTTTGACAGCGTTCTGCGCGCGGTCGGTGGGATCGACAGGCTCATCGACTGGGACAAAAAAGCGCCAGAGATCGACCTCATGCGCTACATGGGTGACAGCCGGGCAAAGGAGGACAAGGTGTTTGACAATCCAAAGCTCCTAAAAACGCCCGTCGTCCGCAATGGCAAGCAGGCGACTGTGGGCTACTGCCCGGAAATCTGGGAGACGTGGCAATAAGAATCGAAAAAAACGAGGTACGAAGCGGTGATGCTTTGTACCTCGTTTTTTGCGTTATTCCTTTGAAAACTTGTCAAGCTCCGTCCGGCCGATTTTGAAGTGTGTGTCCTTTGGGAGTCCCTGCGCAATGGCTGGGAAGAAATTTCCCGTGTCGGCGGTGCGCTGGATCTCATACGTGCCGTACTGGTTGACCAGATCGAAGCAGTCCTCGGCGTTTCCCGGGAAATGGTTGACCATTGGGTTCGGGGAGTAGGGGAAGTTCTTGGCCGGAGGCAGGTTGACAGGCTTTTTGGAAGGATGTTTTTCAGACATGCAATTTCACCTCGCGCTTAGTCTGCGCATGTTCAGGTGATGTTTGCATGGTAATAATTGAAAACCTCGTAGAGTTTCGCCATCCGCAGATGGCGAAATAAAGTGGAAAGTCATGTTATCCGGCGGCTTTGCTGACCGGAAAAATACCGCTCGCCTCGCAAGTGTGGAAT
>CALCJW010000209.1:0-7391 GCA_937967235.1 uncultured Clostridia bacterium
AAAAAAACTTGACAATCGCCGCGCGATCTTTTATAATGCACCGAGCGCCACAACACAGGAGGTCAGTTATGCGGATTTGTTTCAAGCATGCCCAGGTATGGAAAGACGGCTCGCTCCGTCCGGCAGATGTTCTTGTTTCAGACGGCAGAATTGTTTCTATCGGAGATCGTGTTTCCTGCCCTACGGATACTGTTTGTATTGAAGTTCATAACGCAGTTATTTTTCCCGGTTTCGTTGATGTGCATGTCCATCTTCGTGAGCCGGGATTTTCTTATAAGGAGACGATCCGCACCGGAACACTCGCAGCGGCGCACGGCGGCTTTGCCCATGTGGCGGCGATGCCGAACCTGAACCCGGTGCCGGACTGCAAGGCGTCACTGGAAGAGGAGCTGCGCCGTATCCGGGAAAGCGCCTGCGTGCATGTGCACCCCTACGGCGCAATTTCCGTCGGGCAAAAGGGCGAGCAGCTGGCGGATCTGGACGCGATGGCCCCGGAGGTAATTGCATTTTCCGACGATGGAAAGGGCGTACAGTCGGAGAGCCTGATGCGCGAGGCGATGGAGCAGTGCAGAAGGCTTGGGAAAATTCTGGCCGCGCACTGTGAGGACAATCGCCTGCTTCGCGGCGGCTATATCCACGACGGCGCATATGCAAAGACCCACAGCCACCGGGGCATTTGCTCCGAGAGCGAGTGGGGCCAGATTGCGCGCGATGTGCGCCTGGCAGAGGAGACAGGCTGTGCATATCATGTGTGTCACGTCTCCACGAAGGAAAGTGTTTCGATCATCCGGGAGGCAAAACGGCGCGGCGTAAATGTAACATGCGAGACAGGACCGCATTATCTGACCTTTACGGAGGATGATTTGCAGGAGGACGGACGGTTCAAGATGAATCCACCGCTCAGAAGCAGGGAAGACCGCGACGCGCTGATCGAGGGACTTCTGGATGGAACGATTGACATGATTGTGACCGATCACGCGCCACACAGCCGGGAAGAAAAAGCCCGCGGACTGGAAAAAAGCGCGATGGGCGTTGTGGGTCTGGAAACCTCCTTTGCCGCCTGCTACACAAGCTTCGTGAAGCCCGGCGTTCTGCCGCTCGGAAAGCTTATGGATCTGATGCACGACGCGCCGATGCGCCGCTTTGGCTGCGGCACGGAGCTTGCCATCGGGCAGCCGGCAGATCTGACAGTCTTCAACCTGAGCGAGAGTTATGTAGTAGAGCCGGAACAGTTTTTGTCGATGGGTCGGGCAACGCCGTTTGCAGGCGTCACGCTCACCGGCGTATGCAAGATGACAATGATTGATGGAAAGATCGTCTGGAAGGAGGAAACGCTTTGAACGAAGTACGCTTTACACTGACAGAAAACGCGCGGCTTGCGCCGAATGTGTACCGGCTACGTTTGGCAGGGGACGCCTCGACCATCACCGCGCCAGGACAGTTCCTGGAGATCACCATTCCGGGCTTTTTCCTCAGACGGCCGCTTTCCGTCTGCGACTGGGAGGACGGAAGTGTCACAATTTTATACCGCGCGGTCGGAGATGGCACAAGGGCGCTGGCCGAAATGAAGCCTGGTCAGACGATTGATGCGCTGTGCGGTCTTGGAAATGGATTTGACGTGACGGCGTGCGGAGAAAAGACGCTTGTGATTGGAGGAGGCATCGGCGTGCCGCCGATGTATAGCCTTGCAAAGAGACTCCTTGCGGCGGGGAAAACACCGGCTGCAATTCTTGGATTTAATACGGCGAGCGAGATTTTCTACAAAGAAGAATTTGAAGCGCTTGGAATTGAGACGATTCTTGCAACCGCCGATGGAAGCGCGGGTATCAAAGGCTTTGTAACAGATGCGCTGCCGGAAGCGTTTGACACATTCTGCGCCTGCGGACCGATGCCGATGCTGCGCGCGCTGTGCGCCAGGACGAAAAAGCCGGGCTTTTTGAGCCTGGAAGCGCGGATGGGCTGCGGCTTTGGCGCGTGCATGGGTTGCACCATTGAGACAGCACATGGACCGAAACGGATCTGCAAGGAAGGACCCGTGTTCCGAAAGGAGGAACTGATATGGTGAGGGCAGCAGTTTCACTCTGCGGCATTGAGCTCGACAACCCCGTCATTCCGGCCAGCGGAACCTTTGGCTACGGGTACACGTTTGCAGAGCTCTACGATATCGATTGCCTTGGAACCTTTTCCTTTAAAGGAACGACACGCGAGCAGCGCCTTGGAAACGCGCAGCCGCGCATTGCAGAGGCACCCGGCGGCATGCTTAACGCCGTGGGCCTGCAAAACCCGGGCGTGGACGCGGTGATAGCAGAAGAGCTTCCGCGGCTCAAGCAGGTTTTTCACAAGCCAGTCATGGCGAATGTGAGCGGGTTTTCGATCGAAGAGTACGTTGAGGTCTGCCGGAAGCTTGACGCATGCGAGCAGGTCGGCTGGCTGGAAGTGAATATTTCCTGCCCGAACGTCCACGGCGGCGGCCTCGCCTTCGGAACGGATCCGAAAGCTGCTGCAAGCGTCACAAGGGCAGTAAAGGCTGCGGTCAAAAAGCCCGTTATTGTGAAGCTTTCTCCGAATGTCACAAGCATTGCGGATATCGCGAGGGCGTGCGAAGACGCGGGCGCGGACGCGGTGAGCTTAATCAACACGGTGCTTGGCATGCGCATCGACCTGCGCGCGAAGCGGCCGCTGCTGGCAAACAAAACGGGCGGCATGTCCGGTCCAGCAATTTTTCCGCTTGCCGTGCGGATGGTCTGGCAGGTCTATGAGGCGGTCAGAATTCCGATCATCGGCATGGGCGGCGTGACGCGCGCGGAAGATGTGCTGGAGCTGATGCTGGCCGGAGCAACGGCGGTGGAGGTCGGCGCGGCAAACTTGGTGAATCCCTATGCCTGCCGCGATATTGTCCGGGATCTTCCGCAGGCAATGCAGAACTACAACATACAGAATCTGAAAGATATCATAGGAGGCGCACACCATGGGTAAAGACGTAATCATCGCTCTGGATTTTGACAGCCGCGAAAAGACGCTGGCCTTTCTCGATCAGTTCACAGACCGCAAGCCGTTTGTGAAAATCGGCATGGAGCTGTTCTATGCCGAGGGTCCGTCCATCGCCCGCGAAATCAAGGCAAGGGGTCACAAAATCTTCCTGGACCTCAAGCTCCACGACATTCCGAACACGGTCAAAAAGGCGATGGCGGTGCTCTCGGCGCTTGATGTGGATATGGTGAACCTGCACGCGGCAGGCACGCGCGCGATGATGACAGCTGCTCTGGAGGGTCTTACCCGCGCAGACGGAACGAGACCGCTTCTTATTGCCGTTACGCAGCTGACCTCGACAAGCCAGCAGAGCATGGAAGAGGAGATTGAAATTCACAAGGAGCTTTCCGAGGTCGTCATCGACTACGCGAAAAACGCGGAGCTGGCGGGACTTGACGGCGTGGTCTGTTCGCCGCTGGAGGCAGGCAAGATTCATGAGGCCTGCGGCAAACACTTTGCCACGGTCACACCCGGCATCCGCTTTGCAGACAGCAAGGCAGACGACCAGGTGCGCATCACAACTCCGGCACGCGCACGGGAGATTGGCTCTGACTACATTGTAGTTGGCCGTCCCATTACCCAGGCGGCCGACCCGGTTGCGGCGTATCTGCGGTGCGCAGAAGAGTTCGTGGGGTAAGCGATGCAGGAGCGTATCATTTTATTCGATCTGGACGGCACGCTGACCGATTCCGGTCCCGGCATTATGAGGGCCTCGCAGTTTGCGCTGCGCGCGTATGGGGTGGAGAGAGACTGGCAGGAGCTTGACTTTTTTGTCGGGCCGCCGCTTGACGAGACGTTCGGTCAGTTTATGCCGAAAGAGGATATTCCGGGCGCGATCGACCAGTTCCGCGTGTACTACCATGACGTCGGATGGTTAGAGAACGAGCCGTACCCGGGTGTGCGCGAGATGCTGGACACGCTGCAAAAAAACGGCTTTCGGCTGTTTGTGGCAACCTCGAAGCTCGAGAGCATGGCCGTGCAGGTGCTGGGGCATTTCGGTCTGGCGCCGTATTTTGAAGCGATCTGCGGCGCGCCGGGCGATAATCCGCAGGCAGGAAAAAAGGTGAATGTAATCCGCGCGGCGCTGCAAAAAGCAGGCTGCACCGACCTTACGCAGGCGATGATTGTGGGCGACCGCAAGCACGATATCATTGGCGGCAAGCTGGCAGGCATCCGGACAGCCGGAATTTTGTACGGCTACGGAAGCCGGGAAGAGCTTGCGCAGGCAGGCGCAGATCTGATCTGCCGGACACCGGAGGAATTTACGAAGATCATGTTATCAGAACAACAGGAGGACAAGCGCATGAACGCGACAGAACGCAAAATTGCAGAGGATTTACTCTCCATCCGCGCCGTATTTTTCCGGCCGGGCGAGCCGTTTACCTGGGCCAGCGGCATCAAGAGCCCGGTCTACTGCGACAATCGCCTGATTCTCACTGCACCTGATGTGCGCACGGAGGTGGAGACGGCGATCATGCAGACCATTGAGCGCGAATATCCGCAGGCGGAGGTGCTTATGGGCACGAGCACGGCAGGTATCGCGCACGCTGCCATTGTCGGACACATGATGAAGCTTCCGATGGGCTATGTCCGCGGTTCGAGCAAGGACCACGGCCGGCAGAACCAGATCGAAGGAAGACTTGAAAAGGGCCAGAAGGTCGTAGTGGTGGAGGACCTCATTTCCACCGGCGGAAGCGTTCTGGACGTGGTGAAGGTTCTGCGCGCGGCAGGCGCGGAGGTGCTCGGTGTGGTGAGCATCTTCACCTACGGCATGAAAAAGGGTCTCGAGCGGCTGGCCGCGGCAAACGTGAAGAACGTGAGCCTGACAAATTTTGATGTGATCGCTGCTGTTGCAGCGGAGCAGAACTATATCAAGCAAGAAGACGTTGTCCGGCTGATTCAGTTCCGGAACAACCCCGCAGACGAATCCTGGATTGGAGGTAACAACTGATATGAACCATCTGATTGACATTTTGCAGCTGAGTACGCAGGAAATCGACGAGCTGGTCGAAAAGGCCAAGGATATCATCGCAAACCCCGAGGCATATGCCCACAAGTGCGACGGTAAAATTCTGGCCACGCTCTTCTTTGAGCCTTCAACCCGTACAAGACTGAGCTTTGAATCGGCCATGCTGAGCCTGGGCGGTAAGACACTCGGCTTCTCGTCCGCTAGCAGCTCTTCCGCAGCAAAGGGCGAGAGCGTAGCGGATACGGTGCGCACGGTCAGCTGCTACGCAGACATCATTGCCATGCGCCACCCGAAGGAGGGCGCGCCGCTTGTCGCTTCGATGCGCTCGGAGGTTCCGGTCATCAACGCAGGCGACGGCGGACACAACCATCCGACCCAGACGCTCACAGACCTTCTGACAATCAACCGCGAAAAGGGCCGCTTCAACGATCTGACGGTCGGCTTCTGCGGAGACCTCAAGTTTGGACGCACGGTCCATTCGCTCATCAGCGCGCTCAGCCGCTACACCGGCATCAGGTTTGTGCTTGTCTCGCCGGAGGAGCTGAAGCTGCCGAGCTATGTGAAAAACGAGGTCATCAAGAAGAACAGCATTCCCTATGAGCAGACGACCGATCTGGAATCCGTGATGCCGGAGCTTGACATTCTCTACATGACCCGCGTGCAGCGCGAGCGCTTCTTCAACGAGGAAGACTATCTGCGTCTGAAAGACAGCTATATCCTGACGCCGGAAAAGCTCAAAACCGCGAAGCAGGATCTTTGCATCATGCACCCGCTGCCCCGTGTCAATGAGATTTCCGTCGCGGTCGACGACGACCCGAGAGCCTGCTATTTCAAGCAGGTTCGCAACGGCCGGTATATCCGCATGGCTCTGATTATGAAGATGCTTGGTATCGAATAAGGGAGGTACTGAAAGATGATTATTGATGCAATTTCCAATGGCATTGTTATTGACCACATTACTGCCGGTAAGGCCATGTATTTATATAAGGTACTGGAGCTTGACAAGCTCGATTGCTCGGTGGCGCTGCTCAAAAATGTTGTCAGCAATAAGCTTGGCCGCAAGGACATCATCAAAATTGACCGCATTCTGGATCTGGACTGGGACGTGATCGGCTATGTGGACCCGGGCATTACGGTGAACTTCATCAAGGACGGCAAGCAGGTGGAAAAGCGCCAGCTCAAGCTCCCGACGCGGATCAAAAATGTCATCCACTGCAAAAACCCGCGCTGCATAACCTCCGTGGAACAGGAGCTTCCGCAGGTATTCACGCTGACCGACCAGGCGACGCGCACATACCGCTGCCTGTACTGCGAGACAAAGGCAGAAAACGCCTGATTGAAAGAATAGTAAAACACAGCCACCGGCGAAGCCGGTGGTTGTTCTTATGCGGGCATAGCCCTATGTTCCTCGCGTGACGCGTCAAACGCGTAATTTTTTCTGCCAGCCGCGAGCGGACTGCATCCATCTGTTTTTGTACCGTCTAATTGTTGAGGTAGCTAAAGCAGAACCAGAAGCCGTCATGGCAAACTGCAGATCGTCCAGTTCCGCTTCCAGTTCCGCCAGCATATCCTCCATCGGCGCAAAGCCCGCCGCCACGCGCATGGCTTTTTCATACGCCGTGTGGTGCCCGACGTACATATCCGGGCGGTAATGCTGCTGAAAGGTCTTTTGCACCTCGTCCGCTTGCCCCGCACGAAGCTGCGAAAGTACCAGCCAGTAAACATCCGCAATATACATATCGTCGTCCTGCGGCACGATGGCGAGCGAACCAGCAAAGGCGGCGGTCGCCGCATCATAGTTTTGCAGCATATACTGCGCCATACCAACGCGGTAGCGCGACTCGACGCTCACGCCGTCCGCCTGTTCGCAGCGGGTATAATCCGCGAGCGCCTACTTAAATTGCAGCGTAAACGTCCAGCGAGAATTCTGCCGAGGCATGACCGAGGATCTCCGCAACCCTTTTCGGGTCAATGCCACTTTGGATTGCCAGCGTCGAGAACGTGTGTCTGAGGTCACGGAACCGGACGTGTTCCTCGATTCCTGCCTTTTCCAGCAGCTTTTTGTGTATTCTTCCAACGCAGTCCGGACCATACATTCCACCATTCTTGGGTGACGGGAACATATACGGACTGAACGGGTGATTCTTTCGATCTTCGACCAGCAGTCGAATTGCTTCATCGCTGAGATAAATCTCTCGGACGGAGTTTTCTGTTTTCGGCTCCGTCACGACCAATTCTCCCTTGCCGCGCGACACGGATTTGGACACGGTCAGCGTTTTCGTCTGCAAATTGAGGTCGCTCCACAGCAGCGCCACCAGTTCCCCGCGCCGCAAGCCGGTACTCAGTTCCAGATAGAACATCGGCAGGACGCCCCATTCTTCCGCCGCTTTCA
>CALCJW010000210.1:0-8503 GCA_937967235.1 uncultured Clostridia bacterium
GCCAAATCAGGCGCGGGATTTCGCAATACTCATGATCTTTTTAAATTGCGGCATCCGGCGCTCGGAGCTTGTAGGGCTCAATTTGACGGATGTTTATGACGACCGTCTGCGTGTAGTTGGTAAAGGCAACAAAGAGCGCATCGTCTATATGGGCTCAAGCTGCCGCAAAGCCATCGACCGGTACCTGATCGAGCGCAGTCAGATCGTGCTGTCGGACAACCGGGCGCTCTTTGGCTCGCGCGACGGCAATCGCATCAGTGTCTCCGCCGTCCACCGGCTGGTCAAAAAGCATTTGCTTGCCGCAGGCTTGGATTCCACGCAGTTTTCCGCGCACAAGCTTCGCCACACGGCGGCAACCCTCATGCTCTCAAACGGCGTCGATCTCAAGACGCTTCAGGAGGTGCTCGGCCACGAAAACCTCAACACCACGCAGATCTACACGCACATCGAAAGCACCGAGCTCAAAATCGCCGCCGAGGCCAATCCCCTCTCCCATCTGGCTTTAGACGGCCCGGATACAAAATCAGAAAAATAATCTGAAATTTACAGAAAAAGAGCTGCGATTGAGAAAAATCGCAGCTCTTATGTTTCGCTAAAGCAGCTCGTTAGCCACCTAAGTATGCGCGTTTGACCGATTCGCTGGCCATCAGCTCCGCACCCGTTCCGGAAAGCGTAATGCGGCCGGACTCGAGCACGTACGCGCGGTCGGCAACCTGCAGCGCCATCTGCGCGTTCTGCTCGACGAGAAGAATCGTGGAGCCTGCCTTGTGAAGGCTCTTGATGATCTCAAAGATCTGCTCAACCAGCAAAGGCGCAAGGCCCATGGACGGCTCATCGAGCATGAGAAGCTTCGGCTCGCTCATGAGCGCTCTTCCCATCGCCAGCATCTGCTGCTCGCCGCCGGAGAGCGTACCGCTGACCTGCGTACGGCGCTCTTTGAGGCGCGGGAACAGCTCGTAGACATGCGCCAGATTTTCGTCAAACTTGCCGTTCGGACGCGTGTATGCGCCCATTTCCAGATTTTCTTCAACCGTCATTCTCGCAAAAACGCGGCGGCCTTCGGGGCACTGAACAAGGCCGGTCTGGACGATCTTGTTGGGAGCCACGCCCGTGACGTTGTGATCCATGAACTGGATCTTACCGCTTCTGGGCTTGAGTAAGCCCGAAATGGTGTTCAGAACCGTGCTCTTGCCCGCGCCGTTCGCGCCGATGAGCGTCACGATCTCGCCTTCCTGCACGTGAAGGGAAACGTCTTTCACAGCGTGGATTGCGCCATAGTAGACATGCAGATTTTCAACGGAAAGCAGCATTTTATTGGCCCTCCTTTTTCTTGCCGAGGTAGGCCTCGATGACCGCAGGGTTTGCCTGAATGTCCTCGGGTGTGCCCTTAGCGATGATCTTACCGAAGTTCAGAACGCAGATACCCTCGCAGATACCCATGACGAGGTTCATGTCGTGCTCGATGAGCAAAATCGCAATGCCGAACATGTCGCGGATGCGGACGATGTTGTCCATGAGCTCACTTGTCTCCGAGGGGTTCATGCCGGCAGCCGGCTCGTCAAGCAGCAGCAGGCACGGATTCGTCGCCAGTGCGCGGACGATCTCGAGTCTTCGCTGCGCGCCATACGGAAGCGAGCCCGCCTTGTGGTCCGCCATATCCTGCATGTCGAAAATGCTGAGAAGCTCCAGCGCGCGCTCCTTTGCGATGCGCTCCTTGCGCCAGTACTGCGGCAGGCGGAACATTGCCGTACCGAGCGTGTATTTCGTCTCGTTGTGAAGGCCGACGAGAACGTTGTCGAGCACCGACAGATCGCGGAACAGGCGGATATTCTGGAAGGTTCGGGCAATGCCCATCTGGTTGACCTGAATGGTGGTCTTCCCTGCTGTGTCCATGCCGTCGAGCAGGATGGTACCGCGCGTCGGCTGATAGACCTTGGTAAGAAGGTTAAAAACGGTCGTCTTACCTGCGCCGTTCGGGCCGATCAGACCGGCGATCTCAGTTCTGCCAATGGCGAAGTTGAAGTCGCTGACAGCAGATAAACCGCCAAAGTCAATACCGAGGTGGCGCGCTTCGAGAATCGGAGGCAGCGAAACGTCGCGTTCTGGGATGATGTTGGTTGCGGGAACCGGAACAAGCTTTGTCTTGGGTCTTTCAGTTCTGCTCATTGTCAGCTTCCTCCTTACCTTTTCTCAGCTCTGGCCGGAACACAAAATTGAGTGCCTTTTCAAGTACCCGGGACATCGAGAAATCGTAGCTGCCGAATAGTCCCTTCGGGCGGAAGATCATCATGACGACCAGCGCCAGCGAGTATGCGACCATGCGGTAGTCCGCCACCGAGCGAAGCAGCTCCGGCAGCACCGTCAGAACCGTCGCCGAGACGATCGAGCCCAGCATCGAGCCCATGCCGCCAAGCACAACGATGACGAGAATCTCGATGGATTTCATAAATTTGAACGTCGAGGGATACAGAGAACCAAGGTAGCCTGCGTACAGGCAGCCTGCAATACCGGCGAGCATGGCCGAGAATACGAACGCCATGGTCTTATAATACGTGGTGTTCACGCCGACGCTCTCAGACGCGATCTCGTTGTCGCGGATAGAGAGGATCGCCCGGCCGTGCTTGGATTTCATCATCGTATGGATGAAGAAGCATGCGAGCACGACGCAAATAAACACCAACGTCACAGACGCAAATTTCGGAATGCGCTTGAGGCCTGCCGCGCCGTAGGTGAAATCAAATCCCAGCACGGAGTCGATGTTCGTCAGGACAACGCGGATGATCTCGCCGAAGCCCAGGGTGATGATGGCCAGATAGTCGCCGCGCAGGCGAAGCGCCGGGATACCGATGATAACACCGAAAATACCAGCAACCACTGCGCTGATGACGATAGCGGCCAGAATGTACGGAATAAGCGCGGCAGTATTGCCTTCCTTCAGAAGTGCAGCCGCAGGCGTTGCTTTCATGAAAATACCGCCCGCGTAAGCGCCGACTGCCATGAAACCCGCGTGCCCCAGCGGCAGCTGGCCGAGGTAGCCGGTCGCGATGTTCAAGGACACTGCAAGGATGATGTTGATACCGACGGTGATCAGAATGCCCGTCCAGTAGTTTGTGATGATGCCGGAGGAAATGAGTCCAGTCAGCAAAAAGTAGAAGCCGACCACCAACGCGAGGATGATAACATATCGCGCCGGCATGGGGATCCGGATTTTCGATCTTGTTTTCATATCGTTACCTCCCCCATCAGACCTTTTCCGTGACCGGATGACCCATAATGCCGGACGGCTTTACGAGCAGCACCACGATCAGAATTGCAAACACGACTGCGTCCTTCCAGACGGAAAGACCGACCGCCGCGACGAGCGCTTCGAGAAGACCAATGGCAAAGCCGCCGATCATTGCACCGGGAATCGAGCCGATGCCGCCAAGAACGGCCGCGACGAACGCCTTCAGGCCGAGCATCGAGCCCATCGTGGGCGATGCCTGGGAATACGCGCAAAGATACAGAACCGAGCCGATACCGGCAAGCGCTGAGCCGACCGCAAATGTAAATGAGATCGTTTTGTTGAGGCTGATGCCCATCAGCTGCGCCGCACCCATATCCTCAGAGACCGCGCGCATCGCCTTTCCGAGCTTCGTTTTCTGGACAAGGAGCGTCAATGCGACCATCGCGATGACAGCGACGATGATGGTCAAGATCGCAGTATAGCTGATCGTGACGGAGCCGAACGACACATTGCCGGGAACAAGCGTGTCCATGCTCTTGGTGTCAGCGCCGAACAGAAGCTGCGCACCGTTTTCAAGCAGGAACGAAATGCCGATCGCTGTGATCAGAAGCGAAAGACGGGGCGCCGAGCGAAGAGGCGTATAAGCAACCTTCTCAATCACAACGCCAAGCAGCGTACTTGTGACAACGGCCAGAACAACGGAGAGAATCGGGTGCAGGTGGAACGCAGTCATGGCGTAGAACGCGGTATACGCGCCGACCATGATGATGTCGCCGTGGGCAAAGTTCAGAAGCAGGATGATACCATAGACCATGCTGTAGCCAAGGGCCACCAGCGCATACACAGAACCTGTCTGCAAGCCGTTAAACAGCTGGGAAACAAACAAACTCATGAGCTTTCTTTCCTTTCTTTCATCTTTCGGACATCCGATGGCTGTCTCTATACACTAAATATAGGAGCACCCATCGGACGTCCGGAAAACGGCCTTTGGGAGGGGAGCTTGCGCTCCCCTCTCAAAAAACCGTGCCGGGTCAAAACTTAGAACATTTCTTTGAAGACTTCCTCGCCGCCGGTCAGCTCGATGATCGCAACGGACTTGATGGGGTTGTTGTCGGAGTCGAAGGAATAAGTACCGGTAATGCCCTTCACGCCGTCCATGGTCTTGATGGCGTCAATGACAGCCTGCTTGTACTCGTCCGTACCAGCCTCGAGGCCGGCGTCTTCCGCAGCCTTCAGACCGTAAGCCATGATCATGGATGCATCGTAAGCAAGAGGCGCAAACATATTGGGGACTTCTTCCACGCCGAAGGTCTCACAGTAGTCCTTTTCGAACTGTGCAACGTCTTCGGTGCCGGGCGCGTAGCCAGAGCAGTAGACGCTGCCTTCGAGTTCTTCTGCAGAAGCATAATCCTTGACGGAGCCGAAGCCGTCGCCGCCGAGGAAGGTGGCGGTGCAGCCTGCCTGACGGGCAGCCTGGATAGCAAGACCAGCCTCACCGTAATAGATCGGGCAGAAGACAATGTCGGGGTTCTTGGAAGCAATGTTGGTCATCTGTGCCTTGAAGTCCTTGTCGCCGGTAGCAAACGCCTCGGTGTCGACAATTTCAAGACCCATGCGCTCGGCCTCAACGACGAATGCGTTCTTCAGACCTTCGGAGTAGTCACTGCCGGTTTCGTAGAAGATCGCGGCGGTCTTGGCGCCCAGCTTTTCAACGGCATAATCCGCCATCTTCTGACCCTGGAACGGATCGATGAAGCAGGCACGGAACACGTTCGTGCGGACCTCGCCGGTGTCTTCCATAACCGTTACGCCGGTTGCAGTAGCGGAAGCGGTAATCTGGGGCATGTTGTCTTCATAGGTCGCGTCGGCAAGGCCGATGGTCGCGCCGGTCAGAACAGAGCCGATGACAGCGGTGATGCCGTTTTCCTTGGCAAGGTTGTAAGCGTTGACAGCCTCGACGCCGTCGCCCTTGTCGTCATATTCCTTGACAACAACCTTCTTGCCGTTGATGCCGCCGGCAGCGTTCAGCTGGTCGAAGTACAACATCACAGCGTTGCGGACAGGAATGCCGTACTGTGCGTAGTCACCGGTGGTGTTGCCGATGAACGCAATGTCGATCTCGCCGTCGGTCGCGGCTGCATCGGAAGCGTCAGCGGATTCATTGGAAGCGGTCTCGGTGGATGCGGTGGATTCGCTTGCCTGTGTGGTGCTGGAGCCCTGCTCGGTCTTGGCCGCGCAACCTGCCATAACGCTCAGCAGCATGACGACTGCCAGCGCGAAGCAGAATAACTTCTTCATGTTCTTCATCATTTCTTACCTCATTTGCGAAATATTTTTCAGCTGTACGCGACAGCATGAAATCAGTTTTTTGTCTCAACGAAAGGCCGTAGTCAAAACAATAGCGGCTTTGCAAAAAGCAAAGCCGCTTACCTTTGATTCTTCCTAGGCCGCATCGTGCACCCCGTTGGAAGCATCCAGCACATTTCTGCTTTCTGCCATATTCAGTTGCTGCATAATGCGTACGACAAGTACAAGAAGTACAAGCGCCGCAAGCCCTACCAGTACGGTAAGGTTCATAAGCAGGCAAATAAAAATGGACACGGCCAAAATGGCAGCGTCCAAGCAGATAACATGGGATGCGGATGCCTTGCGAGCGCAAGAACAAGCCGGTGCGCACGCAGCTGCATCGGTACGGTTCGACTGATTCATCTGAGCCATTTCGTAACGCTTCATCTCGTGCGCCCCCTTCGTTTTTGATGTGCTCATTATAATCTCGTACTTTACTGATGTCAAGCGTTAAATCCCTGAAAGAAGTCGAAAAATGCCAGTTTGATTTTGTGCAATTTGTACAGAGACCGGAAAATACGGAATATTGGAGGAATACTTGCATTTCCGGTCTATATTTGGTATTCTATAGAGGTCGACTGGCGATTTTCGTCAGAACAAGAAAAAGGTGTGTGAAAAGAATATGGAAAAAACCACGAAGCGCCGCTTCGGCGATCGGAAGGATGGCGTGCTGCTGCGCGATTTGGACGGCATGCATTTTATTACGCCCATCATCTATCCCAACCGCTGCGACAACGAGGCCTACCTCTCCGAGACGATCGATCTGACCAATATGAACGCGTATCTGGAGAAGAAAAATGCGGGGCATCCCGACTTCCCCTACACGATGTTCCACATCATCGTCGCCGCACTCATCAAGACGATCACGCTCCGCCCGAAGATGAACCGCTTTATCGCGAATAAGAACTTCTATCAGAGAAACGGCGTGTCCGCGTCGTTCGTGGTCAAAAAGCAGTTTGCGGACGAAGCGGCCGAGGCGCTCGCCGTCGTGCGCGGCAAGAATGAATCGACGCTTGATACCATCCACGAAGACCTCCGGCACCAGATCATGGACTGCAAGGACATGACAAAGACCGACACCTCGACAGACTTCATGGACATCTTTAACCGCATGCCGCGCTTTCTCGGAAAGTTCATCGTCTGGCTTCTCACGAGACTCGATGTTCACGGCTGGATTCCCGCATCGATCATCGAGACCGACCCCTATTACTGCACGGTCGTCATCTCAAACCTTGGCTCTATTAAGCTGCACAGCGGCTACCATCACCTGACGAACTGGGGCACATGCTCGGTGTTCTGCATCATCGGCGAAAAGTCCCTGCGCCCGGTCTTCAAGGCAGACGGAACATATGAAATGCACGAGATGCTGGATCTTGGCCTTACCATCGACGAGCGTCTTGCCGACGGGTACTATTATTCCAAGACCATCCGGCTTCTTCGAACGCTCCTTGAAAATCCAGAGCTTCTGGAGACGCCCGCAAATCAGGAAATCGAATATTAAAGAACCCGTAGGGGTGGACAACTCTGCCCGTCCCCTTTTCATGCTGTAAAACAACTACGAATCATATGAAAAACGAAGGATGACGCAAGCCGCTCCATCCTTCGTTTTTTATTTCTCAGTCTGTACGCTTGTGATAGACGAATGCATTTGGAAGCGCACGTCCGCTAGGAAGCGCCAAATTGCAGCAGCGCGTGACGCACTGCCCGTCGTACCACAGGATCGCGCTCGTGCCGCCGTCGACGTTCATGGCCTGCACCGCGCCGTGCCGCGCTAAAATGGCGGAGCATTCGTTGACGCTGGTGCCGAGAATGCCGCTTTCCGGCATGCGCCCCTCGATCACAAGCAGCAGCATTTCCTGCCGACTCGATTGCCCGATGCAAGCGCGCGGGGCCTCGCTCGTCCAGTAATTGCTCTGGATGATCTCGCCGTCGATGATGAGCGCGGGGTTAAACTCCGTCGCGTCGCGGCAGTCCGCGCGAACCGCCTTGTCAGACCTGCGGATACAGACGGTGTTGTCCGTCAGAATCTCAAATCTTGCATACGGAAAATCATCCGTGTACGGATAGTGCTCCCCATAGGGCACGCCGTCGCTCATCGCAAAGCCCGCGAGCTCTCCGCCGTTCCCCTGGCCACCAGGGTCAAGAAAGCCGTTGCACGTCATGGACAACAGACCGCCATGCGCCTCAGCGATCTCCCCGACCGTCTGGCCGTAGCTTCCGAGCCCCTCCGACATTTCAATGCTCAAGCGCGCCGGAACCTTCGCAACTGCCAGAACGCCCCGGTACTTTTCCCCTTCCACGCGCACGAGCAGCACCTTCTCCCGGAAATTCACGGCCAGCACCTGCTCGCCCATCGTTGTGCGGATGCTTGTCCCGGACTGATTGAGGCCGGATTCGTTGATGTTGATGCCAGCCCAGCCGTTTGCGAGCGTCTCCGGGTGTTCGTCCAGATACGTTTGCATCGAATCGCGGTCAAGCTCCCAGAAAACATCATAGAAGTCGTCCTCTGTGACCTGGGACGCGTCCTTTTCAGGAGCGGTCAAGGGTACGGCCTTTGCGTCCGCCTGAGCGCCGAATTTCCAGCCGTCAAAGAGCTTCCACGTCGTTTCGCCGTCGGAATACGTTAAATCTGCGATCTTGTCTGCAAGCGCAACCTCGTGCGCGGGAGACGCTGCCTCAATGCCGTTCGGAAGCGCAGTCGGCGAGAACGTAAGGCTGCCTGCCGCCGTGTCATAGTAGTAAGAGACCGGCGAAAGCATGCCTTGCATACTATCGTAGAATGTCGCAATGACCTTGACCGCATCGCCGTCCTTGTAGGCAGACACTATGTAGCCGGAGCTGCCCTGCATATTGTTCGTGCCGAACGCCGTGCCGGGGTCTAAGGCGAGCGCCATGCGGCTTTGCTGTAGGTCATAGACAAATAGGCCAAAG
>CALCJW010000211.1:0-8718 GCA_937967235.1 uncultured Clostridia bacterium
GGACAGTTGCGGCAAGTCTTTTTTTGTTCACCGAATGTACAATGCTTTAACCTGACTCTCCGAGCTCCGCGCAGATTTTCTGCATATGCGGCCGCGCAATCGCGCCGATATCCCAGGCATTGGACACCGCACAGCCATATTCAAACAGGCGGATCCCGAGCCAGTAGCGGCCGTTCGGCATCTGCTCGATGAGACCAGCCTCGCGCATCGTGGAAAGAAGGCCGTGAATCGTGCTCTTCGGCCAGCCCGTCGCCTGATAAAGCTCGGTGAGCGTGGCGGGCTTGGTGCGCTCTGCGAGCAGGTCCAGAAGACGGATGGCCTTTGCCACAGAATGTATCGTTTTGCTTTCAAGCTCTGCCATAATACCGACTCCTTTTCGTTCGTTTTGTATAGTGTATCATGCTTCCGGTTCGCAAGCAAGCGCTTTCCATTCGCCATCGTCGAAATTTGTTCGTGCGTACTTTCTGTCTCTCCCGCTCCCCTGCCACGACGCTCCGCGTACCTTGTGCAAAACGGCAAAACCGGGCTCCCGCTTGCGCGAAAGCCCGGTGGGGGTAATCTTAAAAATCAGAAGATGGCGTACGGGATCTCGACCGGGTAGTCCAGATACTTCTTCATTTCGTCGTCAAGGCGCAGAAGCGACACCGAGCAGCCCGCCATATTGATGGAGGTGCAATACTCATTGACATAGCTCTTGAAGACCTTAATGCCGGCGTCCTTGAGCATCTGCGCGACCTTATTGTACGCGATGTACTGCTCCATGAGCGGCGTGCCGCCCAGACCGTTGACCATGACAGCGACCTCATCGCCTGCCTGGAAGGGCAGATCGTCGAGGCAATTCTGCGTCATCAGGCCGACAATCTCGTCGGCGGGCATCAGCTTCGTGCGCTGACGGCCGGGCTCGCCATGCAGGCCGACGCCGATCTCCATCTCGTCGTCGCCGATTTCGAACGTCGGAGCGCCCTTGGCCGGGGTGGTGCAGGAGGTCAGGCCGAAGCCCATGCTGCGCACATTCGCGTTCACGCGGTCGGCAAGCTCAACGAGCTCATCGAGGCTCTTGCCCTCTTCCGCTGCGGCGCAGACGATCTTATAGCCGAGAATCGCGCCCGCAACGCCGCGGCGGCCCGCGGTGAACGTGCTGTCCTTGACGGCGACGTCGTCGTCGGCAATCACGATCTTGGCGTTGATGTCGTCCATCTCACACATTTCGCAGGCCATACCGAACTGGCCGCGGTCACCCGTGTAGTTCTTGACCATGAACAGAACGCCGGCGCCGGTATCGACAGCCTTGGCGGCCTCATAGATGGCGTCAGCCGTCGGAGCGGCGAAAACGGGACCTGCGCAGGCCGCGTCCATCATGCCCTTGCCGACATAGAAGACCTGATCGGGCTCATGGCCGGAACCGGAGCCGGTGACCACTGCGACCTTACCGGCCGCCTTCCGCTCTTTGCGGAGGATGATGCGCTTTTCGGGGATGATGTCCAGCGTGTCGGGATTTGCCGCGACGAGGCCGGCCAGCATCTCATTGACTACATTTTCCGGTGCGTTGATAATCTTTTTCATACGGTTCCGCCTTTCGTAATACTGTTTTATTCCGCTACGTATGCCGCAACTGCCTTCGCAAAGACATAGATGCCGTAGGAACCGGCGTCGCGGTGTCCGATTGAGCGTTCGCCGAGATACGACGCGCGGCCCTTCTTAGCAATCAGGTCGATTGTCGAATCGGAGCCTGCCTTCGCAGCGTCTGTCGCAGCCGCGCAGGCCTCCTGAATGGAAGCGCCGGCCGTGGCCTTTTCCTTGAACGCGAGCACAGCGGGCTCAAGTGCGTCGATCATGGTCTTGTCGCCGACCTGCGTGTTTTCACCACGCATCTTCGCGCCGTCCAGACCTGCCTGCAGAACCTCACCGATTTTGACCAGTGAGTCAGCCGGGCCCGCCTTGAGCGCCTTGGCCATGCGCATGAACGCCGTGCCGTAAATTGCGCCGGACGTGCCGCCGATCGAGGAGATCAGGCTGCTGGCTGTGAGCTTCATAATCTCGTCCGCGGAGGCGTCGTCCTTGCCCTCGAGCGCGGCCAGAACTGCCGTGAAGCCCGTCTTGAGGCCCATACCGCAGTCGCCGTCGCCAAGCTCGGAGTCGAGTTCGGTCAGCTCGGGCTCTGCCGCGATCATCGCGTTTGCCGCGGCGCGCAGCGCGTCAATCAGTTTCAGTGTTTTCACTGTAACCCTGTCCTTTCTTTTTCCTTCCGTGCGGTCTTCAGCCATCAAGCACATCCTGCACTTGCGTCAGGAGCGCGAGCCAGGCCTCCACACCGTACTTGAGTCCCGACTCGTCAATATCGAACCGGCAATGATGGTGCGGATAGCACACGCCGTCACGTAAAATCTGTGTTCCAACCTTAAAATAGCAGCCCGGGCACTTTCTGAGATACGCGCTGAAGTCCTCGCCGCCAAGCACGGGTCCGTCGGCAATGACCTTGTCGTCTCCGAACTCGGATTTGAGCACTTTCCGCGCCGCCTCGACCAGCCGGTCGTCGTTCACGAGAACGTCAAAGCCCTTGTCGAGCTTGACCTCGCACGTCACGCCGTAGGCCGCGCAGATTCCCTCGGAAATCTGACGGATGCGCGTAGTGATCACGTCCTCGATTTCCGGATTGAGCACGCGTGCGCTGCCGCGAAGAACGACCGTTTCCGGAATGATGTTGTTCGCATCCGCTGCCTGCACGGAGGTGATGGTCATCACGGCGCTCTTGCAAGGGTCAATGTTCTTGGCTACGATGCTGTTGAGCGCGCAGATGATCTCCGCGCCGACCATGACGTTGTCGGTGCACTGGTGCGGGAAGCCGCCGTGGCCGCCCTTGCCGTGGATGGTGATCTCAATGGCATAGACCGCCGCGTGCGTCGCGCCGTTTTTGAGGCAGAATGTGCCTGCTGGGCGCGTCGCTTCAACGTGGGTGCCGAAGATCATGTCCACATCGTCGAGCACGCCGGCCTCGACCAGCTCGATGGAGCCGCCGTCATGCGCCTCTTCGCAAGGCTGGAACAGAAACTTGATCGTTCCGCTCACATCCTCCGGGTGCTCAGCGAGAATTTTTGCGACCGTCAGCAGCATCGCCGTGTTGCCGTCGTGGCCGCAGGCGTGCATGACGCCCGGCGTCACGGACTTATACGGTGAATCGTCGACCTCCTGGACGGGAAGCGCGTCGATGTCGCAGCGCGCGGCCACTGTCCGGCCCGGCTTCGCGCCGTGAAGCACAGCGACGACGCCGGTCGGGCAGGGTCTGGAAAGCTCCAGATTCGGATACTTCAACAGCTGCTCTACGATATATGCTGCGGTGTTGACCTCATGGCCGGAGAGCTCCGGGTGCTGGTGCAGATATCTGCGCGTGGCAATGACCTGATCCTCCCACTGCGCAGCCAATTGAGCAGAATTCATGTCTGTCTCCTGATCTTAGACGTGGAACGTACCGTTCTTCTTCGCGTCAACACGCAGAACGCCGTCAACACCAACGTTGTTATCCGCATGCTCCTTGAAGATGACAATGCACTTGTTCTTGGGCAGCTCGCCGACTGCGTCGCAGGTTGCCTTGTAGACGTTCTTCACGAGCTCGCGCTTCTGGTCATCGGTCTTGTTGGGTGCGGTGAAGATGAAGTAGGTGATGGAGTCCTTGACGCTCGGGCCGTAGTTGCCTTCGGGAAGGGCGGGCATCAGCATCATCATGCTGACATTGATATCCAGATTGAATGCGGCGCAGACACCGGCGGGAACGTTCGCAACCAGCTTTGCCTTCTGCTCAGCGGTCAGATCCAATGCGTGTACACCAACGATAGTAGCCATAATAAGTAACTCCTTTCAAATCTATAATGCGCGCGGCATTACATGTCCAGTTTTAATGTGTCGCCGACGCCGACGTTGACGTCGTCATGCTCTTTGATGATCACCACAACTTTTCTCGGGGGAAGCGGACCTGTGACCTTGATCGTCGCGTCATAGATGTTCTTCATGAGCGCGCGCTTCTGGTCGTCGGTCTTGTTGGACTTCGAGAACACGAAGTAGTTGATCGTATCCTTGACGCTCGGACCGTAGTTCTCAGGCGGCAGCGTGGGAAGGATCATCAGCTCGCAGATCTTGACGTTGATGTTGAACGCGTCTGCCGCAGCCTGCTCCACACCCGCGCAGAGCGCTTCGCGCTGCTCACGCGAAAGATCCAGTGCGGTGATTGCTAACATGGTTGCCATAGATAACACTCCTTTTCGTAATCTGTTATGGACGTTTGTCCGTTACGACATACTGTTTTGCGCTGCGCTGCTTGCGCTCGGTTCTGGCAAGAGAAGCCATGGCGATGGCAAGGATCAGAACGGTGATCAGATATGGCAGCATATTGACGAACTGGCTCGGGATGCCGATGAGCTGCACGCGCGCGGCGAGCGCGTCGAACGTGCCGAACAGCAGACAGTCAAGCGCAGCCAGAAGGGGGTTGGCGTTTCCGAAGTACATAGCCGCCATACCGATAAAGCCGCGGCCGCCGACCATGTTGTCAGAGTACAGCGTGACATAGCCAAGGGACATATGCGCGCCTGCAAGGCCAGCGATCGCGCCGGAGATGAGCAGCGCCTGCACCTTGTACTTGTCGGGCATAACGCCGGCAGTCTTCGCGCACATGTCATTGAGGCCGACCGTACGCAGCCGAAGGCCCCATGTGGTCTTATAGAGCGCGAACCAGAGCGCGACCACGAAGAACGGCGCGACAACTTCAAAGAGGTTGTATCCGTCAAACAGGCTTGTCAGAACGGCATTTCCTTCAAACAGGCCATGCGTCACGGTCGGGATGCCCTGCATCAGCTTGGACGTGAAGCTGCCGTTCGTATGGAAGACCTGCTGCATCGCGAACCTTGTAAATGCGAGTGCAAACATGTTGATGGCGATGGCCATGATGACGATGTTGCCCTTGAGCTTCATGGAAGACAGTGCCAGGAAGCCTGAGACGAGCATGCCGAAGATGATGCTCACGAGAACGGCGATGACCCAGTTGCTGGTCTTATAGCTCACAGCGGCGGCAATGAAGCAGCTGAAGAGCATGACGCCTTCGACGGACATGTTGAACACGTTTGCCTGACGGCAGATGATACATGCCATGCAGGCATACATCAAAGGGATCGAGCAGCGGATCGCTGCATGGACGAGCTGATAGGTAAATACAGTACGTAAAGCTTCCATCATGATGCACGCACCTCCTTTTCCGTCTTCTTGTCCTTTCTGGTCATGCGGCGGATGAGCTTGCCGCAGCCGCCGACCACCGTGTCATAGAAGCCCTCCATGGTGATGAGCATGATGATAATGGTGGTGAAGCAGTCGATGAAGTTTCTCGGAATGCCGCAGGCACGCTCGACGCCGTAGGCGCCTGCCTGAAGCGCTGCGAGCACAAAGGCGGAAGCCGGGATGAGCGGCATAGCGTTACTGACAAGACGAGACGCGAGAAGGCCGTTGAACGTTGCGCCAGCCCCAAACTCGTCGACGAATCTGCCATACAGACCCGCAATTTCCATACCGCCGGCAAGACCCGCCAGCGCGCCGGAGAGCATGACCGTCAGAACGACCGTCTTTCTGGTGTTGATGCCAATGTACTCGGCAAAGTGCTCGTTCTGACCGACTGTCCACTGCTGATAGCCGATGCGGGTACGATAAACGAAGTAGAACGCCACGGAGTAGACCGCGATGGAGATGAAAAGACCGATGTGCGCGCGCGACGGAGCGAGGATGCGCAGGAACTCAACCTGATCACACAGCTCCGGCGTCTGCGGGACGGAGGTCTTTGCAGCCCAGATGTAGTAGACGGCGTAGGTCGTGAAGAGGGTGACGACGTAGTTCAGAAGCAGCGTCACGCAGACCTCATTGACCTTCCACTTTGTCTTGAGGAATGCCGGCAGGAAGCCCCAGATCGCACCAAAGAACATGGCGGCCAGGACGCACAGCGGCACATAGAGATAGCCCGGCAGGTTCGGGAACTGGTAGCCGACAACGGCATACGCCAGCGCGCCCAGATACATCGAGCCCTCAAGGCCGAGATTAAAGAAACCGACCTTGATACAGATGTTGAACGCGGTCGCGAGCAGAAGAATCGTCGTGAATTTTTCAAGCGTCGTGCCGAAGTTCAGCTTGCCGACGAACGCGCCCTTGAAGAGGTTGGCGAACATCGCGATGGGGTCAAAGCCATAGATCCACGCAAGAATGAACGCCACGATGACGGACACCAACAGAGAAAATCCGAATCTGCGCAGCTGATGGGCTTTGTTGGACTTCGCTTGATTGTTTGCAAGAGTTTTACCCATTTACTTTTCCTCCCAGCATCATCAGGCCAAGCTGCATCTCATCCACGTTGCCGTCGTTCATGATCTCGCCGTTCACACGTCCTTCGTAGAGGACGATGATGCGGTCGGCCAGCGACAGGATCTCGTCGAGGTCGGCGGAAATCAGCAGAACCGCTGCACCGGAGTCCGTGGCCGAGCTGATCAGATTCCGGATCGACTCGATCGCGCCGATATCGACGCCGCGCGTCGGCTGGTTGGCGAGCAGGATCTTGCCGCCCATGTCAAGTTCGCGCGCAACGATGACCTTCTGCGCGTTACCGCCGGAGAGCGACTTGACCATCGCGTCACCGTTGGCCGGACGGATGTCAAACTTTTCAATGCGGCGCTTTGCCTCGGTGACGATCGCAGCTCTGTCGATAATGCCATGCTTCGAATACGGCGCACGGTCGATTTCCACGGCAGCCAGATTGTTCTTGATGTCGAGCGCTTTATTGAGGCCGTGCTTGTTGCGATCCTCGGGAATGTGCGTGAGGCCTGCAGCGCGAACCTCGCCCGGGCGGCGGTTCGTTACATCGGTGCCGCAGATCGTGATCTTGCCGCCATCGGCCTTTGTGAAGCCGACAAGCGCGTCTGCCAGCTCGCTCTGGCCGTTGCCATCGACGCCCGCGATGCCGAGAATCTCGCCCCCATGGACCTCAAAGGAAACGCCCTTGAGCTTCGAAAGCTCGCGCTCGGCGGGTACAACCAAATTTTCAACCTTCAGCACAACCTCGTCGCGGATGGCTGACTTATGATGAATGTCGCAGAAAACCTCGCGGCCTACCATCATCTTCGCAAGCTCGGGTGCGGAGGTATCGACCTTGTTCACGGTGCCGATGTACTTGCCGGCGCGCATGACGGAGATGCGGTCAGAAACCTGCATGACCTCCTTGAGCTTGTGCGAAATGAAGATAATAGACTTGCCGTCCTGCTTCATGACTTCCAAAATTTCAAACAGCTTGCTGCACTCCTGTGGAGTTAGAACCGCTGTAGGCTCGTCCAGAATCAGAATGTTGGCGCCACGGTACAGCGCCTTGATGATTTCGACGCGCTGCGCCTCACCAACGGAAATGCTGGCGACTTTTTTGTTCAGCTGAACATTCAGATGATACTTCTCGATGTATTCATTGATCCGTTCCACGGCGGCCTTTTTATCCACCATGATTTTGTTTTTTCGCGGCTCGTTGCCGACAATGATGTTTTCAAGAACCGTTAGCTCCTTGGCAAGCATGAATTCCTGGTGGACCATGCCGATGCCAAGATCGATTGCGTCAAAGGTGTTGTAATGGGCCGGCATCTGCTTACCGTCGACAATAATCGTGCCAGCATCTCTTTCGTACAGGCCGTACAGCATTTTCATCATCGTTGACTTGCCGGCGCCGTTTTCACCGATGAGCGAGTGGATCTCACCCTTATTCAGATCGAACTGTCCATCGTCAACCGCCTGAACATATTGAAAATGCTTCATAATGCCCTGCATTTCAATAATTTTAGACATAAGTTTTCCCTTTCAACTTATATTCGCTGGGAGGGTGCTCTGCACCCTCCCCAAGCGATTTCGCGGTAAGCTTATCAGCTATGGATCGTGTAGGTCGAAGCGTCGTACGGACGGAAGTCGGGATATTCGTCAACAACGATCGTACGGTCGGAGACCTTCTCCATATACGGCTTCAGAGCGTCGAAGATATCCTGCGGGAACACGTCCTCACCGACCATCTGCTTGAAGTAGTCGCCATTGGTGAAGCCGAGGCCGCCGTTGGTGAAGGTGCAGAGGTAGACAGAGTCGCCGTCCCAGTTGCCGGCGCGGAAGTCATAGACGACCTGTACGACCGGGATGTACATTGCGCGGCAGAAGGAAGTCGCAACATAGCCTGCGCCTGCCTCGTCGTAGTTGCCGTCGTGGCCGACCAGATATGCGCCGCCCTCCTGACAGCCTTCGATTGCGCCGTAGACGCCGTTGCCGGCCATGGCGTACATGCAGTCAGCGCCTGCTTCGATTGCACTCAGGACCCATTCCTTCATACCGGCGGGATCAGAGAAGGAGTCGCCGTAAACAGTGATGACTTCGATTTCGGGGTCAACATCGTGCACACCCTGGACAAAGCCCGCATAGCCGTCGAGGCCATAGGGGGTATCCTTGCCGGAGACGTACGCAACCTTCTTTTCCGGGTTGATGTGCGGGATTTCGGTTCTGGTGGTCAGCATGGCGCAGAACACGCCCGCGATGTAGCAGCCTTCGTTGCAGTTGCCGCCGACACTGACAACATTGTCCATGCCGACGATGCAGTTGTCGATGCAGACAAACTTCTGATCCGGGTAATTGACTGCATTTCGTATCAAGTTATCAATGGCCCGTTCTAATTTATCTGCA
>CALCJW010000212.1:0-13768 GCA_937967235.1 uncultured Clostridia bacterium
TCTTGAGGCTGGCAAGTGTATCAGAAGAGAAAGTTGGATTGGGGATAAGTTTGTCATAATCAGCCTAAAAATAATAACATGCAGACCCCATTCTGTCAAGTGTCTTTTCCGTTTTTCCCAGAGAAATCTTTTTGGCAGGACGCGCGGGGACTCTGGCCGAACTGCTTGCGGTAGGCGCGGGAAAACGCGGAATAGTCGCCAAAGCCGCTTTTACACGCCGCCTCCATCATCGGAACGCCGCTTGCGATCTTCTCGCGCGCCAGCATCAGCCGCTTGCCGGTCAAATACGCGTGGATCGTGTAGCCCGTCTGGGCGCGGAAGCGGCGCATCATATGGTACTTGCTGATGTAAAATTTTGCAGCCAGGTCGTCAATGGACACGGGCTCTGTCAGATGACAGGCCAGATATTGCAAGATCGCCGCGATCTTCTCGTCGGCCGCGCTCGCGCTCGCAAAGGGCAGCGCCTGCTCCTGCATGCCGCGTGTGAGGCTGATGAGGACCTGCGCCACCAGCGCCTGTTCGAGCATTGTCTGGCCGAAGCCGGGCTTTGCAAGCGTCCGCTCCAACGCGAAAAGCGGCTCAAGAAGCGTCCCATTGCGCCTGCCCGTGCGGATAACAAAGTGAAACTCCTCTGCCGCCTGTAAAAAGCACGTTTCAAGCGCTGTTTCCTCCGTGCTGATGCTGCGAAGATATTCGGGCGACAGATACAGCAGCATCCGGTCATACGCCGCTCCGAGCGGGGCCTCCGGACGGTGAACGCAGCCCTGCGGCACGAGAATCATGTCCCCTGGCTCGAGCGCGTAGCTGCGGCCCTCAATGCCGTAGCGGATGGCGTCGCCGCCAAGATAGACGCAGAGCTTGTGGAATGCGTGGTAGTGCCAGCCGACCGTTTCCGTCATGGAGGCCGACAGATGGAACAGACGAAAATCCTCACGAAGGTACCCGCGCTGCTCATATCCCGGCTGCTCCATAGCTGTTCCCTCCCCGTTCGTTTCGCCCATTTTACCACACGGAGCCCCGCTTGACAACCGCACCCGCCCAAAAACTGCGGCTTGACTTATTCACCGTCCTTCGATTATGATAGAATACAAAATATCAGAAATGAGGTTTTATTTTGTGTAAACTCTGCCGCTCGCTGGAGCTCAATTGGAAAGATTCCTTGATTTCCGTTCTGGGAAGTGCCTTTCTCGCCTTTGGACTCTACAACGTACATGCGCTCTCCGGGGTCACGGAAGGAGGCGTTCTTGGCCTGACGCTGCTGCTCGACCGCTGGTTCTCGATCTCCCCGTCTGTCTCGGGCGCGATTTTAAACGTGCTGTGCTACGGGCTTGGCTGGAAACTGCTCGGAAAGCGCTTTCTGGCCTACTCGTTTCTCTCAACAGTGAGCTTTTCTCTGAGCTATAAACTCTACGAGCAGTTTCCCCCGCTCTGGCCGGAAATCGCGAATTACCCGCTGCTTGCGGCGTTCGTCGGCGCGATCTTCGTCGGCGTGGGCGCGGGCGTGTGCGTGCGGGCGGGCGGCGCGCCGGGCGGAGACGACGCTTTGGCCATGAGCGTATCACACCTCACGGGCTGGAGTATTGAGCGGGTGTATCTTCTGTCCGACCTCATCGTGCTCCTCCTATCGCTCAGCTACATCCCCGTGCGGCGCATCGGATTTTCCTTGCTCACGGTCATTCTCTCCGGCCAGATCATCGGCCTCATTCAGAAAATCCCCGGCAAAAAAACGGCTGAACGGGACGCGGGACCTACTTGACATTTGCCGCTTCTGCCTTTATAATCCCCTTGTTCGTCGGAGGGCGGACTGTACGTAAGAGACGGTCACCGGATAAGACGCAGGCTGAGATGCCTGTTTCTTGTCCGGTGTTTTTTTGCGTTACTTCAATATTCAACGGGGGGATACTACGATGGATTTGTTGACCGGCAATGTCCGGAAGCTGTATTTCAAATTTCTGTCCGCCGCGTTTGGCAGCGCGCTCATCTCCAGCATCTACGGCATGGTGGATATGGCGATGGTCGGGCAGTATCAGGGGCCCGATGGGGCGGCGGCCTTGGCGGTTGTCGCGCCGGTGTGGAACATCATCTATTCTCTTGGCCTTCTGACCGGCATCGGCGGAAGCGTTCTGTTCAGCGCCCGCCGGGGAAACGGACAGACAAACGGCGAAGAAAACCAGTATTTTACCGCCGCCGTCATCGGCTCCGGCATGCTGGGCCTTCTTGCGTGGGCGTGGTTCCTTCTTTTTGAGCGCGAGGTGCTGCTGTTTTTCGGTGCGGACGAGACGCTTCTGCCGCTCGCGCAGCGCTATCTGAAGCCCGTCTCCTGCGTGTTCCCGGTGTTTTTACTCAGCCAGCTTGTCTCGAGCTTTCTCCGGAACGACAACCGTCCCGGTTTTGCCACGGCGGCAGTGCTCACCGGCGGCATTTTCAACGTCTTCGGCGACTGGTTCTGCGTATTCGCGCTGGACCTTGGCGTATTCGGCGCGGGCCTTGCCACAGCGATCGGCGCAGTCGTGTCCATGCTCGTCATGTGCACGCACTTTTTAAGCAAAAAATGTACGCTGCAGCTCGTCCCGGTGCAAAATCTTTTCAAAAAGCTCGGAGAAATTGCCGTTACCGGCTTTTCGAGCTTCTTTGTCGACGTTGCCATGGGCATTCTCACGGTGCTCTTTAACCGCCAGATCATGAAATATCTCGGCTCCGACGCGCTCGCGGTCTACGCGACCGTCATCAACACCTCGACCTTTGTCCAGTGCTGCGCCTACAGCGTCGGGCAGGCCGCGCAGCCGATCCTCTCGACAAACTATGGAGCCGGCAACGCCGCGCGAATCCGGAAAACGCTTTTTCTTGCGCTCGGTACGTCCATGGCCTTCGCCGCTTTCTGGACGGGACTGAGCGAGCTTGCGCCAGGGCTCTATATCCGCATCTTCATGCGCCCGACAGACGCAATTCTCGCCATCGCTCCCTCGATCATCCGGCGCTACAGCGTATCGTTTATCCTCCTGCCCGTGAACATTTTCTCGACGTATTACTTCCAGTCCATCCTCCGCCCGAAGGACTCGTTCATCGTCTCCATTGCGCGCGGCCTCGTCGTGAGCGGGCTTCTCATCTTCGCGCTTCCGGCCATTTTTGCGCCCGATAGCATCTGGTGGGCGATGCCGCTGACAGAACTTGTGACATTTGTCTACGCGGGACTTGCCATGCGCCGCGATACCCGCGCGCTGTCTCAAAATTGATACTTGCGCGTTTGGAAATTTGTGATAAACTAGGGTGTATTCTTTTGACTGACAATGTGACCGGCGGCGAGGTTTTTTTGTGCTGAGCAAAACATTTTTTCGCAGGAATACCGACGTATTTCAAGGAAAAATGGTGCAGCTCAGCGTGAAAAGACCCGCTGTCCGGGTGCGTTGGGAGCGGAAAGAATACACCCCAACGCATATCATAGACTATACAGGAGGCATTCTTTATGGCTGCCAACACGAATCCGCAATTACAAACACAGATCATTTACTCCATTTACGTCCGGAACCACACGCCGGAGGGCACCTTCCGCGCCGTTATCCCGGATTTAGACCGCATCCGCGCGCTGGGCACGGATATCATCTGGTTCCTGCCCATCCATCCCATCGGCGTTGCTGGCAAAAAGGGAACACTCGGCTGCCCGTATGCGAACCGCGACTACCGAAGCGTCAATCCTGCTTACGGCACGATGGACGATTTTAAAGCGCTCGTGCGGGAAATCCACGCCCGGGGCATGAAATGCATGATCGACGTTGTGTATAACCACACGTCCCCAGACTCGACGCTTTATCGGGAGCACCCCGACTTTTTCTATCGCGGCGCGGATGGGAAACCCGGCAACAAAATGGGTGACTGGTCGGACGTGATCGACCTCGATTACCACAATCCCGATCTCTGGGCGTATCAGATCGAGAGCCTCAAATTCTGGGCCGGTATCGTCGACGGCTTCCGGTGCGACGTAGCCTCTTTCGTGCCGCTGGCGTTCTGGAAGGCTGCGCGCAAGGCGGTCAGCGACGTGAGTCCTGACTGCATCTGGCTGGCCGAAACCGTCCACCAGAGCTTCGGATGCCTGGCAAGAGCCCACAGCGTGCCATCCGAACTCGACTACGATATGTATGAAGCGTTCGACATGGAGTATGAATACGACATCCGCGAGGCGTTTGACAAGTATCTGCAAGGAAAAATCGTCCTCAGCCATTATCTCGACATGCTGAACTTCCAGGAGGCCATCTATCCTGCGAACTATAATAAGCTGCGCTTTCTCGAGAACCACGACCAGCCGCGCATCTGCTCGTATGTAACGGACGAACAGGCGCTCCGGAACTACACGGCGATGCTGTATTTCCTCAAGGGCACGACGCTTCTTTACGCCGGGCAGGAATTTGAAAACGACCATCTTCCGAGCCTCTTTGAAAAAGAGCCGATCGACCGGCACACCGGCAAGGACCTCACGCCGCTTCTGAAAACGCTCGCGAGCATCAAGCGCGCGCTCGGCATTCCGGGCTATTTCCGCGCGGAGGCAGATGACGCGAATGACATTGCCGTCATGCAGCGCGCAGGCGATACCGGCCATTTTATCGGCGTATTCAGCCTCAAGGGCGTGAGCGCCGAAGTCCCCGTTCCGGCCATGGATGGCGTGTATGAAAACCTGCTGGACGGAGCCTCCGTCACCGTCGCAGCCGGGAAGCTCTCCTGCGCGGGCGAGCCTGTGATCATCCGCGCACCCGAACGCGATTGATAGCCTTCTGCATAAATTCCGTCAAATTTTCTTGTATATTCTAACGAAAATCTTAACACAATACCCATTGTCACACCGATTATTTTGTGCTAAAATATGGCCGTCCAAGCGAGTGGTGGAGTCTGTCATAGGGCGCTGCGCGTCCTATTCGTTTGGAAGCCGGAGCATTCCGGCCGGTGCGCGTGCATCCGGGACAGAGCCAGCTTGGTTCTGTCCCTTTTTTCAGGCAGACTCCGCGTTTTACTGGGCGCATTTTCCGTTTGTCTGAAAAGGAGGCGAGTGTCATGCCAGTACTGCTTTTGCTGATTGATATCTTTGCGCGGCTTCTGCGTCTGAACCGCGCATGCTGAATACGGAAGGAAACAGAACCATGAGAAAAACAAAAATCATCGCGACCATCGGACCGGCCAGCAGTGACCCCGGCGTATTTTCCGCCATGTGCAGGGCGGGTGTCAATGTTGCCCGCCTCAATTTTTCCCACGGCACGCACGAAGAGCAGCTTGCCAAGATCCGCATGATTCAGAAGGTACGCGAGGAGCTTGACCTCCCCATCGCCATCATGCTCGACACCAAGGGCCCCGAATACCGCACAGGCACGTTCAAAACCGGCAAGGTGCATATCAACGACGGCGACCTTTTCACCTTTACAACAAGGGATGTTGAAGGCGACGGCACGATCGTCTCCGTGAGCTACAAGAACCTCGCCAAGGAGCTTCAGCCCGGCGATACGATCCTTGTCAACAACGGCCTTGTGAGCTTCCGCGTGCTGGCGATCGAGCATCAGGATATCCGCTGTCAGGCCATCATCGGCGGCGATCTGTCCGACCACAAGAGCATGAGCTTTCCCAACAAGGTCCTCAAGCAGACCTACTTAAGCGAGCAGGACAAGAAGGACCTGCTGCTCGGCATTGAAAATCACGTTGATTTCATCGCAGCATCCTTTGTCTCCTGCAAGCAGGATATTCTGGATCTCAAGGCGTTTTTAAGCGCGCACGGCGGCGGTTCGATCGACATCATCGCGAAGATCGAGAACCGCGCGGGCGTTGACAACATTGAAGACATCTGCGGCGTGTGCGAGGGCATCATGGTCGCGCGCGGCGACCTCGGCGTAGAGGTTCCGTTCACAGAGCTGCCCGCCATCCAGAAGCAGCTCATCACGACCTGCCGCCTGCTCGGCACGCGCGTCATCACTGCGACCGAGATGCTCGAGTCCATGATTCAGAACCCCCGCCCTACGCGCGCGGAAATTTCCGACGTTGCAAACGCGGTCTACGACGGCACGAGCGCCATCATGCTCTCCGGCGAGACGGCGGCTGGCAAATACCCCGTGCAGGCCGTCGAGACCATGGCGGCCATTGCCGAAGAGACTGAGCAGCATATCCACTATGAGACCCGCTTCCGCAACAATAAGTTCCAGATCCGGAGTCTTCTCGACGCGATCTCCCACGCCACGTGCGGCATGGCCATCGACATCGGCGCCAAGGCTATCGTTGTCAGTTCCATCTCCGGGCGGACGGTTCGCATGGTCTCGCGCTTCCGCGTCCCGACCGACATCGTCGGCATGGCGACGAGCAGGGCCGTGTGGTACAAGCTCGCGCTCTCATGGGGCGTGCAGCCGGTTCTTTGCGAGCACTTTGAGTCGACCGACGTTCTGTTCTACCACGCAAGAAAGGCCGCCAAACAGGCGCTGCATCTGGTCCCCGGCGACCGCATCGTCCTCACCGGCGGCACCGTCAACGGCACGTCCGGCAACACGAATTTAATCCGTGTAGACACCATCCAGTAAACGCTTCAACACGCCCCGCGTCGGCAATCCTCGTAGGGGCGGACGCCTCTGTCCGCCCGCAGAAAAAGGCCGTTTTTACGGAAATCTCCGGCGAATTCGCGACTTTCCATGGGCGGAGATGGTCGTCCGCCCTTATGAACATAAGGTTTTACACATTTAAAAACGCATGCAATCCAAATCGGACTGCATGCGTTTTTTGTTATTTACGCCTTCATGAGCTCGTTTGCGGTTTGCTTCATCGTTTCGATGACGCTGTCGGCCTCCTCGCGCGTCTTGCCGACGGCGGAGAGATAGACCTTGATCTTGGGCTCCGTGCCGGACGGGCGGACGATGAGCTTCGCCTTGCCCTCCAAGCGGTACTCGAGCACCTGCGCCTTGGGAAGGCCCGTGTCGTCGTTCTCGTAGTCGACCGAGGAAAGAACCTTCCGGCCTGCCAGCTCTTCCGGCTCTTCCGCGCGCAGCCGCTCCATGAGATTTTTCATCGTCTGCATGCCGGACACACCCTCGAACGTGAAGCTGCAAAGATCGTTGCGGTAGTAGCCGTACTCCTCATACAGACTGTCGATCGCGTCGCCGAGGTTCATACCCTTCTGCGCGTAGTAGGCGGCAGCCTCCATGATAAGAAGCGAAGCGTTGACCGCGTCTTTGTCGCGTACATGCGTACCGGAAAGGTAGCCGTAGCTCTCCTCGAAGCCGAAAATGTACCGGCTTTCCTCTCCTGACGTCTCGAGGTTTCCGATCTGCTCGCCGATGAACTTAAAGCCCGTGAGCACACGCCGGAGCTCCACACCGTAGCGCTCGGCCACGGCGTCCACCATATCCGTCGAAACGATCGTCGTCACGGCTACGGGCTTTTCGGGCATGTGACCGTTCGCGATGCGGCTCTTGCAGATATAGTCCAGCAGGATCACACCCATCTCGTTGCCGGAAATGAGCCGGTAGCCGCCCTTGTGGTCGGGAACGGCCGTGCCGCAGCGGTCGCAGTCCGGATCGGTGCCAAGTAAAAGGTCGGGCTTTACCTTCTCGCAGAGCTCCAGACCCTTCTGCATCGCCTGCCGAATCTCGGGGTTCGGATACGGGCAGGTTGGGAAATTGCCGTCGGGCTTTTCCTGCTCGGGAACGATCGTCATGTTCTTAACGCCGAGCTTTTTTGCCAGCATCCGGATGCACTCGAGGCCCGCGCCATTGAGCGGCGTATAGACAAGCTTGAGGTTTTCAATGCCCTCACCGCCGCCCACTCTCTGGGCATAGACCGCGTCGACAAATGCCTCGAGGCAGCTGTCGGGAATTTCGATGATCTTGCCCGCGCGCTTTGCCTCCTCGAAGTCCACAAATTTGGGCGAGGTAAAATAGTCGAGCTGTTCGATGATCGCGAGCACCGCGTCCGCCGTCTCTGGGCCGATCTGGCAGCCGTCCGCGCCGTAAACCTTGTAGCCGTTATACTGCGCGGGGTTGTGGCTCGCGGTGACGTTGATGCCCGCGCCACAGCCATAATACCGCACGGCAAAGCTCAGAGCCGGTGTCGGCTCGAGTCTCGGGTAGAGATAGACCGTGATGCCGTTTGCCGCCAGAACACGCGCCGCCGTCTGCGAAAACAGAACGCTGTTGATGCGGCTGTCATAGGCAATCGCGACCTTCTGGGGAAGCTTGCTTCCGGCGAGCCATGTGGCCAGACCCTGCGTGGCTCTTGCCACGGTGTAGATATTTATGCGGTTCGTGCCCGCGCCGAGCACACCACGCAGCCCCGCCGTGCCGAAGGCGAGGTCGCAGCCGAAGCTGTCCGTAATTTTTTCCGCATCGCCCTCCATCGCGAGAAGCTCTTTTGCGAGTGTCTCGTCAAGGCTGGGTTGCACGCGCCACACCTCGTAGCGCTGCATTGCAAGATTCATGCAAATACCTCCTGTCTGTCCGTTTCATACCCGAATTATAAGGAAGATACAACGTGCCCGTCAAGTCAGATTTCCGGACATTTTTTGTAAGAATTCTGTTTTTCACAGAACATCCAGCCCTCGAGCCAGAATCGTGATGAAGTCCTGTACGTTCGTGACAATTGTCGTCGCGGCCAGGCTCCCCCGGTCGAGCAGCTTATTGACCACAAACTCGTCCGCGTCCACGCTATATAAATACACGGGCCGAATGGTTCCATCCGGGAGCGCCCGGAACGACGGGGTCATATTCCCGGCGGCAATCGTGTGGAGCATGGTGGCAAGACAAATGATCGTCGTGCATTTTTTCACGAGCTTTCGCATTTCACTCTGGCCTTGGTAAGCATCTCCGATGACCTCGGGAAGCGGCCCGTCGTCGCGGATAGAGCCGGTGAGGACAAACGGGACGTGATTTTTGACCGCACTGTACATAATGCCGTTGTCAATCTTGTAGTCGTTGATAAACTGCGGAATCGAGCCGCTGGCGCGCACTTTGTTGATTACGTCCAGATGGTTGTAGTGTCCGTTCGGGTGCGATTTCTGCGTGTAGATATCCTGCCCGAGCGCGGTGTGAAGGAGCGCGCCCTCGAGATCGTGCGTCGCGAGCGCGTTTCCGGCAAGAAGCCCGTGCGCGTAGCCGGACTCAATGAGCCGCTGCATGGCGCGTCTGGCATCATAGTCGAACGCGAACGCCGGGCCCATGACCCAGAGGATGTTCCCGTGCTCCTTTTCGTAGCGCAGCAGCTCCATGAGATGGTCGTAATCGCGCGCGTAGGACGTTTCGCGGCTCCTTCCCTGCCGGAAGACGAACTGATCATCGTGCGCATCTTCCGGAGCTTCAAAGCCCTTTGTGTGAAGGTAAATCCCATCTGCGCCCTTTTCCGTCCGGCCCAAAATCACGCGGTCGCCCTGCTTGAGGTTCCGGTTTTCTACCACATCGAGCCTGCCGTCTTCCCGCCAGACGACGCTTGCGTCCATACGGCTCTCAGGGGTCAGGCGCCATATGCCCTCCAGCTTAAAATATTCCGGGTACATGGATGTGCTGTGGAAGCCCTCGGGGGCCACGCCATCCTTTGGCGCGTAAGCCCAACGAGCGTCCGGCGCGTTTTTGAGCTCCAGCGCATCAAAATCGGGTTTGCGGTAAATGGGAAGTGAAAAAGCCATGGAAAGCTCCTTTCTCGTGCGCTTACTTTAATGTGGCGTACATGACGGCCTTGATGGTGTGCATGCGGTTCTCAGCCTCGTCGAAGACGACCGACTGCGAGCTGAGGAACACCGCGTCTGTGACCTCCATCTCGGTGATGCCGAACTTGTCGGCAATTTCCTTGCCGATCGTTGTGTTCGTGTCATGGAACGACGGCAGGCAGTGCATGAAAATGGCGTCCGGCTTTGCCATGGCCATCTTTTCCGCGTTCACCTGATACTTTTTCAGAAGCCGGATGCGCTCTGCCCACACGCAGTCGGGCTCGCCCATCGAGACCCAGATGTCGGTATACAGAACGTCTGCGCCCTTCGCGCCCTCTTCAATGTCTTCCGTAAGCGTCACGGAGCCGCCGCTTTGCGCCGCATACTCTTTTGCAAGCGCCACCAGCTCCTCCGCCGGGAACAGCTCCTTCGGCGCGCAGGCTGTGAAATGAAGACCCATCTTCGCGCAGGCGATCATGAGGGAGTTTCCCATATTGTTGCGCGCATCGCCGAAATAGGTAAATTTAAGCCCCTTGAGCGAGCCCTTCTTCTCTTCGATGGTAAGAAGGTCGGCAAGCATCTGCGTCGGGTGGAACTCATCGGTCAGACCGTTCCACACCGGAACGCCCGCATTCTCGGCCAGCTCCTCGACGATTTTCTGGCTGAAGCCGCGGTACTCAATGCCGTCATACATCCGGCCCAGAACCTTCGCGGTGTCCGCGATGGACTCCTTCTTTCCCATCTGGCTGCTACCCGGGTCGAGATAGGTCACGCCCATACCAAGGTCCCGGCCCGCGACTTCGAACGCGCAGCGTGTGCGCGTCGACGTTTTCTCAAACAACAAAACAACATTTTTGCCCTCTAAGTACCGGTGGGGCGTGCCGGTGCGCTTGAGATTTTTAAAATCACGCGACAGATCGAGCAAATACCGGATCTCTGCCGGCGTGTAATCGATGAGCTTCAAAAAATGTCTTCCTCTGATGTTGGCGGGCATAAAATCTATCTCCTTTGATAAATGGAATTGCAATTTATAAGTGTATTGGCAGAGGCCAAACCGTCCCTGCACGCTTTGTCTGCCTTATACTGCGTAGGGGGCGATGCCCACATCGCCCCAGCAGAGCAATCCGTTTTTACGGGAATCTTCGGCGAATTCGATCGCGTCCTTGGGTCGATGTGGGCATCGACCCCTACGAATTTTTACGAAGTTGATCCGAATTTTGCGCACAAAAACGGCTTACGGATTCTCCCTGACAAGGGGCATACTCATACAGCGGGGGCCGCCTCTTCCGCGGGAAAGCTCAGAGCTTGGCATTTCGAGCGTCTCGATGCCGCAGTCGTTCAAAATCCGGTTCGTGACATAATTGCGGTCGTAGACCAGCACCACGCCCGGGCGGATGCAGAGGGTATTAGAGCCGTCGCTCCACTGCTCGCGCGCGGCAGCGATCGGGCTTTCGCCCCCGCAGCGGATGAGCTGCACCGAATCCAAATGCAGATAGTGCTTTAAAATATCCTCCAGCCGCGCTTCAAGCTTCCGGGTTCTGAGCGTCTTCTCTCCCTTTCCCGTCAGCTCATACACGCTGAGCGCGCCGAGAATGCCGGGATGGACGGTGAATTTATCGTGATCCACCTGCGTAAACACCGTGTCCAGATGCATGAACGCGCGCGTCCTTGGAATCTCGAAGGCGAGAACCGTTGTGATGTGGCTCTCTTCATCGGCAAAAATGTTCTTTGCCAGCTGCTCGATGGCCTCGGGCTGCGTCCGCTGGGACATGCCAACGGCAAGGACGCATTCGCTCAGGTTTAGAATGTCGCCGCCCTCAATCGAAAAGTGCTCCTGCGGCGTATAGTAAAGTGGGATTTGCCCGGCAAAGTCCGCATGGTACCTTAAAATATAGCCGCCGTAGATCGTCTCGCGGTTCCGGGTCGCGGAGTACATGTGGTTGAGGCTCACGCCGCGGCCGATGCAGGCGAACGGGTCGCGCGTAAAATAGAGGTTCGGAATGGGCGGCATGAGAAATCTGGTCTTCTCGCGCACCAAGCCCGAGAGCCCCGCCGCGTGGTCCCGGAAGACCTCCTCATAGGTAATGCCCGCCATCGTCTTGCGCACAAGCTTTTCCGCGTCTTCGATGGACAGAAGATACTCCGTCAGCGCCTCGCGGTACCCCCGCGCGCTGCCGCCCGCTTTCTCGATCACATCGGAAACAAACGGCTCACGGAGCGCAGGCTCCTTTTCAAGGACCTCAGCTATGAGGCTATCCAAATACGAAACCTCCGCGCCGTTTTCGCGCAGAAGTTCCGCGAACCGGTCGTGCTCGGCCTGCGCGCGATGCAGATACGGAATGTCGTCAAACAGCAGCTGCTCCATCGTCTCCGGGCTCAGGTGCTCAAGCTCCCGGCCCGGACGTTTGAGAAGCACCCACCGCAGCTGCCCTATCTCGCTGGTCACATGAATCGCCATAGCGCGCCCTCCCATATACTTTTTTCCAGTGTATCAGATTTTTCCGCCCTTTGCAATCATCGGAAGTCATAAAATAGCATGCCCGCTTGGCCAGGTTTTCTGCATATCCTGCGCCCCCTGTGCTACTTTTAAAAATCACGTCATATACTCCAAGTAGCAGATGCACATACACAGCCTTGGAGGTGCCCTACATGAGAGATGATCTGGAAAGGCGAGCAAGGGAGCTTGCTGTGTACCTCATCGAGCGCCGCACGACCATCCGCGACGCAGCCAAGCATTTTTCCGTCTCCAAATCGACGGTTCACAAAGACCTGTCTGAGCGATTAAAGGAAATTGACCGCTCGCTTTACGTGCAGGTGAAGGAAATTTTAGAGCAGAACAAGGCCGAGCGCCACCTGCGCGGCGGCGACGCGACGAAGCGAAAATATCAGAAGCAGAGAGCCAAATAACGCCTAGCGTCCGCACGGGCTGTTTGTCCGCGGCGGACAATTTTTTAGGCATTCTAAAAAATTATTAGTTTCGCAAAATATTTTTTAGAAAACGGTTGATTATTTTGTGCAGACAGTATATACTTGGCATAGCGGGCAATTTTCACAAATGCTTACATATTAAGGAGGCTCATATTATGAAATATGGTCGTACGTTTAACTTCTCTGCCGGTCCTGCCATGATGCCGGAACCCGTTCTGGAAGAGATCCGCGATGAGATGATGAACTACCGCGGCAGCGGCATGTGCGTCATGGAAATGTCCCACCGCTCCCCCGTGTTCCAGCAGATCATTGACGAAGCCGAGCAGGATCTGCGCGACCTGATGGGTATTCCCGACAATTATAAAGTGCTCTTCATTCAGGGCGGCGCAACGCTCCAGTTCTCCATGATCCCGATGAACCTTATGAAAAACGGCAAGGCCGTCTACGTCGAGACCGGCGCTTGGTCCAAGAAGGCCATTGCCGAGGCCAAGAAAGTCGGCGAGGTCATCGTTGCCGCTTCCTCCAAGGATAAGAACTACACCTATGTTCCCGACTGCTCCGACCTCGATATCCCCGAGGATACCGACTATGTCTACATCTGCGAGAACGAGACCATCCACGGCGTGACCTGGAACAAGCTGCCCAACACCAAGGGCCATGTTCTCGTTTCCGACCAGTCCTCCATGTTCCTCTCCAAGCCCTGCAACGTCTCCGATTACGGCATGATCTACGCGGGCGTGCAGAAGAACGTCGGCCCCGCCGGTATGGTCGTGTGCATCATCCGCGAGGATCTCATCCGTGACGATCTGACCGATCTTCCCATCTACCTGCAGTACAGCACCCACTCGGGCGCAGGCTCGATGTACAATACCCCGAACTGCTGGGCGATCTACTGCTGCGGCAAGGTCTTCAAGTACCTGAAGAGCATCGGCGGCCTCGAGGAAATGCACAAGCGCAACCTCGACAAGGCCAAGGTCTTCTATGACTTCCTGGATTCCTCCAAGATGTTCAAGGGCACCGTCGAGCCTGAGTTCCGCTCCCTCATGAACGTCCCGTTCGTGACCGAGTCCAAGGAGCTCGATGCAGAGGTCGTCAAGGCAACGAAGGCTGCCGGCTACGACAACCTCAAGGGTCACAAGTCCGTCGGCGGTCTGCGCGCGTCCATCTATAACGCCATGCCCAAGGAGG
>CALCJW010000213.1:0-12083 GCA_937967235.1 uncultured Clostridia bacterium
GTGAGCGTCGGCGAGCACAGAGCGCTCTCCGGCAAGGTCTTCGTCAACGGCATGGTGCGCGGCCACATCAGCGGCAATGTGCGCGGCCAGATCTGTGCGATGGTCGACGGCGATGTGGACCTGAACGTCATTTCCGGTTCGGCGGACGAGGAATCAGACGCGCCGGGAGACGATACCCCACCGGACGGCGGCGATCCCGATGACCATGGGGCGGCGGAAGTTGCTCCGGAAGAGAGCGGAAGGGAGGAAGAGTGTCATGTTTAACTGCGCAAAAAAGCTTCTCTCTTTGCTTCTGGTTCTGAGCCTGCTGCTTGCGCTTCCCATGACGGCGCTGGCTGCGGAGGGAGATGAGAAAACCATCTCTGTTTCGTCAGCGGAGGACCTCTTGACGCTCTCGGAAAGCTGCAAGCTCGATACATGGTCGGAGGGCGTGACGGTTGAACTGGAGGCGGATGTGTCGCTTGAGGGCGTAGCGTTTTCACCCATCGCGAGCTTTGGCGGAACGTTCCACGGAAACGGTCACACCATCAGCGGCCTGAGCCTGTCCGAGGGGCTTTCCCTTGCGGGATTGTTCCAGCGCGTGCAAAAGGACGCGCGCATTGAAGACTTAAACGTCAGCGGCACCGTCAAGGCCTCCAGCACCTGCGAAGCGGCGGGCGGTCTTGCGGGGCGGAACGCAGGCACGATTGAAAACTGCTCGTTCTCCGGCAATATCGCCGGAAGCAGCACCACGGGTGGTCTCGTGGGGCAGAACACGGCGGACGGCCTGATTCGAAATTCCTCCTCCAACGGTGCGGTCACGGGTACCAAGATGACCGGCGGCGTTGCGGGCGAGAACCGCGGCAAGATTGTAAGCTGCACGAACGGCGTGTATGTCAATACCGTCAGCGGCGATCAGGCGCTTTCGCTCGAGAACATCAATCTTGATTTTTCACTCGATATGACGAAGCTGACCTCCGGCGGCGCGCTTCTTTCCTCGTTCGATACCGGTGGTATCGCGGGCTATAACGCGGGAACCATTCGGGGCAGCGAAAACCGCGCGATTGTCGGCTATCAGCATGTGGGCTATAACGTCGGCGGTATCGCGGGCCGAAGCTGCGGCTTTATTACGGGCTGCGAAAACAGCGGCGCGGTCTATGGCCGGAAGGATGTCGGCGGTATCTGCGGGCAGATGGAGCCGTACGTTGAGATGCAGCTCTCGGAGAGCATGCTCTCGAAGCTTCAGACGCAGCTGAATGAACTCAGCACCCTCGTCGACAAGGCGGCGGATGACGCGGACGGCGGCGCGGGCGGCATTTCCTCGAGCCTTGGCAGCATGTCCAATCTCGTCAAGAACGCGACAGACTCGGTAAGCGATCTCAAGGTCAACATCGACGCGAACGGCTCGCTGCTCGGACAGGGCGGCGCAAGCGGCTCTGCGGGCATTACGGTTACGCCGCCAAGCGTCTCGGCAGACGGGGAAATCGGCCACGGGTCGGGCCTTGACATTTCGCTCGAACCGGGCTCTATCTCGATTGACCACGGCTCCGGCGCAGGCGCTGGTGTTTCGGTGGATGGGGAGCCCGGCGGCTTGGACATCGGAAGCGACCTGACCGCTGGAGGCCTACTCTCCGGCAATGCGCAGATTGTGGCCGCGCCCGATCTTGGAAACCTCAACTCCGCCATCGGCGGACTTTCCGGCCAGATCAGCCGCCTGAATGGTGCAATCTCCGGCACGGTCGGGCAGCTGGCAGACGATATGCGCCAGATCAACAAGAAATTCGGCGAGATCACTGACACGCTCGAGACGGCGATCTCCGACGCGGCGAGCAATGTGGGCGACGTGATTACCGACGCGTCGGCCATTGACGTGGGCCTGATCACGCTCGGCAAGGTGCATGACAGCCGGAATACCGCCTATGTAGACGGCGATATCAGCGTCGGCGGCATTGCGGGTTCGATGGCGATCGAATACAGCTACGACCCCGAGGACGACGTGACGAGCAATCTTTCGGCAGACTATAAGCGCCAGTACGAGCTCAAGGCCGTCATTCAGGAATGCACGAACGAAGGCGCTGTTCAGTCCAAGCGCAGCTACGCGGGCGGAATCTGCGGGCGCATGGATCTGGGCCTGATTACGGACTGCAGTGGCTTTGGCAGCGTCACAAGCAATTCCGGCGATTATGTCGGCGGCATTGCAGGGCAAACCGGTGCGACTGTGCGCCAAAGCTACGCCAAGTGCGCACTTTCAGGCGCCAAATACGTCGGCGGCATCATCGGCGCTGGCGCGGAGCAGACCGTTTCCGGCGCGTCCAGCACGGTCTCCGGCTGCTACAGCATGGTGGAAATCACAAACGCCGCGCAGTTTTCCGGTGCGATCTCCGGCTGCGATGCGGGTGACTTTGCGGAAAACTATTTTGTCTCGGATACGCTTTCGGGTCTGGATACGGTGAGCCAGACCGGCAAGGCAGAGCCGATTACGTACGAAGAGCTTCTGGATGTGGCGACGGTTCCCGATGAGATGCGGCAGATGACGCTGAAATTCGTCGCGGACGATACAGTGCTCAAATCCCAGACCTTTGACTATGGCGACAGCTTTGACGCGGATGTTTACCCGGAAATCCCGGAGAAGGACGGCTACTACGGCGCGTGGGATGTGACAGAACTGGATGACCTGCACTTTGACACGACGGTCACAGCTGTATACACCCGTTATGTCACAACCGTTCCCAGCGAGGTCAGCCGGGACAGCGGAAGACCGGTCTTCTTTGTAGACGGCAGTTATGACAACGACGCGCAGCTTTCCGCGCAGGCTATGGCGCAGACAAACTCCGGCCTTTCTCCCATCAGCGCGGGACTGTCTGACGCGATCGGACACTTCATGTCGGTGAACCCGTGGTACACCTGGTTCTCCGCGCCGATCACGAAAGAGGTCGTCGAGCAGTGGGAGATCACGATTCCGTCGGATGGCGCTTCGACGCATACCGTGCATTATCTCTCTCCGAGTGAGTCGACAAGACATCTGGCCGTCTTTGTCCGGCAGGACGGCAGTTGGAAGAAGGCGAACGCAGACACCTTCGGCAGCTACCTGACCTTTGATATTACAGGCGAGCAGGCGGAGATTGCCGTCGTCTCGGTGCTCCACATCTGGTGGGTCTGGACGATTCTGGCGGTTTTGATTCTTGGCATTCTCGTTCTGGTCATCCTCCTGATCTGCAAGGCGAAGAAGCGCCGGCAGAAGGCGAACCCTGTTCCGGCCGACGGCGGCGAGGAAGCGCAGAGTGAGACGCCCAAAAAGAAGAAGTTCCCCATCTGGCTGACGGTGCTTCTGATGGTTCTTGCGCTGGCGGCTGCGGCGGCCTCGGTGTACCTTTTCGTGCTTCGCAGCAAGTTCGCTCCCTATGAGGCCTTGGCCGAGCTGAACAGCGCGTCGGAGCTGTCGATGGATTTGCAGCTGGATGCGGAAGTGGACGAGGAAACGCTGGATCTGTCTGCAAGCGTCTCGAGAAAGACGGCAGGCGGCCATAAGGTGACGCGCGTGGACTTCGGCGATCTGCCGCTCTACTACGCGGAAAATCTCGTTGTGCTGGAAAACGGCACGGCCTATCAGCTGACGGATGAATTTCCGGATTATTCCGCCGTTCTGTCGAACCTGACGACGCTTTACAAGCAGGCGAGCTTCACGAGCGTCAAGGATGGCGATGCGACGGTCTACGGCGTGAGCGTGGAGGGTGACGGCGCGAGAACGCTCTTGAAGCTGCTCCTGCCGACGACGAGCGGCAAGCTCCCCGACAGCCAGCAGCTGTCTGCCGAGGTGCGCATGGATGACGGCGAGGTTGAAGAAATCACGATTTCGGCCTCCGGAACGATGAAGGACAAGGCGCAGACGCCGTTTACGCTTTCCGTAACACTCGATGATTTTGATGCGTCCGCCGGGTTCTCCGTGCCGGATGAGGTGCTCGAAAGCCTCGATAAGACTTACGCCGACGGCGATCTTCCGGTCATCACGAGCGACCTCTTCCGGCTGCTGGACGGCTGGGCGAACCTCTTCGCGCGCGAGACGCTGGCGGCGGATCTGGATGTTTCCGTCGACTGCGGTCCCGTTGTCGTCAAAAACGCGCTGCGGTATTACCGGCAGAAGGTCGACGGCGTGACGGTCAACTGCATCAACAAGAGCGGTCTTAACATCTTCTTCTCCGACACGGGAAGCGCCGTGAATGCCAACGGCGAGCAGGCTACGGGCGAGGCGAAGAGCCTTACCGGAACGGCGAAGCTTCTGGATGTGGTCTATCTCGTCTGCCAGAACGGAGACTTTGAGATGACCCACGACGGCGGCACGTACCAATATTCCGTCACGATGGACAGCCGTTCGATGGAGGAGCTGCTTTCCGTCCTTGCGCCCGACGCGGCGGATCTGGATATTGGCTTCTCCGAGAGCAAGGTTGCGGTCACGATCGAAGATGATGTCGTTGCGAAGCTCACGGTGTCCTGCGGCGGCTCTGTGAAGGTGCTGCTCACACAGGCGAGCGCCAGTGTTGATGCGGACATCACCTTTACCGACGCGCAGATGCCGGAGGTACCGGACAGCGTGCTCAGCGCACTGCGATAAGAATCGAAAACGCCCTCCGAAGACTTCGGAGGGCGTTTGTCTCTGTATGGAAGACGCGCACATGGAAGTGTGTAAAATTTGTGGAAAATTTCAGAAAAATTTTAAACATACGCTGAAATTTCGGCTATTTTTTATAAAAAACTGTCTTGCCGGGCCGAACACAAATGAGTATAATAGAGCCATATTTTATGGCAGAGGTTTGCAGACTGCCGAAGAAAGCGGAGGAAAAGGATGAAAGCAATTGTCAGCATCGTCGGTAAAGATCAGGTGGGCATTATCGCAAATGTGTGCAGTGAGCTCGCTGCCTGCAACATCAACATTCTCGAAATCAGCCAGAAGATCATGGACGGCTTTTTTACCATGATGCTGGTTACAGACCTGTCCGGCTGTGACAAACCGCTTGATGAAGTGTCCGATCGGCTCCAGACCTGCACGGAGGGAAAGCAGCTTTCCGTCCGCATCCAGCGCGAGGACATGTTTGACGCAATGTACAAGCTCTGAGGTGCCGCTATGCCGAGTTTACAGAAAGTCATTGACGCGATCGACATGATCGACAAGCAGCATCTGGACATCCGCACGATCACGATGGGCATTTCGCTTTTGGACTGCGCGAGCGAGGATGCGGGTCGCTGCTGCGAGAAAATTTACGATAAAATCTGCCATAAGGCCGAAAACCTCGTCAAAACCGGCGAGTCCATCGAGCGCGAGTTCGGTATCCCAATCGTCAACAAGCGCATCTCCGTGACGCCGATGGCTTTGGTTGCCGGAAGCTGCCAGACGGAGGACTATGTGCCCTTTGCGCTGACGATGGACAAGGCGGCGAAGGCCTGCGGTGTGAACTTCATCGGCGGGTTCTCTGCGCTCGTGCAGAAGGGCTTTACAACGGGCGATGAAAAGCTGCTGCGCGCAATTCCGCAGGCGCTGGCGCAGACGGATATTGTCTGCTCGAGCGTCAACGTCGGCTCGACGAAGGCCGGTATCAATATGGACGCCGTGGCGCGGATGGGTAAAATCATCAAGGAAACGGCGCATTTAACACGCGAGCAGGACGGCCTTGGATGCGCGAAGCTCGTCGTGTTCTGCAACGCCGTTGAGGATAACCCCTTTATGGCGGGTGCGTTCCACGGGGTCGGCGAGGCCGAGTGTGTGGTAAGCGTCGGTGTTTCCGGCCCGGGCGTTGTCCACCATGCGCTGCAATTCTGCAAGGGCGAAAAATTCGACGTGGTCGCCGAGACGATCAAGAGAACCGCGTTCCAGATCACGAGAATGGGCCAGATGGTTGCGGCAGAGGCTGCCCGGCGGCTTGATACCGAGTTTGGCATCGTCGATCTGTCCCTGGCTCCTACGCCTGCCATCGGCGACAGTGTGGCGCGAATTCTCGAGGAAATGGGCCTTGCGGTCTGCGGCACGCACGGAACGACGGCTGCGCTCGCAATGCTCAATGACGCGGTCAAAAAGGGCGGCGTGATGGCCTCCGGCCATGTGGGCGGCCTTTCCGGCGCGTTTATTCCGGTCTCGGAGGACGAGGGCATGATTGCCGCGGCGCTGGACGGCACGCTGACGATCGATAAACTCGAGGCGATGACCTGCGTCTGCTCGGTCGGCCTTGACATGATCGCCGTTCCGGGCGACACCACGGCCGACACGATTTCCGCCATCATCGCCGACGAAGCGGCCATCGGTATGGTCAACAGCAAAACAACCGCCGTCCGCATCATCCCGGTCGAAGGCAAGACGGTGGGCGACATGGTCGAGATGGGCGGCTTACTTGGCTCCGCGCCCGTCATGCCGGTACACAGCGCGTCCAGCGCCGACTTCATTGCCCGCGGAGGCAGAATCCCGGCTCCGCTGCAAAGCCTTAAGAACTAACGAATCACAAAAGCAATATCTTTACCCCTGAAAGGAAGCGTAACCTATGAACGAAACGATTCAGAAAGCAAAAGCGCTCTTTGCGCCCGTGCCGCGCGTGCAGCTCGGCTTTTTCCCGACGCCGTTTTATAAGCTCGAGCGTATGTCGAAGGAGCTTGGCGTAAACCTCTATATCAAGCGCGACGATTTTACCGGCATGAACCTCTTTGGCGGCAATAAGATACGTAAGCTTGAGTTCCTGCTCGGCGATGCGATGGCCAAGGGCTGCAAGGCGGTCGTTACCTACGGCGCGACGCAGTCGAACCACGCGATGGAGACGGTCTCCGCCTGCCGCCGCTGTGGGCTGGATCCGATTCTGTATCTGACAGCGGTCGTGCAGCCGGATGAGAAGGATGTGCGCGCGAATCTGCTGCTCGACAAGGTCATGGGCGCGGAAATCCACATCGTGGACATTGAACCCGGCGAGACGGAGGACGACGCGGAAGCGCGCTCGTTTGTCATGGGTGCGGAGCATGCGGCAAGATTGACTGCTTCCGGCACATCGTGCTACGATGTTCCGATGGGCGGCGCGAGCCATGTGGGCTCTATCGGCTTTGCGAACGGCTTTGTAGAGCTGGCGGAGCAGTTGGATGAGCTCGGCCTGAATGCAGATTATGTCTACCACGCGACGGGTACCGGCGGCACGATGGCAGGTCTTCACGCGGGCAGAAAGCTCGTTGGCTCGAACGCGGTTATCCGCTCGATCACCGTCAGCCCGAAGAACGACGCGTATCTGACGAAGGTGCAGAATCTTGCCAATCAGGTGCTGGCGGACCTCGGAAGCGGCCTCCATGTCGACCGCGACGCGGACCTTCACATGGACATGAATTACTATGCGCCCGGCTATGAGCAGCCGAACGAAATGGCGAGCGAGGCCATCAAGATGCTCGCGCGCCTCGAGGGGCTGTTCGTTGACCCCGTCTATACCGGAAAGGCTTTGGCAGGTCTCATTGACCACATCCGCACCGGCAAGGTCGAACAGGGCAGCAACGTCGTCTTCTGGCACACCGGCGGCGCGACGGCGCTGTTTGCTGAGCAGCAGATGCTGGGCGATATTTTCTAAGCAGGAACTGAACCATAACAGGAAGCACTCTGCACAATTTTGCAGAGTGCTTTTTGCTTAAAATCACGGAAAATCTGCGGCCGCAACCACCGGTTGACAAAAGAACAGGCTCGTTTCTTGCCCGCAACCGCGCGATATGGTAAAATAAGCCCATCAAATCAGCCGGGAAAACCGGCACAGGAGGGAATATGGACTTCTCAGAAAAGATAGCGATGCTCCGCCGCCAGAAAAACTGGTCGCAGGAGGAGCTGGCAGAAAAGCTGATGGTGACACGGCAGGCGGTCTCCAAATGGGAGAGCGCGCAGTCGATGCCGGACCTCGATAAGATCGTGCAGCTGAGCGAGCTGCTCGGCGTGAGCACAGATTATCTTTTAAAGAGCGACAGGGACGCGCCGGAAGCGGAAACGCCGCAAAGGACGCAGGAAAAGGCATCGGCCAGACGCGTAACGCGGGAGGAGGTAAGCCGGTTTTTGTCGCTGCAAGCGGCGGCAGTTCCGAGGGTGTCGCTTGGTGTGGCGCTTTGCGTGTGGTCTCCGATTGTTCTCATCGGTCTTACCGCGCTGGGCTCTGTATTTCATGTAAAAATTCCGGATTCTGTTGCTGGCGGATCGGGGCTCTGCGTGCTGCTCGTCATGGTGGCCGCAGCGGTCGCGCTGTTTTTAACATCCGGGACGAAGCTCAGAGAATTCGAATACCTCGAGCGTGAGCCGATCGCGCCTGACGCGGATGCGCGGGAGCTTGCCCGGAAGCAGGAGGCGGCGCAGGCAGAAGTATGCTCCAAACTTACCACCGCCGGCGTGGTGCTCTGCATTATATCGGCGGTTCCGATTTTCGCCGTGATGTGCGTGGGAAGGACGCGTGATGGGTATGATTCGCTGGCGGTCTGTGCGCTTTTGCTGCTGGTCGGGATCGCGTGTCTGCTTCTTGTGCGTGCGGGCTCCATGCGCGGCGCGGTCGACAAACTGCTCGAGCAGGGCGACTATACCCGCGAGAGCAAGGCGAAAAGCCACGTTGTGGACGCGATCAGCGCGGTCTACTGGCTCGCGGTCACGGCGATTTTCCTCTTTTACACCTTCGGGCCCAACGGCAACGGCCAGCCGCAGTACAGCTGGTTCATCTGGGCGGTCGGCGGTGTGCTATACGGCGCGCTGATGGCAGGACTGTCCATCTATCGGAAAAAACGCAGATAAAATATGCCGCCGGAGAGACGAACTCTTCGGCGGTACTTTATGCTTGTATGGAAGCTTAATACGCGGCGCAGCGCACCTTGCCGATGGAAATATATCCGTTCAGCACGGCGTGGATGTCGCTTCCTTCCTGCGTTTCTTCGCGGGTGAGAACCTCCTTTGGCACAGGCGTAAGATACTGTACGCCGTTTTCCTCGCGCAGGCAGGTGTAGTAGTTTTCATAGAACGAGTGCTTCTCGGGGAAGCGACCCCGCAGAACGCCCTTGCACTCGGCAGCAGGGCAGGGCGGAAAGTTGACGTTCCAGAGTTCGCCCGGGTTCAAAGGCGCAAACAGAAGCTCTTCGAGCATTGCGGGCAGATTCTGCTCGGCCACATCAACGGCAGAGGCCTTCCCCATGGAAAAGGCAATGGTGTGAATGCCATTGAGCGCAGCCTCGGTCGCAGCGCCGACGGTTCCGGAATAGCACACGTCGTGTCCTGCGTTCATGCCGTCGTTGACCCCGGAGAGAACAACATCCGGCCGGAAGCCGAGCAGCGAGCGCAGCGCAACCTTTACGCAGTCCGCAGGCGTTCCGTCAACGCTCCACGCGGCCTGCACCGGAACTGGGAAATCGTAGCGGTAGACTGCCATCTCCGGCATACCGGCAATCGTCAGCCGGACGGACATGCCGCTGCACTGCTGCTCGGGCGCTGCCACCCACACATCTCCAAACTCGCTTGCAGCCCTCGCTAACCGGGCAATGCCCTCCGAGCGGATGCCGTCGTCGTTTGCAATCAAAATTTTCAGCTTTTTCATCATGAACACTCCTTTGCCGCCTATCTTATCATACCGAAGGCCCACCCACAAGCCGCAATTTCGACAAATTCGCCATTTTCCCAACAAAAAGCAGAATCGCCAGGTAGTGTGACAATTCCAAAATGCCGTCTCAGCCTCGCAGCATGTTGCACTGCTCAAAAGCCTCGCAGAGCTTTGCGCCCACAGGCGCAAAATAAATTTCAAATCCATTTTATCCGGCGGCTCTCTTCAAATTGTAGAAGAAGCTCCCGCTTTGCGGGAGCTTCTCCTGTATGGGATGGGAACGGAATGTTATTCCGGCTGTGGGTAATGGACGTGCAGCAGCTCGTGTGCGCGCTCGGGGGTGATTCTCTCATAGAGCGCCTGAAGAATCGGGTTGTGCTGCGAGGACTTGATGAGCGTCTTGCGGTCTGCTTCATACAGACCCTCGGCTCTGGCATATTTCTGCTCGCGTCTGCCGATGGGCTGACCCGCGCCGCCGACACAGCCGGTTGTACAGGTCATGACTTCGACGAGATCAAAGTGTTCTTCTCCGGCTTCCATCTTCGCAATGAGCGTTCTCGCGTTCTTGAGGCCGTGGACGACGCCGACACGGATGGTCTTTTCGCCGACGGGCAGCTCGACCGCGCGGACGCCCTCCATGCCGCGAACGCCGGAGTAGGCGATGGCCTGCAGGGTGTTGCGGGACTCGCTCTCCATAACGCGGCGGACGACAGCCTCTGCCACGCCGCCGGTTGCGCCGAAGATGACGCCTGCGCCGGTGCCAAGACCGAAGGGCATATCGGGCGCTTCGTCGGGCAGCTCATTGAAGCGGATACCGGCTTCCTTGATCATGCGGATGAGCTCCTGCGTGGTGAGAACGAGGTCAACATCGGGCTGGTCGCCGTGCTTGAACTCTTCTCTGGCCGCCTCCATCTTTTTGGCTGTGCAGGGCATGATGGCGATGTGATAGAGCTTCTTGCCGCCTTCTTTTTCCTGTGCGCGGAGAATGGCGGAGAACATCTGCATCGGGGACTTGCAGGTCGAAATATTGTGCAGATATTTGGGATCCTCCTTCTCGAGATACTTGATCCATGCCGGACAGCAGCTCGTAAACATCGGGAACGGGCCGCCCTTCTCGAGTCTCTGGAGGAATTCCGCCGTCTCTTCCATGACGGTCATATCCGCCGCGAATGTGGTGTCGTAGACCTCGTCTGCGCCCATGAGCTTGAGCGTGGCGACCATCTTGTCGAGCACGTTCACGCCGGGGGCAAGGCCGAACGCTTCGCCGAGTGCAACACGGACGGCAGGGGCAATCTGGACGACAACGCGAAGTTCCGGATCATGCAGCGCCTTCCATGCGTCGTTGATCTGGTTGCGGATGGTAATGGCGCCGGTCGGGCAGACGGCCGCGCACTGGCCGCAAGTGACGCACTTGGTCATGCTCATCGGGCGGTCGAATGCCGGCATAACCTGAACGTTGCTGCCTCGGTGCGCAAAGTTCAGAATGCTCATGCCCTGCAATTCGTTGCACACGCGCACGCAGTCGCCGCAAAGGACACACTTGCCCGGGTCACGGACGATTGCGGGGCTTGTCTCATCCAGCGCATAATGCGGACGGGTGTCTTCAAACGGGATATTCGTCACGCCGAAGCGCAGCGCCAGTTCCTGCAATCGGCAGTTGCCGCTTTTTTCGCAGGTGGTGCAGCTGCGGCAATGGGACGAGAGCATCAGGGAAAGAATCATCCGGCGGTGTTTGAGCAGCCGCTCGGTGTTCGTGCGGATGCGCAGACCGTCGCGCGGCTCCATGGAGCAGGAGGCGTCGATTTTACCAGTCTGTTCGTTTTCTACCACGCACATACGGCATGCGCCGAAGGTAGAAAGCTCGGAGTAATAGCAGAACGTCGGCATGTCGATTCCGGCCTTGCGGATGACCGCGAGGACGTTCTTTTCTCCGTCAAACGGCACGCAAATACCGTCGACGTACATTTTACCTTTTGCCATACGTTTAACCCTCCTCCTTCACAAGTTCAATGGCATCGAACGGGCAGCCGGACTGGCACGCGCCGCACTGGATGCACTTGGACGGATCGATGGTATGCGGTTTCTTCTTTTCGCCCTCGATCGCGTCCATCGGGCAGTTTTTCTTGCACTTGCCGCAGCCCTTGCACTTTTCCGGATCAATGGCCAGATGCGCCTTCGGCCCGTTGCAGATCGGGCAGTGGTGGTCGACCACGTGGGCAAGATATTCGTTGCGGAACGCCTTGAGCGTACTGGAAACGGGGTTGCACGCCGCCTGACCGAGGCCGCAGAGCGCCGTCTCGCGGATGGTCTGGGAGAGATTCTCGAGCATGTCGAGGTCCTCAAGCGAGCCCTTATTTTCCACGATACGCGTCAGAATTTCGAGCATGCGCTTCGTACCTTCGCGGCACGGTACGCACTTGCCGCAGCTTTCGCTCTGGGTGAAGTTCATGAAGAAGCGGGCAGTCTCGACCATGCAGGTATCCTCGTCCATGACGACAAGGCCGCCGGAGCCCATGATTGCGCCTGCTTTTTTGAGGG
>CALCJW010000214.1:0-12093 GCA_937967235.1 uncultured Clostridia bacterium
GTGCCGGCCGTGGCAGAGGACCGTCCTTTTTACAGACTTGGGTATTTTATCATATACGCATGTGAAAAGCAAGCACTATTTTTCTGCCGCGCCCGGAATTTTTCCAAACATTTTTCGATTTCCCTCTTGACAAACCGCTTCTTTATGCTATAATGATGAAGCTGTTTGAAACAGCCATGCTACTGTAGCTCAGTCGGTAGAGCGCGTCATTGGTAATGACGAGGTCGGCAGTTCGAATCTGCCCAGCAGCTCCAAAAGCCGGTTTGTCCCATTGGGATGAACCGGTTTTTCGCATCTCTTGGTATTCGAACTGCCGACCTCATGCGCGAAGCGCAGATCCAATCCGGCAAACGAAGATTGGCCGCTTGCGGCGAACCTTCGGCAGTTCGAATCTGCAAAGCCCCTCCAAAAGCGGTTCACCCAATCGGGTGGGCCGCTTTTTCGTCTGTCTTGAATCCCCGCTGGGGCGCGTCGGTTTTTAGGCAAATTTCCAAAAGTGTCGCGTTTGGGGGCATTTAATCGCAATTGTCCATTTTTTCGAACACATGTCTGTGCTATGCTGAAAAAATCCGAAAGCAGAAGGAGTCGACGTGTCCATGAAAGAATGTATCCTTTGTTTTGCCTATGCCGCCGCGCTTGGCGTTTTGTCCTTTTTCCTCGGAAGACTGCTGCCGAAGCGCTGGCTGCACCCCGAAAAATTCCCCTTCCGCACCTACGCGTGGGAGGACAGGCTCTGGAAGGCGCTGCAGATTCGCAAGTGGCAATCCAAGGTACCGGATATGAGCAGGCTTTTCAAAAAGCTCATGCCCGCAAAAGCCCTCACACAGAAGACCGCGCAGGACTTACCCCTGATGATTCAGGAAACCTGCGTCGCGGAGCTCACGCACGGACTTCTGTGCATCGCGGGGCTGTTTCTTCTTAAAATCTGGCCGGGAACAGGCGGCGTTTTCCTGACGGTTATTTATATTGTATTCGGCAATCTGCCGTTTCTTCTCATTCAGCGCTACAACCGCCCGCGGCTGCAAAAGCTTCTGGCGCGGCAAACCCGCCGAACGAGCCGAAAGGAGGCGTGAGCATGCGCACATTGATCTTGAGCTGCAACACAGGAGCCGGGCACAATTCCTGCGCCCGGGCCATTCAGGAAGTCTATCAGAGCCGCGGGGAGACCTGCGACGTCATCGACGCACTGCTGTTCATCTCCAAGCGCGCCTCCAAATTCATTTCCAACTGGCACACGCGGATCTATCTGCACGCGCCGAAATTTTTCAGCGCTGGATATGAAAAAGCCGAAGAAAAAGACGACCTGTTCCGCGAGGGAACGCCCGTCTACAAGTACATCACCTCCGGTGCAGACCGGATGTACGACTACATTGTAAATAACAGCTACAGCAACGTCATCTGCACGCACGTCTTCCCTGCTCTTGCCCTGACAGAGGTCCTCCGCCGCCATCCGGGCCTGAGCATCACAACAAGCCACGTCTCAACCGACTACACCTGCTCTCCGTGCACGGCGGATTCCAGACTCGACTGGTACTTCATGCCATCCGGCCTTCTCAAAGACGAGTTCGTCCGCTGCGGAATTCCGGAAGGCAAGCTCGTTGCAAGCGGCATGCCCGTACGAAAAGCGTTTTATCAGGCCTCTGACAAAGCGCAGGCAAAAAAAGCGCTCGGAATCGCCCCCTCCCAGACGCACCTTCTTATGATGTGCGGAAGCATGGGCTGCGGGCCGATGGCGGAAATCACGGCGGTGCTGCGCGAGAAAATGAACGATACCGACGTGCTTTCCGTGGCTTGCAGCAAAAACGAGACGCTGCTCAAAAAGCTCACGAAGCTATCAGGCGACTACCCGAACATTCGGATTCTGGGGCAGATCGACAACGTGCCGAAGCTCATGCAAGGAACGGATGTATTTTTGACAAAGCCAGGCGGGCTCAGCACGAGCGAGGCTGTCGCGGCAGGCCTTCCGATGGTTTTAATTGACGCGGTCGCGGGCTGCGAGGAGCACAACCTCGACTATTTTCTCCGCGCAGGCATGGCTGTCACAGCGGACACCCCGGAAAAAATCGCAGACCTGGCCCTTTCGCTTGCGCACGACGAAGCGCGCCTTTCTTCCATGCGAAACGCCATGCAGGAATCCACCGCCAGACCCGCCGCAGAGATGATCTGCGATTGGCTGCAAGCGCACCGATAAACACTTGAGGCAGAAAAAACGCCCGCAAGACCAGTGCATGATCTTACGGGCGGGATTTTTATTTCTGATGGAACACGGGCGCAAGCGCCGGATAGAGGCAGTCGTATCGGGCGCGAAGGGCGCGATAGGCCGGATACGTTTCCTCCTCGGGGGAAAGGACGCTCGCCTGCGCGATGCAGGAGACCGCCTGCGAAAGACTGTCAAAGAGCCCGATGCCGACGCCTGCCGCCGCAGCCGCGCCGAGTGTTGCCGCCGAGTCGGATAACGTCGTCACGTCGTGCAGCCGCACCTCGCAGAGGTCCGCGATAATCTGCTTCCAGACCTTCGACTTCGCGCCGCCGCCGATGATGCGAAGATCAAGAATTTCGCCGCGCTCGCGAAGAACGTCCAGGATCTGGCTCAGGCCGCAGCCTACGCCCTCGAGTACCGCGCGCAGAAAGTGCTCGCGCCGGTGCTGCTGGGTCATGCCGAAGAACACGCCCTGCGCCTGTTCGTCATAAACAGGAGACCGCTCGCCCTCTAAGTAAGGCAGGAAGATGAGCCCTTCCGCGCCTGCCGGGATGTTGCTGGCCGCCGCGTCAAAGGCTCTCGGCGAGCCGACCTCAAAGAGCTTCTGCGCCCAGTTGACGCATTTACCCGCGCAGCGCATCGCGCCGAAGACAGAAAAGCTCCGGCCATCTAACGTACAGATGTGTCCCAGCCGCCGCTGGGGATCGAAAAACGGCTCCTTCGACTGCCCCGCGATCCATGCCGCCGTGTCGAGGCTCATGTAATACGCGCCGTCCTGCGCCACACCCGCGCCCACGCTCTCGCACATGCCGTTGCCGCCGCCGACGGAGACCGGGATCCCCGCGCGCAGCCCCAGATGGTAGGCCGCCTCCTCGGTGAGCCTGCCCGCAATCGCGCAGGAGGGGCGGAGCGTCGGGAATTTTTCGGCGTGCAGGCCGAGGTCGTCCAGCATATCGTAGTCATAATCGCGCGTGGAGAGGTTCATGAGCCCGGCGCGCGACGCGTCCGAAAAATCGCCGGAGTCCATATTACCTGTCAGGCGATAAACAAGATAGTCCTTGCATTGCAGGAACTTCACGGTTCTCTCGTAGACCTCGGGCTCGGTTCTCTTCAGCCACACGGCCTTGGAGAGCGTGAGGTTCGGGGTCAGGACGTTGCCGGAAATGCGGTAGAAATAGTCCGCGCCGTATGTATCCTCCAGCGCCTTTGCCACGTCCTTCGCGCGTGTATCGCGCCGAATGATCGCCGGCCGAAGCGCCTGCCCGTCACCGTCCATCGGCAAAAGGCCCAGCATATGGCCGGAAACGCCGATCGCGTCAACTCGTTTGAGGTATTCCGGCACGAGCTCGCGAAGCATAAGCATCGCGCGCACCGCGCTCATCCACCAGTCGGCCGCGTCCTGCTCTACGCCGCCGTTTGGCAGATAGTGCGTCGGATAGGTGGCGGTCACGTTTCGCAGAATATTCAGTCTCTCATCGACGAGCGACGCTTTGAGGCCGCTTGTGCCGATGTCGAAGACCAGCAAAACCGTTTGCAAGGGAAATCACTCCACATCATTTATATAGAATCGGATGACCCGGTATTGGCCGATACTATTGTATTATAAATCCGTTCAAAAGGAAAGCGGGATTTGGAGAAAAAACGCCCCGCAGGAGCCTCGCCGCAAAGTTTTCCCTTTTGCATAAATATCTCTTGCAAAATTCGGGAAGCTATACTATAATTTTGGCATATTTTTCAGAAAGGAGCCCATTTTTATGAGCAAGCTCGTGATCCCGCAGGGATACCGCGCGCCGCTGTCCACGTACGAAATGCAGCGCGCCATTGAATTCATCAAAAGCAATTTTCAGGTCAATCTGGGCAATGCGCTGAATCTGCGCAGAGTATCCGCACCCCTTTTTGTGGAGGAGAATTCCGGCCTGAACGACAACTTAAATGGGTATGAGCGGCCGGTGGGCTTCGACATTCCGGACGTTGGGGTAAACGCGCAGGTCGTGCATTCGCTGGCCAAGTGGAAGCGCCTGGCGCTCAAGCGCTATGAGTTTAACCCCGGTAAGGGTCTTTTTACCGATATGAACGCCATCCGGCGCGACGAAGAGGTAGATAACCTTCACTCCGTCTACGTCGACCAGTGGGACTGGGAAAAGGTCATCACGCGAGAGGACCGGGACGTCACGTACCTCAAGCGCACCGTGCGCGACATCGTGGGCGCAGTCTGCGAGACAAATGACGCGCTCGGTGTCGCCTTCCCGAGCCTTCACACGAAACTCGACCGCGACGTGTTCTTCATCACCACGCAGGAGCTTGAAGACATGTACCCCGAAAAGACCCCCAAGGAGCGCGAGAACGCGCTCCTCCGCGAGCACCACAGCGTCTTCCTCATGCAGATCGGCGGCAAGCTGAAGTCCGGCAAGCCGCACGACGGCAGAGCGCCGGACTACGACGACTGGGCGCTCAACGGCGATATTCTGATGTGGAACCCGGTTCTGGAGTGCGCATTTGAAATTTCCTCGATGGGCATCCGCGTCGACGAAGAAAGCCTCGCGCGTCAGCTGAAGCTTGCCGGCTGCGAGGAGCGCGCCAAGCTTCCGTTCCACAAGATGCTGCTGAACGGCGAGCTGCCCCTTACCATCGGCGGCGGCATCGGCCAGAGCCGTCTTTGCATGCTCATGATCGGCACCTGCCACATCGGCGAGGTACAGTCGAGCCTCTGGGACGAGAACACGCAGAAAGCTTGCAAAGACGCGGGAATTATGCTACTCTAAGATGAATATATTGGCCGTTTGGCCGCAGAAAGAGGAAATTGACCATGATGGAACAACTGACTCCCGTTCGTTCGTTATTTGAAGACACGAAACGCTTTGACGGCAAGACCGTAAAGGTCGGCGGCTGGGTCCGCAACCTGCGCGCCAGCAAAAATTTCGGCTTCATCAACCTCTCCGACGGCACGTATTTTTCGCAGGTGCAGGTCGTCTTCGGCGCGGAGCTCGCAAACTTTCAGGAGATCTCGAAGCTGAACATCAGCGCCGCTGTGATCGTGACCGGCACGCTGGTCGTGACGCCGGATGCAAAGCAGCCGTTTGAAATTCAGGCGAGCGAAATTTCGGTCGAGGGCCCGTCGACCCCCGATTTCCCGATCCAGCCTAAGCGCCACTCCATGGAGTTTTTGCGGACACTTCCGCATCTGCGTGTCAGAACCAACACCTTCCAGGCCGTGTTCCGCGTGCGCAGCATCATCGCCTATGCGATCCACAAGTTCTTCCAGGAGCGCAGCTTCGTCTATGTCCACACGCCGCTCATCACAGGCTCTGACTGTGAAGGCGCCGGCGAAATGTTCCAGGTGACGACGCTCGATCTCAACAACCCGCCGCGGCGCGAGGATGGTTCGATCGACTATTCCGAAGACTTCTTCGGCAAGGAGACGAATCTGACCGTCTCCGGTCAGCTGAACGGTGAGGCCTTCGCACAGGCTTTCCGCAATATCTACACCTTCGGCCCGACCTTCCGCGCCGAAAATTCCAACACCACGCGCCACGCCGCCGAGTTCTGGATGATTGAGCCCGAGATGGCGTTCGCGGACCTGTCGGACGATATGCGTGTGGCCGAGGACATGATCAAGTTCGTGATCTCGTATGTTCTCGAGAATGCGCCGGAAGAAATGGCGTTCTTCAACCAGTTTGTCGACAAGGGCCTTCTTGACCGGCTCAACCACGTCATGACGAGCGAATTCGGCCACGTGACCTACACCGAGGCTGTGAAGCTTCTCGAGCAGCACAACGACAAGTTCGACTACAAGGTCTTCTGGGGCTGCGACCTCCAGACCGAGCACGAGCGCTATCTCACCGAGCAGATCTTCAAGCGTCCGGTCTTCGTCACCGATTACCCCAAGGAGATCAAGGCCTTCTATATGAAGCTCAACGAGGATGGAAAGACCGTCGCGGCGATGGACTGCCTCGTGCCCGGCATCGGCGAGATCATCGGCGGCAGCCAGCGCGAGGACAACTACGACACGCTCCTTGCCCGCATGAACGAGCTCGGCCTCAAGCCCGAGGACTACGGCTTCTATCTCGACCTGCGCAAATACGGCTCGACCCGCCACGCCGGCTTCGGCCTCGGCTTCGAGCGCTGCGTCATGTACCTCACGGGTATCTCCAACATCCGCGACGTGCTCCCGTTCCCGAGAACCGTCGGCAACTGCGAGCTTTAATATGTTTCCCAAAGCCGGAAGACAGCCTGTCTTCCGGCTTTTCCTTTCCTAGGGGCGGACGCGGCTTTCCGTCCTTTGGCAGTACGAATTCGCCGAAGATTTTCATAAAACCGGGATTTTTCTGCGGGCGGACAGAGGCGTCCGCCCCTACAGAATTTCCGAAAATCTTCTGTTTCTGAGCAGAGGAAGTGCCTCAAAAATCCTGTATAGGCGGACATGCGTCGCGGGTAGAAGGACGCTGGATTGGAGGATTTTCGGCAAAAGTCCATGTATCGCGGACGAACGTTGTCCATATGCAGTCTCGTGCGCATTTTGCCCAAGTAATTTACGAACTATTTTCGTTATAAATCATTCATTTTTTAGAATTTTTCATACCTTTTCCTGCTTTTTTACATTTTGAACAGGTCGCGGACATAATTCGGACATAATTTTTACAAAAAATGATAAGATTCTTCTTGCTTTTTTGCGCGCTTGCCGCTATAATTGGGAGCATAATTTAGTTCGCGTACAGTTGTCTTTAATACGTGGACATTTCAGGAGGAATGAACATGAAAAAGCTGATCGCATTATTGCTTTGCGTTCTGATGGTACTCAGCGTCTTTGCCGGCTGCGCCAGCCAGAGCGCACCCGCATCGTCCGAGAGCAGTGCGGAAGCATCCGCTCCCGCCGCTTCCGAAGAAACTGCCTCTTCTGAGGAAGCCGCTTCTTCTGAGGAATCTTCTTCCGCTTCTTCCGGCGACAAGGTCGTCAAGATCGGCGTCTTTGAGCCGCAGACCGGCGACAACGGCGCTGGCGGCAAGCAGGAGATTCTCGGCATGCAGTATGCCAACTACGTACAGCCCACCGTGGAAATCGGCGGCGAGACGTACGATGTGAAGCTCGAGATCGTCGACAACCGCACGACGGCGGAAAACGGCCCCTCGGCTGCTTCCGAGCTTATGAACCGCGGCGTATCGATCGTCCTCGGCTCCTACGGCTCCGGCGTTTCGATCGCGGGCGGCTCGGTCTTCCAGGAAGCCGGCGTCCCGGCCATCGGCGTGACCTGCACCAACCCGCAGGTGACCTCCGATTGCAGCGTCTACTACAGAATCTGCTTCCTCGATCCGTTCCAGGGCACCGTCCTTGCGAACTACGCCTACAAGGAGCTCGGCGTTACCACCGCTTACACGCTGGCGATGCTCGGCTCTGACTACGATCAGGGTCTGGTCTACTACTTCACGGAAGCGTTTAAGGCGCTCGGCGGCGAGGTCGTCTCCGAGGACTTCCCCGAGGGCAATGCAAACTTCGTTTCCTACATCAACAACGCCAAATCAGCGGACGCAGGCGTTATCTTCGCTCCGGTCTCCACGAACTATGCGCAGCTGATCATTGAGGCTGCCAGCGCACAGGGCTTTGAGGGTCACCTCCTCGGCTCCGATACGTGGGACAACAACATGGTCATCGAGTCTGCCAAGGGCAAGAGCGTCAATGTGGAAATCACGACCTTCTATCAGGAGGGCGGCGCGCCCGAGTTCGACTCCGGCATCAAGGCGTGGATGAACGAGAATCCCGACGCTCTGACCAACAACGGCGGCAACGACATGGTCTCCGCTGTGACGGCAATGGGCTACGACGCATACTTCGTTGCACTCGAAGCCATTAAGGCGGCCGGCTCCACCGATCCCGCTGCCGTGCTCGCAGCGCTTCCCGGCGTGAGCTACAGCGGCGTTTCGGGTCTGATCGAATTCGACGAGATCGGCGACGCAAAGCGCGACGCGGCCTACATCAAATCGGCCAACACCGAATCCGGCGAATGGGAGTTCGTGAAGGTTCAGGGCATCGAGTAATCTGTTAAGCACGTTAAGATCTTTCCCCGCGAGAAAAAATGCAGCACCCCCGGCAGGGTACGCGCCCTGCCGGGTCTTCCCTTTTTCGTGATTTTGTACGGCGTACGTTTTGTGGACTTTCTGCGCGGAACAAGGACAGTTTTATAGAAAAATTCCGAAATTTTAGAAGGTTTCCTGAAAATTTATTGGATTTTGTTTGGGAATTTTTGCGAAGTTTTCCGGATTTTTGCTATATAAAAAGCACGTAAGTCTATCTATTTTTTCGCATATTCCAGCAAAACGCACAAAATAGCGCTTGCCTTTTTACAATTGATTGGCTATAATAATAAAACCGCCTGGGGTCTACCCATCGCGGACAGTTTTGTAAGGAGGATCACGTTTCATGAAAAAGACCATCGCATTGCTTCTTTGCCTCTGCATGCTGGCCTGCCTGTTCGTTGGCTGCGCCAGTACGTCCACCACAGAAAACCCGACCTCTGAGACCACAACCACTGAGACCACAGCTTCCGAAACCACGACTGCCGCATCCGGCAACAAGGTTCTGAAGGTTGGTATCTTCGAGCCGCTGACCGGCGACAATGGCGCTGGCGGCAAGCAGGAAACGCTTGGCGCGCAGTATGGCAACTTCGTCCAGCCGACCATCGAAATCGGCGGCGAAACCTACGACATCCAGCTTGAGATCGTCGACAACCGCACGACCGCTGAAAACGGTCCGTCCGCAGCTTCCGAACTGGTCAACCGCGGCGTTTCCGTCGTTCTCGGCTCCTACGGCTCCGGCGTTTCCATGGCCGGCGGCAAGGTTTTTGAAGAAGCCGGTATCCCGGCCATCGGCATTGGCTGCACCAACCCGCAGGTCACGTCCGACTGCTCGGTCTACTTCCGCGTCTGCTTCCTCGATCCGTTCCAGGGCACCGTTCACGCCAACTACGCCTTTAAGGAAATGGGCGCAACGAAGGCCTACACGCTGGCCATGCTCGGCTCTGACTACGATCAGGGTCTGGTATACTACTTCTCTGAGGCCTTTAAGGGTCTCGGCGGTGAGGTCGTCTCCGAGGACTTCCCCGAGGGCAACGCAAACTTCGTTTCCTACATCAATAACGCCATGGCCGACGGCGCGGACGTTATCTTCTGCCCCGTTTCCACCAACTACGCACAGCTGATCATTGAGGCCGCCGCCGCGCAGGGCTTCAAGGGCGCGATCCTCGGCACCGACACCGTCGATAACAACATGGTGCTCGAGTCCGCCAAGGGCAAGGACGTCCGCCTGCTCGTCACCACCTTCTATCAGGAAGGCGGCTCGCCGGAATTCGACGAGGGCATCAAGAAGTGGCTCAACGAGAACCCCGACATGATGACCAACAACGGCGGCAATGACGTCGTTGCCGGCGTGACCGCGATGGGCTATGACGCATACTTCACCGCCCTCGAGGCCGTCAAGGCTGCCGATTCCACCGACCCCGCCGCCATCTTGGCCGCGCTTCCCGGCGTGCACTATGAAGGCGTCACGGGCGTAATCGAATTTGACGACATTGGCGATGCCAAGCGCGACGCTGCCTACATCAAGGAAGCCAACACTGAAACCGGCGCATGGGAATTCGTCGCCGTCCAGACTGTCGAGCAGTAATTCTCAGCTGTAAATCAAACAGTTTTTTCACGGCTCTGGTGGGGGCAGCCCCACCAGAGCCAATCCCAAGCCTCGCAGAGTTTCGCCATCCGCAGATGGCGAAATGAATTAAAAATTATTTTATCCGGCGGCTCCGCCGACCGGAAAATACGTCTCACCTCGCAAGTGTAGAAATTTTGCGCAGTGCGCAAAATTTATGCGCGCAGTCGAGGTGCAATCCCTTTCCAGCAAAAGCCCCGCTTTTGCTGGCTCTCGTAGGATACGGGAAGCTGTTCCGCAGCCTTTGCGGTAGAGCCTCCATGATCCTTCAATCTAATCAGGAGGTTCCGAACTATGCAAGGGCTGCTCCCCTACGTCATCAACGGCATTTCCGCAGGCGGTCAGTACGCGCTCATTGCCATCGGCTACACGCTGGTCTATGGTATCTTGCGTCTGATCAACTTCGCCCACGGCGATGTCTTCATGGTCGCAGGCCTCATTATGGTCTACGCGTCCGCCTCGCTGCCGATGGTCCTGGCGATTCCGCTGGTGCTCATTCTGACAGCGCTGCTCGGCTTCGTCATTGAGCGCGCCGCCTATAAGCCGCTGCGCTCTGCGCCGAGAATGTCCCTGATGGTCTCCGCCATCGGCGTGAGTTATCTCATTCAGAACCTTGCGTTCTACCTGACCGGCGGTCTTCCCCAGCCGGTAACCAACCCCATTCCGTGGGTTTCCGACATGATCACCGTCTTCGGCGCGCAGACCAAGCGCGTCACGCTCGTCACCCCGGTTCTGACCATTTTACTGGTAGCCGTTCTCGTGTGGCTGACCAAGAAGACGAAAATCGGTATGGCCATGCGCGCAGCCTCCAAGGATTTTGAGACGGCGCAGCTCATGGGCATTAAAATTAACTCCGTCATTTCCTTCACGTTCGTCATCGGCTCGTTCCTCGCGGCCGTCGGCGCACTGCTTTACTTCACGAACTACCCCAACGTGGCCATCACCTCCGGCGGCATGCCGGGTCTGAAGGCGTTCGTCGCGGCGGTCTTCGGCGGCATCGGCTCGATCCCGGGTGCGGTCGTCGGCGCGTTCATCATCGGTCTGTGCGAAGAGCTCATCAAGGGCATCGGCTACTCCACGTTCTCCGACGCGTTCACGTTCGTGATCCTGATCGTCGTTCTGTGCGTCAAGCCGACAGGTCTGTTCGGTGAGAAAGCCACCGACAAGGTCTGAGGAGGTGCCGGATATGAAAACGAACAACAAGCGCGAATCCATCATCATTGCGGTGATCCTGCTCGTCGTCTTAGCCGTCGCGTTCTATCTCGACGCAAAGCTTCCGAGCTACCATATTGCGATCAAAGTCATCAAAAAAGCGGCTGTGTATTCGCTCGTGGCTGTTTCCATGAACCTGCTCAACGGCTTTACGGGTCTATTTTCCCTCGGCCAGGCGGGCTTCATGCTCCTTGGCGCATACGCCTATGCCGTTCTGAGCATCCCCGTCGACAAGCGCGCAGGCGTGTACCAGTATTTTAACGGCGGCATCGTGAAGTTCTCGCTTCCCGAAGTTTTCTCCGGTATTTTCGGCCAGAACGTGGGCTCCGTGGTCGGTATGATCGTGGCGCTCATGATCGGCGGCCTCATTGCGGCGCTCGTTGCGTACCTGATCGGTTTGCCGGTGCTTCGCCTGAAGTCCGACTATCTTGCCATCGCGACGCTGGGCTTTGCCGAGATCGTACGTGCGTTCTTCCAGTGGAACGCACTGGGTCCGCTCACGAACGGCTCGAACCTTCTCAAGAGCTACCCCGATCTTGGCGGCGCAAGCTCGTACTTAATTCTAATTGGCCTGTTCATCGCCATCATTCTGCTGCTCGTGAACTCGACCTACGGACGTGCATTCAAGGCCATCCGTGACGATGAGATCGCGGCGGAGGCCATGGGCATCAACCTCGCGCACCACAAGCGTCTGGCATTCATCATTTCCTCGTTCTTCGCAGGTGTCGGCGGCGGTATGCTGGCCATGTACATGGGCACGGTGCAGGCGCTCTCGTTTAAGAGCACGATGACCTATGAAATCCTGCTTATCGTCGTCATCGGCGGCATCGGCTCGATCACGGGCTCCGTCATCACGAGCTTTTTGTACATCGCGAGCCTCGAGTGGCTGCTGCGCGGTCTCGATTCCGGCGAGTTTCTTGGCATCCAGGCACCCGGCATCTTCAAAAACGGCTTCCGTATGGCAGTCGTCTCCGTCATTATCATGTGT